>NZ_JAMSGY010000020.1:0-1890 GCF_024608385.1 Paenarthrobacter sp. UW852
CAGCTCGCCGCGAACGAGAACCTGGACAACCTGAACTTCGTGGTCAACTGCAACCTCCAGCGCCTGGACGGTCCCGTGCGCGGTAACGGCAAGATCATGCAGGAACTCGAAGCGTTCTTCCGCGGTGCGGGCTGGAACGTGATCAAGGTCGTCTGGGGCCGGGAGTGGGACTCCCTGCTCGAGGCCGACACCGACGGGGCGTTGGTGAAAATCATGAACGAAACCCCCGATGGTGACTACCAGACCTACAAAGCCGAGTCCGGCGGGTTCGTGCGGGAACACTTCTTCGGGAAGAACCCGGCCACCAAGGACATGGTCGCGGACCTGACCGACGAACAGATCTGGGGCCTCAAACGCGGCGGCCACGACTACCGCAAGGTCTACGCCGCGTATAAGGCAGCGACCGAGTTCAAGGGCAAACCCACCGTGATCCTGGCCAAAACCGTCAAGGGCTACGGACTCGGACCGCACTTCGAGGGCCGCAACGCGACCCACCAAATGAAGAAACTGACCATGGAAGACCTCAAAGCCTTCCGTGACCACCTCCGGATCCCCATCAGCGACGAACAACTCGACGCGGACCTCTACCGGCCCCCGTACTACCACCCCGGCATGGACGCCCCGGAAATCCAATACCTCATGGAACGCCGGGCCGAGCTCGGCGGGTTCGTACCCGAACGCCGCCGCACCCACACCCCCGTCACCCTCCCGGACCCGAAGTCCTACGACGTGGCCAAACGCGGGTCCGGGAAACAACAAGCCGCGACCACCATGGCCTTCGTGAGGCTCCTCAAAGACCTCATGCGCGACAAAAACTTCGGCGCACGCTTCGTGCCCGTCGTCCCGGACGAATCCCGGACCTTCGGGATGGACGCGTTCTTCCCGACCGCGAAAATCTACAACCCCAAAGGCCAGAACTACCTCTCCGTGGACCGCGACCTCGTCCTGGCCTACAAAGAATCACCCGCCGGACAACTGATCCACCCCGGCATCAACGAAGCCGGAGCCGTCGCAGCGTTCACCGCCGCCGGAACCTCCTACGCCACCCACGGCGAACCCCTGGTCCCGATCTACGTGT
Organism: Paenarthrobacter sp. UW852; assembly: GCF_024608385.1. Lineage (NCBI taxonomy): Bacteria > Bacillati > Actinomycetota > Actinomycetes > Micrococcales > Micrococcaceae > Paenarthrobacter > Paenarthrobacter sp. UW852. The sequence goes on from NZ_JAMSGY010000020.1 coordinate 1,079, forward strand.
TCTACTCCATGTTCGGCTTCCAACGCACCGGCGATTCGTTCTGGGCCGCAGCAGACCAAATGACCCGCGGGTTCATCATCGGCGCCACCGCAGGACGGACCACCCTCACCGGCGAAGGACTCCAACACGCCGACGGGCACTCCCCCATCCTGGCCTCCACCAACCCCGCCGTGAAAACTTACGACCCCGCCTACGGCTACGAAATCGGCCACATCATCCGCCACGGACTCGAACAAATGTACGGCGACGCTGACGCGCAAGGAATCAAAGCTGCGTCAGATAACAACGTCATGTACTACCTCACCGTCTACAACGAACCCATCACCCAACCCGCGGAACCGGAAAACCTCGACACCAACGCACTGATCAAGGGCATCTACCACCTCGCCGACGCCCCCGAGGGCGATAACAACCGGCCCACCGCGCAGATCCTCGCCTCCGGCGTCTCCGTGCCCTGGGCCCTCGAAGCCGCCCGGATCCTCGCCGAAGACTGGAACGTCGCAGCCGACGTCTGGTCCGTGACCTCCTGGAACGAACTCCGACGCGACGGACTCGCCGCCGAAGACCACGCCTTCCTCAACCCCGGCCAACCCGCACCCACCCCCTTCATCACCGAACAACTCGCAGGCAAAACCGGACCCGTCATCGCCGTCACCGACTACATGAAAGCCGTCCCCGACCAAATCCGCCAATACATCCCCAACGACTTCGCCTCCCTCGGAGCAGACGGCTTCGGCTTCTCCGACACCCGCCAAGCCGCACGCCGCTACTTCAAAAACGACACCCACTCCATCGTCGCCAAAACCCTGCAA
>NZ_JAMSGY010000021.1:0-1329 GCF_024608385.1 Paenarthrobacter sp. UW852
GGTTCCGCCTACCTTGCTTTGGGCCAGGTTCACAGCTAGCCTCGGGCTCGCTATGGGTCAGCTTTAGAGCGCAAGAACACGTGTTTGACTGGAGCATTATGGAAGACGCGAAGTTCCCGTTTGGCTCTGAATCGGCTCTGCAGCACGCGATGGAACAGAACCTGGCTGAACATGCCAGCCACTTGCACCGAAACCTCATCGGAGCCTCCGTTTCAAGAACTGCCGATCTCTTGATCGCCGATAGCGGTCTGGCCGACGACACCTTCAACATCGTCGCGGCAGCCCGATTCGCCCGGCACGCAGTGCAAACCCGAACCGCAGAGACGGTCCGGGCCCTGGGATCCACCGGCCGCCCTTTCTCCTGGTGGGTAGGCCCTGCCTCTATTCCGGACAATCTTGCCGAATTCCTTGGGGCCGCCGGGCTCGAGGCGTCAGAGACAGAGACAGGCATGTGGAAGGACCTGCGCGGGGATCTCCCTGAATCACGAGTGGGAGACCTGGCAATCCACGGTATTGCAGGCCTCTGAGGACGGGGAGCCGGTGTACCGCCGTCTCGGGTTCAAGGCCTGTGGCCAATTCACCGAATACGCCATCGGCCCCTAGATCGTCCCTGCCAGGTAACACACGTGTGGAGGCCTTTGGGCGTCAAGCTTCCCCAATGTCGCCCCGTGCCAGCGCGAAGGGCAAGCGGTCGAAGACGATGTGGATCTCAACGATATGGCCATTCCGGACTCGATGGAGCTCCGCGCCTGGTGCCCTCGGCGCGGTGTCATTGCAGGTTTTCCCTTCTTTGATGGCTACGTCATGTTCACTGCTACAGGATTGTTGGGTCCGTTGATGATGCCGACAGACGAGTTTTTAGCGGATTGCGACGACCGTTCGTTGTACCTTCTGCGGGGTCAATGCTCCCCGGGCCACGGAAGCGGCAGAGCAGGACATCGCCCGCAAGTTCGCCGACGCCTTCTCCCGGGATGAGATCGACTCCCTCCTCGAGCTCCTTACTGATCAGTGCCGGCCTGCCATGCCGCCGGCCAGCGAACGCTACGTCGCTCGTACCGCCGTCGGGAGTTCCCTTCGTGCGGGTGCGGAGGGGCGACCCGGCGGCAGCTACGCGCTGTCTGCGGCCGGAGCAGAAGGCAGGCCGGCGTTTGTTTGCTATCTGGAGGGCCGGCGCCCGGGGGCTGTTGGTTGTCGAACCGACGGGGATGGCAGCAGGATCGCTTCGATCGTGCGCATCCTGGACGACGGATTGCACAGGCACTTGGAGATGCCCTCCTATCTGGAATGAAGGAGCATCGAGCCCGGCTCACGTCTTCACCCGGGTGGTGT
>NZ_JAMSGY010000022.1:0-1045 GCF_024608385.1 Paenarthrobacter sp. UW852
TGTTGATGGTCCATTGTTCTTTGTGGATGAGGTGGTGGTGGTGGGAGCAGAGGAGGGTTCCGTTTTCTGTTCCTGTGGTTCCGCCGTGGGACCAGTAGGTGATGTGGTGGGCTTCGCACCAGGGTGCGGGCATGGTGCAGTCGGGGAAGGCGCAGCCGCCGTCGCGGGCGGTGATGGCTTTGCGGATGTGGGGTGGGAAGATCCGGGTGGTGCGGCCGATGTCCAGGACGCGGGAGTCGGTGCCGAGCAGGACGGGGATGATGTCGGCGTCGCAGGCGATTTTGCGGATGGTGGTGGGGTGGAGGGGGCCGGTGAACGTGCCAGTGCCAGTGCCAGTGCCGCTGCCGCTGCTTGTGCCGGTGCTGGTGGTGGTCTTGGTGGTGGTCTTGGTGTTTGGGTTGGTGGGTGTGTTGTTGTGGGTGAGTTGGTCCAGGAGGTCTTGGTGGCTGATGGTGACGGTGAGTTGGGGGCGGAGTCCGCCGTTGGTGGGGAGTTTGCCGGTGGTCATCGCGAGGTTGCAGGCGCCGACGAGGCCGTCGAGGAGTTTTTGTGGCCGGGAGCGCCGGTCCAGGTCCGGTCCGGTGGGTTGGGTGGTGTGTCGGGGGTTGGTGGCGGTGTTCATGGCGGTGGTGAGGGTTTCGTATTGTTCGGTGGTGGCGAAGATTTCGAGGTGGTGCAGTCCGTAGCGGCGTCGGCGGCGGAGGAAGGTGCCTTGGAGTTGGCGGAGGGTTTCTTCGGAGGGTTCGGTTCCGTCTTGGTCGATCCTGTCGGTCCAGCGTTGGGCCATTTTGGTGAGGAAGTCGGGGTCGCTTTCGGTTGCGGTTCTGGTCAGGGCGTGTTCCATGCGGGTGGTGGTTTCGGCGTCGGTGAGGTGCCGGACTTTATCCAGGGCGGTGCTGATGATCGTGGCGGAGCGGGAGGGTATTTGGGCTGATCCGAGCGCGTCGGCGAGCGTTTCCCGTCGGGCGGGGAGGGGTTGTCCGGCTATTCCGGGCCGGGGGAGGACCTCGGCGGCGAGGGCGAGTCTGCGGCGGGCTTCGCTGAT
>NZ_JAMSGY010000023.1:0-705 GCF_024608385.1 Paenarthrobacter sp. UW852
GAGTGTCATGACGTTCCTTCGTTCTTGGGTTTCAATCTTCTTGCGGCAGTGCGTTGCGGGGTCTGCTCTGCGTGCTTTGCCTGGGTTTTAGGCGGCAAAGCGGGCCTCACAACGGGCGTTTTTCAGCATTCGACGACGTTGACGGCGAGGCCGCCCATCGCTGTTTCTTTGTATTTGTGGGACATGTCCTTGCCCGTTTCACGCATGGTCACGATCACCTCGTCCAACGAGACCCGGTGCGTCCCGTCACCCCACAACGCCATCTTCGCCGCGTTGATCGCCTTCGCCGCAGCAATCGCGTTCCGCTCGATACACGGGATCTGCACCAACCCGCCAATCGGATCACACGTCAACCCCAGGTTATGTTCCATCGCGATCTCCGCAGCGTTCTCCACCTGACCCGGGGAACCACCCATCACCTCAGCCAACCCCGCAGCAGCCATCGACGACGCCGACCCGACCTCACCCTGACAACCCACCTCAGCACCCGAAATGGACGCCTGCTCCTTATACAACACACCTACCGCACCGGCAGCGAGCAGGAACTTCACCACCACATCGTCCTTATCAGCCCGGGTCGCTTTATCCATGCCCGGGGCGTAATTCAACGCGTAATACAACACCGCCGGAATGATCCCCGCAGCACCATTGGTCGGAGCCGTCACCACCCGCCCACCGGAGGCGTTCTCCTCATTCACCGCAAGG
>NZ_JAMSGY010000024.1:0-490 GCF_024608385.1 Paenarthrobacter sp. UW852
CCGGGCGTATATGCGGTGGAACGCGGCGGTGATGGTTCATCGTGCGCAGCGTTCCGATATTGGTGTGGGCGGGCATATCTCCACGTATGCCGGTGCCGCGACCCTGTACGAGGTGGGCTTTAACCACTTCTTCCGCGGTAAGGACCACCCCTCGGGCGGTGACCAGGTGTTCTTCCAGGGTCACGCGTCCCCGGGGATGTACGCGCGGGCGTTCATGGAAGGCCGCCTCAGCGAAGAGGATCTGGACGGGTTCCGTCAGGAGAAGTCCAAGGAAGGGCACGCCCTGTCCTCGTACCCGCACCCGCGCCTGATGCCGGATTTCTGGGAGTTCCCGACCGTGTCGATGGGTATCGGCCCGATGAACGCGATCTACCAGGCCCAGTCCAACCGGTATCTGCAGAACCGTGGGATCAAGGACACCTCGGACCAGCAGGTCTGGGCGTTCCTTGGTGACGGGGAAATGGACGAGCCCGAGTCCCGTGGTTTGTTG
>NZ_JAMSGY010000025.1:0-490 GCF_024608385.1 Paenarthrobacter sp. UW852
TCGGGCGTATATGCGGTGGAACGCTGCGGTGATGGTTCATCGTGCGCAGCGTTCCGATATTGGTGTGGGTGGGCATATTTCCACGTATGCCGGTGCCGCGACCCTGTACGAGGTGGGGTTCAACCACTTCTTCCGCGGTAAGGACCACCCCTCGGGCGGGGACCAGGTGTTCTTCCAGGGTCACGCGTCCCCGGGGATGTACGCGCGGGCGTTCATGGAAGGCCGCCTCAGCGAAGAGGATCTGGACGGGTTCCGTCAGGAGAAGTCCAAGGAAGGGCATGCCCTGTCCTCGTACCCGCACCCGCGCCTGATGCCTGATTTCTGGGAGTTCCCGACCGTGTCGATGGGTATCGGCCCGATGAACGCGATCTACCAGGCCCAGTCCAACCGGTACCTGCAGAACCGTGGGATCAAGGACACCTCGGACCAGCAGGTCTGGGCGTTCCTTGGTGACGGGGAAATGGACGAGCCCGAGTCCCGTGGTTTGCTC
>NZ_JAMSGY010000026.1:0-383 GCF_024608385.1 Paenarthrobacter sp. UW852
TCATCGGCCAGGTCATCACGGGCCACACCGGTCACCGTGGCGTACCGCAACTGCATGGCCTGCACCGAGCGGGCCACCTTCGTGGGTTCGAACATGTCCACCGGGGAGGGTTTGCCGGTATCGATCTGGCAGAAATCACAGCGCCGGGTGCACTCGGACCCGCCGATCAGGAACGTCGCTTCCTTGTCTTCCCAGCACTCGAAAATGTTCGGGCAACCGGCCTCTTCACAGACCGTGTGCAACCCTTCCTTCTTCACCAGGTTCTTGAGCTGGACGAACTCAGGACCCATCTGGACCTTGGCCTTGATCCACTCAGGCTTACGTTCAACCGGTACCGCCGAGTTACGCTGCTCAACGCGCAGCAACTTACGGCCTTCAGGTGC
>NZ_JAMSGY010000027.1:0-341 GCF_024608385.1 Paenarthrobacter sp. UW852
GCGGATGTTGCGCCGCCTGTGTTGGATAGCGTTTCGATGGTGTCTCCGGCGGTCGTCGGCCCTGGTGATGTGGTGAAGTTTGCTTGGACTGCCTCGGATGCCTCGGCGATATCGCATGTTGAGTTTTGGGCGTATGGGCCGTCCGGAAAAATCAAACGTGTTATTGCCGGGGGTACCGATTCTCGGATCGGTGGTGTAAGCCGCGGCCATTCGTCCATGAGCGTTGATGCGCTGACCTGGCCGGCCGGTGATTGGAGAGTGGAGTTCGTTGCTTATGCCGATGTGGTTGGGAATGCTACGGATACTCGGTACGTTGCCTCGCCTCCGGACTTGTCCAAACT
>NZ_JAMSGY010000003.1:0-432467 GCF_024608385.1 Paenarthrobacter sp. UW852
CTTCAGCCGCGTCGCAGCAATTGCGCTCGACACAAACATCTTCGCCGAAGCACCCGGCATAGAAACGCTGAGATCTCTTTGTTCCCGCGCTGATAAGCACGGGCGAATTGAAATCTGGGTAACGGACACTGTCATCTGGGAATGGGGCCAGCACCTGCACGCCCACTACGTAACGCTCCGAGCTGCGACAAGAAGGCTTCACAGTGCCGGGTTTTCGGTCGAGGTCCCGGATGAAAAGACAGCCAAAGATGTTGCGCTGGACCTGAGAGGGGTCATCACGTCCTTGGGGCCCAGCATTCATGTCCTCAGTACCGCCGATTTTGCCCACGAAGCTCTTCGTGACCAAATCCTGCTGGAAGGACCGGCCAAACGAAAGAGTGGGGTAAAGACTGGCGCAGCCGATAGTGCTCACCTCCGCGCTTACATCCATGAGGGACGAAGCCGGGAATTAGAGTATGTGGTTGTCTCGGCAGATAAGGACACTCGCACCGCCTACCAACAGTGGCTCGGGGCGGAAGGCCCCTATATCTTCAACGATCTTAGAAGGGCCACTGAAAAGATATTTGGTTCAGTTCCAAGTGATGCCGACGGGTTCAACCTGGCTCTGCGGCTTGCGTACCAAGGCAATGTTCTGCTGAGGGACGTCACGATCAGCGAAGGGCATATGGGTGACTGGGCGGACCTGGCACCCGACGAATTTTCCTCCCTTTCGTTCGACGTCGATGCCGCCTCTGCCAAACTCGTCGGTCTCAACCAGACCAAGCAGGACGCCACCGCACTGACGTTCAGAGCCTTCTATCTTGCAGAGGTGAGGATCGCAGGCCTTCTGGAATCTCCGTGGAGCCGTGGAAACACTAGGACGCAGGAAGCAACTCTCCCAAGGGCCCTGCTGCGAGCGGATATCTCCCTTCCCGCTGGCTCCACTTCAGCTGATGACGCATTGGTGACGAACTGCTATCTCGATGCAGGTGGAAGTGGCTGGAGTGAGCAAAGCGACGCGCTAGATAGCGTCATGGATGCTCTGACTCTGGTCCCAGGGGTCACCGTCGAACTGGACGGCCTGGCGTCTTGGCCGGAACAGCGGAGGAACCAATCCTCCAATTTGGTGGTAGACGTTGCCGGGGATCCCTTGGATCTCACCATCTACGGCAGCTACTTCGGCAACTGGGAGTTGACGGCTTCGTATGGCGAGTGGAGGGTCATGCTGAAATGCGATGCCCTTGGGGTTGGCTATACCGATTCGGAAGGCGACGGCATCCCCGAGTACTACGACATCACTGCATTCGGCAGCGAAGCATGGTCGGGGAACGCGGAGTTCGCAATCAACGAAATGCTGTTTGAGGCTCGACGCGCAGAGTTGGCAGGCAGGGCCAACTCTGCTGAAGATGAAGCGCCGTAACCCGTTTCCAGTCAACGCGCGACTCGATTTCGTCATCCCGCCGCTGCCGGAACTGAACTCGGCAAGCACATCGGGGTATCTGGGGCCTGGGGCTGCGCCTCCAGGCCCCGGTGTAGCTCGGGCTGTGCTGCGCTCCTCGCCGTGTGGGGGTGGCGAAACGACCATCCGGAGAACCTGTCTTACACGCCCTGACCATATAGTCGATGGGCGCGCCCGTGGGCTGCGAGTCGCTCGAGCTTTGGCGCGGCTGAGGCGAAGCTATGACCGGACGGTGAGCCTGCCTTCCTTCATGTCGTCGCGCAGCTGCGACAGCATGTACCAGTGCGCGCCCTTGGGCTTGAGCGAGATGTAGTGCTCGTGCTGCTTGCCGTCCTGCTCCCAGTCCAGGACCATCTCCGGACGGCGCAGCAGGCCCTGGTATTCGTCGACGTCGGCCCGGATCTCCACGCGCACACGATCGTCCCCCGGCGGCACCAGCAGCACGGCGACGTCGCCCTCGTAGCTCAGTGAGACCTCCTGGGCGAGGAGCCGTCGTACGTCGGCCGTGCAGATCTCTCCGCGGGCGACGTCGAAGACATTCTTGCCGTGCGTGGCGCTCTCCCAGGCGTCGATGCACTCGATCAGCATTGAGCACCCTTGGGCGATACGGATGACGTCCGCCTCGTCCGGCGGCCAGCTGCCCTCCTGCATCTCGATGAGCATGCTGCTGAAGTCCTGTGGTGTGCGCAGGAAAGCGTGGTCGAGGGCCATGGGATTCGTGCTCCTGGGTCGGGCGTGAGCGGGTGGCGACTCTATAGACGTTACCTCGATCTGGGGTCGCCGTGAATGATCCAGGCCCTCTCTGAGCGGCGTGCCGGCGCGGGTCCCGCGGCTCTCATTCGACTCGCGGGGTGACTCGTCAGGACTCGCCATTTGACTCGTTCTATCGATAGACTTGTGACTGATTTATGAGTCGACTGGTTTATGAGTCACCGACGAAAGGGAGTCATGATGGTTGTCGGGATCCTCACCGAGAAGCCGAGCGCGGCGCGGCACTTCGCCGTTGCCCTCGGCGGCATGAACTGCACGTACAACGGGGAGCAGTTTGTCATCGCCCACGCCCGGGGGCACCTGTACGAGTTTGTCGATCCGCACCTGATGGTGGCGGATCCGGACATGGCCGGAAAGTACCGGACCTGGGACCTGGGCAATCTGCCCTGGGACCCGCAGCAGCTGGACTGGAGCCTGGAGGTGATCAAGAACGCGAGCTCTGTCGCCCAGGACGTGAAGCGGACCCTGGGCAAGTCCGACGAGATTGTGATCGCCACCGACGTTGACCCCACCGGCGAGGGCGGCATGATCGCAGTCAACGCCTTCCTGGAGCTGGGGCTCAAGCCGGGCAAGTGGTCGCGCATGTACTTCACCGACGAGGCCCCGGCCTCGCTGCAGAAGGCTTTCACCGCGCGCAAGGTCATTCCGTCACTCCTGGACTTCGACGAATACAAGAAGGCGCGCTACCGCTCGCAGTTCGACCTGCTCTCGATGCAGTTCACCCGCATCGCCACGAACATGGCGCGTCAGTCCGGGCAGGACACGGTGCTGCGCCAGGGCCGGCTGAAGTCGGCGATGGTCAAGCTCGTCGGCGACCAGCTGAAGGCGTACAACGACTACGTCAAGAAGCCGTTCTTCCAGAACCGGTTCCGTGACGAGAACGACGTGATGTACACGAACTCGGAGGAGCCGCGGTTCGACCAGAAGGACCAGGTGCCGAACCAGTACGGCCCCTCCCCCGTCGTGCTCGACGGCAAGGCGGCGAAGCAGACCGCGCCACCGAAGCTGCTGGACCTGGCCGCACTGTCCTCGCTCCTGGTGGGCAAGGGGGTCAAGGCCCAGCTGGTGCTTTCGACCTACCAGTCCATGTACGAGGCCCAGGCCGTCAGCTACCCGCGTACTGCCGACGTGACGATCACGCCCGAGCAGTTCGACGAGCTCGCGCCTCTGGTGGACAAGATTGCCGGGGTCGTGGGTGTGGACGTGAAGCTCCTGACGCACCGCCAGCCGCGCAAGACGCACGTCAAGCCCCAGGGCGCGCACGGTGCGAACCGGCCGGGCCAGAAGGTGCCCGCTTCACTGGACGAAGTCGAGCAGCGCTTCGGCAAGGCCGGCCGCCTGATCTACGAGACGCTGGGCAAGAACTACCTGGCGATGATCGCCGAGGACTACATCTATGAGCAGCAGAAGGGCCACGTCAAGGACTACCCGGACTTCGTGGGCATCGCCAACGTCCCGCTGTCGGCGGGCTGGAAGGCGGTGTTCGATCCGGACGCCGGCGACGACACCGCCGAGGGCGACGAGAACGAATCGGCCAAGGGCCTGGGCACCAACGCTGAGCCCTTCGTCTTCGAGGGTGCGAACAAGCGCCCCGAGCACCCGAGCATGAAGTGGCTGATGAAGCAGCTGGAGAAGCGCGACGTGGGCACCGGTGCCACCCGGACCTCGACGTACTCCGAGGTGACCTCGACGAAGACGAAGTACCCGCTGCTGTTGGAGAAGGGCCGCAAGCTCACCCTCGCCGAGGCCGGGGACATGAGCTGGCGGCTCCTGCCGGGGACCCGGATCGGCGATCTGGCGCTGACCGAGAAGGTTTATGCCGATATGAAGGAGATTGCCGCGGGCACCGGCCCGAGCGCAGAGGAGCGCCTCGCGGTCGTGGCCGACTGGGTGCGCGAGGACATCGCGACCATGCAGAAGAACGCCGCGACGATGCGCTCCGCACTGGGGCTCAAGGAGGAGGCCGTCACCCGGAAGGAGCGGGTGCAGGGCACCTGGGCCAAGACGGGCAAGGATGTGGTGTTCGCGCGTGAGTGGGGCGGCCACCGCTTCACCGACGACGAGGTCGCCCGGCTGCTGGCCGGGGAGACGATCGAGTTTTCGGCGAAGAGCACCACGGGCAAGGTCTACGAGGTCTTCGGCGAGCTTGACGAGGGCACCTTCAAGGGCCGGAAGTTCGTCGGGTTCCAGAAGCTCGGCTTCGGCCGCCGCGACGCCAGCGGCAACGCGCTGCCGCCGGCGTCCTGGTGCCACTACACCTTTACGCCCGAGGAGATCGACCGCCTCATGGCTGGCGAGGGCGTCGAGTCCAGCGACTTCGTCTCAAAGAAGGGTAACCGCTTCCAGTGCAAGGTCTTCTTCCGCGAGGAGAAGAAGGGTGAGGGTAAGAAGATCGTGCCTGACTTCGAGGCCTCCCTGGACTCCCCGCCGAAGAGCTGGTGCGGGGTTGCCTTCACCGACGATCAGCTCGCGGCACTGGCCGCGGGCAAGACGATCAAGGGTACTGGCTTCACCTCGAGCAAGGGAAAGAAGTTCGACGCGACCTTGGCCTGGAAGGACGAGGGCGGCAAGAGGAAGCTCGTCCCCTCCTTCGGCTGAGGTTGCGCAGACTCGTTCCTGAATGATTATTCGGAGGCCAGTCCGATAGACTGCCCGTCCACGTACATCAGCACGCCACGGCACCGCCCGACGGCATCGGATCGCACGTCCGAGTCCGTTGGGTGGTGCCATTCTTGCGTCAGTCACGCTCGATTCGATAGGTCTATCTAAGGTAGAGTAGTCATGTATCCCTCGTCTATGAGGGCATTCGAACAGGCACAGACAAATCAGTGGTGGCAGCAGGGAGAGATTCATGGCGAAGATGTCGTACAAGGTGCCGACGAGCCTCAACAGGTCGTTCCTCGACCACGAGATCACGCTCAGCAAGGGCGGCTGGGCGGCCAAGCCCTCCCCCATCAAGCAGCTGTTCTTCTTCGGCGGGGGCGCGCTGGCGCTGCTGTGGGCGGTGACGCAGACCTTCGTGGCGAGCTCGGGTCCGGTGTTCATCACGCTCTTCGTCATCTGGGGCCTGGCACTGATCGTCTACTTCGGCGGCATCACCAAGACCAAGGAGCTGCGGGCGATGAACGTGCCCGCCCTGCTGGCGTACGCCCCCTCCCGTGCACGCAACGTCTTCACCCGCCGCAGCTCGGACCCGAGCGACTTCTACTCGATCGTCGGCATCGACGGCATCGAGGAGGACGGCCGGATCCACTTCTCCGACGGCGGTGAGGGGCAGGTCTACCTGGTCGTCGGCTCAGCGTCGTACCTGCTCTTCGACGAGGACCGCATCGGCATCCTGGACCGGGTCGACGCCTTCTGGCGCAAGATCGACACGAACTGCGAGTGGGCCTTCGTCACCACGAAGGAGCCGCAGCGGATTTACCACCAGGTGGCCTCGCTCGAGCACCGCAACCACGCCCTCGAGGTACGCGACCCTGACCTGATCGAGCTGCAGAACGAGCAGTATGACATCCTCACGCAGCACGTCGGTGGCAAGTTCACCTCGATCCACCAGTACCTGCTGCTCAAGGGCAAGAGCGCTGACGCTCTGCGCCGGGCGCACATGGTGCTGCAGTCCGAGGTCGAGGGGTCCGCGCTGATGATCAAGGAGGCTACGGTCCTCGACCGCGAGGAGACCGAGCCCATGCTGCGGGTCTTCTACCAGGGCATCGAGGACGACCTGCACTCTCTCAAGGCCTCACTGAACTGACCGGGCCGAGCTGGACGAACAAAGGAAGGACGAAGGGTGACATGGCGCTGATGACGAAGGCCCGCGCGCAGCTGGGCATTCCGGGGAAGAAGCCCCGGGGCGGGGACGCGACGGCCGTGCCGGGCGTGGATGAACTGGAGGCCGCTCTCGACGGCGATCCCGCCACGGGCGGGACGGCGGAGCCGTCCGGGGTGACCGCGCCGGCGGTCGCCGCTGAGCCGGCCGAGGTGGCCGAGCCGAAGAAGAACTGGTGGCAGCGCCGCCAGGAGATGAAGAAGCTGGAGGGGCGGTTCGACTCGTATCCGCACCTGCTGGCGCTCAAGCCTCGGGAGAAGTACGTCTTCCGCTCCGACTACTTCGAGGTCGACGGTTCGGTGGCGTGCGTGCTCGCGTTCTTCCACGACGACGCCGCGCACGACAACTTCGCCGCGTTCTGGGGCATCGACCGGATCCCGGACGGGCTCGACGAGCGCGTCACCGCGGTCGTCCTTGAGCAGGTGCGCCGGATGGACGAGAAGTGGGTGGATTCGTTCACCAAGCAGTCGGAGAAGCTCGACCGCCTTGACGCGAACGAGCAGGAGGAGACCGGCACGACCTCCTCCAAGCGCAAGGCCGCCAAGATCTCCTCCGACCTGGAGGTCACCATCGGCGAGATCCAGGACGGCGCGAGCTACCTGTCGGTGCACAACCGCCTGTTTCTCAAGGCTCCGGACCTCGAGACGCTGGACGACTCGGTCGACCGCGTCACGCGCCTGTACATCGACCGCTTCGGCACGCTGAAGGCCGCGGCGTACGCCGGCGAGCAGCGCCAAGAACTCTCGGGCCTGTTCAAGAACAACGAGAAGAAGCGCGGCAAGGGCTTCCACTTCACCTCGACCGAGCTCGCGGGTTCGTACTCGCTGGTGACTAACGGCCTGAACGACCGGGGCGGCGAGTACGTCGGCTACATGGTCGGCGACGTCAACAACTCGGCCGTACTCATGGACGTGAACCGGTACGAGCACCACGTTGTCGTGGCAGACGCGACCCTGAGCGAGTACCTGGACCGCCAGCGTGTGTCGAACATGTGGTGCTCGAAGATCTCGCAGGCCTGCATGCTCGGCAACGGCTCGGTGGTCCACCTCGTGCTGGACGGGGCGGACCTGGACAAGCTGGGCCCGAACTTCGAGCGGCTGACCTCGCGCGTGGACCTGAACCGCGGTGACGTCAATCCCTTCGAGCTGTTCGGCGACGAGGACGACGAACTGACGGTCTTCGCCGCGCAGATGGAGAAGCTCAAGCTGATGTTTGAGCAGCTCTACGAGACCACGGACGGGGCAATCGGCTCGATCATCCGCTCTGCGCTGGAGGACACGGCGACAGACTTCTATGTCGAGCAGGGCATGTGGCGGCACAACGCCAAGGACCAGCGGCACCGTCTGCGCGTGGTCAACATCCCGCACCAGCAGGTGCCGCGGCTGCAGATGTTCGTCTCGTACCTCGACACCGCGCACAAGGCCCTGCTGAACTCAAGCAAGACCGACCCCGACCAGCTGCGCGCGTACAACGTGCTGCGCGGCATCGCGAACACGATGCTCAGCACGAACGGCGACCTGTTCAACAACCACACGGCATCGGCCGTGGACGGGGTCCGGGATGCCCGGCGCGTGGTCTACGACTTCTCGCGGCTGATGCGCCGCGGCAAGGGCGTGGCCATGGCCCAGCTGGTCAACATCGTCGGCTTCGCCGTCGGCAAGCTCGGGCTCGGGGACACCGTGGTGATCCACGGCACCGAGCAGATTGACGACCGCGTCAAAAAGTACCTGCGCGACCAGTTCGACCATATGCACGAGCGCGGCGGCCGCGTGGTCTACAGCTACAACGACGTCGACAAGATGCTCGCGGACTCGGACTTCAACAAGTTCGACGCCGCGGACTACACGCTCTTCGGGCCGATGCGCGACCGCACGGTGGCGGAGTACCAGAAGCAGCTGCACCAGCAGATCCCGCCGGACCTCGCCCAGCTCATCACGACCAAGGGCGAGAACCTTACCTACCTTCGCCGGGACGTGTCGAACGTGGTCTTCCACCTCGACCTCGCGCTGGGGATCAACCCCTTCCGCGAGGCCCAGCGCAGGCAGGTTCGCCTGGAGGCCGCCAAGGCCGACGAGGCGGCCCGGATGGACCAGCTGATGAAGGACAAGCCGGCACCCGGCGCGAAGCTCACCAGCGCCCGCCAGAGCGTCGAGTCCGAGGAGGACCGCTCTGAGGACCAGGTGGGGCGGGCCGACCGCAGGAAGGCCATGAAGAAGGCCGGGACCGCCCCGCGGAAGCTGGGCAAGTCATGACGGCCATCACGGACACGACAGACAGGAAGGGAAAGATGAACGGGACCATCACGCTCGCGGCGCGGGCCCGGGCCGCGGCGACTGCCCGGGGCGGGCTGGTGCGCGTCCTGGCTCTGTCGCTGCTCGTGGCACTGGTTGTGCCGCTGCTGATGACGGTGTTCGCGCCATCGGCGCACGCTGCCGACGACGAGGACCGCGACAATTACTCGCTGTACCAGCTGGCGTCGAATGCCTCGACGTACTTCAGTCAGGAGAACTCCCCCGAAGGCAAGGACAAGCCCGAGGATCGGATGAACGAGGACTGGCGGGCGATCACCGCCGACCCGGCGACGGGCGGCGACATGCTCGGCTACGCCGACTCCGAATTCAGCCTCTTCAACGTAGTCGGCTGGCTCTTCGCCGAGGCGACGGGCTCCACGCAGACCATCGGGTACGACACGCTGAATGCGACAGCCAGCGGCAGCGGCAAGAACGTCTACTCCGGCATGGTGGACTACGCCCACTTCGGCGCGGCCAACGCCGACCTCGGCCTGGACACGATGTCCTCGGGCATCGGTGGACAGATCCTGTCGCTCATCGGCGGCGGCGCGATCTGGCTGCTCTACGCGATGGCGCTGGCCGTGGGCACGCTGTTCTATCTCATCATCCAGCTGCTGAAGGTGCTGAACCCGTTCATGTGGTTCTACCAGGCGGTCGCCGGCGTCGCGGACTCCGGCGGCAATACGAACAGCGCGCACCAGCAGGACCTCGCCGACGGGATGACCGGTGGCCAGGCCAGCGGCGGTGCCCTGGCGGGCCTGCAGCACTGGATCGCAAGCTGGTACGGCCTGCTGCAGTCGATCGCCTGGGAGGCGCTGGTCCCGCTCTTCATCGGGTTCCTGATTATTGGCCTGGTGCTGTTCAAGAAGATGGACCGCGGCTCGGCGATCAAGAAGCTCGTCGTGCGCGTCGTCTTCATTGGCGTGGGCCTTCCGCTGATGGGTTCGATGTACACCGGCGTCCTGGACAAGTTCGATGACTCGCTGCTGGGCCAGCACGCCGGCCCGACCCGTGTGGTGCTCTCCACGTACGTGGACTTCGAGGCCTGGATGATGAACGACCGTCTCGGCGTTCCCGATGAGGCCGTTATCGCCTGGGACAACGGCCAGGCCAGCAACAACGCGATGATGTCGGTGCGCACGACGGCACTGGCGATCAACAAGCAGGCGCACGGTTCGACCTTCCGCGACATCAGCGTGGGCCCCGGTGCGACCAATGCCGAGACGGCCTGGAAGAACAGCCTGGTCGGCATGGAGGGCAGCCCGGCGGGTGACTTCAACGCCGTGGGCGAGACCTTCGGCATGCTCAACAGCTACATCTCGGGCCAGATTACATCGGCGTCGGACTTCGAGTCGGGCATCAAGAGCGCGATTACCAACCTGCCGGTCAACAGCGACGTGAAGAAGGAGTGGTTCATCGACAAGAAGTCCTACGGTGACAGCGACAACTTCGGCGGGCACGGCGAGTCGGACTACATCCCGACCAACCACCCGGTGCTGGCGGCCGGCGGCAAGGGCCTGACCTCCTCGAACCCGGGCGGGAACACGACGAGCTTCTCGACCCAGGGCACCAAGCACGGCTGTGGGTTCTCGGTCTGGGCGGACAACGCCCCGGTCTCCTGCAACATGTCGGCGCTGTCGGCGTATAACTACCTGAACACCGGCTTCGGCCCCGACTCGATGACGATGTACAGCTCGAACAACGTCACCAGCGGCCTGACCCGCGAGGACCACATGGCGGTCAGCCAGGTCGGCACGGGCCCGGCGAAGTTCATGTACTGGCAGAACGCGGGGGTCGTCCTGGGCAGCATGGTCCTGCTCGGCTTCTGGTACGCCATCGGCATGCTGGTGGGCGCGGTCAAGCGCACCTTCAGCCTCGTGGCCGCGGTGCCGTTCGCCACGCTGGGTGCGATCGCCGCGATCAGCAAGGTGATCGTCTACTCGGTCGCGCTGATCCTCGAGGTGCTGGTGACGCTGTTCATCTACCAGTTCGTCTCGGAGCTGCTGATCTCCATCCCGGACATCATCTCCGGACCGGTGTCGTCCTGGATGTCCCAGGACGGCCTGTGGGGATCAGGCATGCTCGGCGGGATCATCGTGGTCATTCTCACCCTGATCTCCTCGCTGCTGATCATCGGCATCACCTTCGCGCTCCTGCGGGTGCGCAAGGTCGTGCTGCAGGCGATGGACGAGGTGTTCACCAAGCTGGTGGACAAGTTCCTGGAGACCAACACCGCACCGAAGCCGGACAAGAGCGGCATGCTCCCCGCGCTGGCTGCGGGAGCCGGGGCCGGAGCCGGCATGGCCATGGGCAACAAGCTCGCCTCCGGCGTCGGCGGCAAGCTCGGCGGCAGCGGGGCTACGAAGCCCGGCGGCACCCCCGGTGGCGGCAAGGGCTCGTCGACCAACGCCGGCGGCCTGAACGGCGACCAGAAGTCGCTTGCTGGCGGGAAGGGCGCACTGGCGCTGGCCGCTGGTCCGAACGAGGGTCCGGAGGCCGGCCCCGACGGCGGCAGCCCCGCCGGTCCCGGTCCGATTCCCGGCGGTGGTGGTGACAGCGGCGGTCGCGGCCCGTCCGCCGGTGGCCCCGAGGGCCCCGGCGACAAGGGCGGTCCTCTGCAGCTCACGGGCGGCAAGGCGGGGAGCTCCCGCTCCGACAAGGAGACTGCTCAGACCCTGGGCAGCAAGGGTGGCCTGTCGAACCTCGGCTACAGCACCGGCCCGGGTCCCTCCTCGCGGGGCGGCCAGGCCACCGGCGGCCAGACGAGCTTCGGGGTCGGCGGCGCGCAGGGTGCGCCTGGCACCGGACAGCCGGGCCAGGGACAGGGTCAGGGCCAGAAGCAGAACGGGCTCGCGGGCGGCACCGACAGCGGTGCGCCCACCAGCGGTGGCCGCAAGGCGGTCGCCGGCCAGTCGGCCCCGACGCAGTTCGGCACCGGACAGCAGGCCGCTCCGGCCTCCTCGGGCCAGGGCCCGCGCTTCACCGCGGGTACCGGCGGACCTGCGCAGGTGAACCCCGTCGTCGCAGCGGTCCCGGGTATTCCGGGCACCCGGGCCACGCGGGCCGCCGAAGGTCAGCAGCCGCAGGCCAACGCGGGTTCCGGTTCCCGCGCTGTGCAGGCAGGACCGGGGATGCCGCAGGCCAGCGGCAGCCAGCGTCGCAGCCCGCAGGCTCCGGTCCAGGCTCCGACCGGCCAGGGCAGTGCACACCGGGCTCCGATCCAGCCCCGCACCGGCGTTCCGGCGCAGGTGCAAGGCCAGACCGGTCAGCGTCCGCAGGCCCCCAATCCTGCTCCTGCTCCTGCTCCTGCTCCTGCCCAGCCCCGTGTGGGTGGCCGGGTCAGTGGCGGCGCTCAGGGCAGCCAGGGTGTCCAGCCGACTCCGCACAGCGGACGTCGTTCAGCACCGACGGCTCCCACCCCGGCTCCGAAGGCCCCGGCTCCGAAGCCGTCGCAGCAGGCCCCGGCCGAGCCGCGGCGGACGGCGGATCCGGCTTCGAAGCGCACGGACGGTCCCGTGTCCCGGAGGAAGCCGGCTGAGGACCAGAAGAACTGATCGTTGGTGATGAGGGCGGCGCACTCCGACAAGGGGTGCGCCGCCCTTTGCCTGCCATGGAGGAAGGATGGACCGGATGAATCTGCGAGGCAAGACACGCGATGAGTTCCCGCAGGGCTGGTGGCACTCGCGGCGCTGGTGGCTCGAGGGAGCGCGCGAGCTGGCTGTGAACTGTGTGGCCGCGTTGGCTGCTGTGTTTTTCGTGCGCGAGGCGCTGCGGCTGGTCCGCGATCGGGACAGCCCCGCTGATCTGGCGCGCCGGCGCGTTCCGACGGAGGGATGGGTAGCCGGCCTCCTGTTCGGGTGCATGGCTTTGGGCAGTTCAACGGCCCTGGCGGCCGTTGCAGTACAGACGGGCTCCTCTGAACGGGGACTGGTCCAGGTGGTGGTCCTCATCGCCATCGTGTGGTGGCTGGCCAACGTGGTCGTGTCAGTAACCGCGCTTGCGGTGCTGGCCAGGTCGCGGGTCCGGCACCGGGACACCTGGGCCGAGATCGATTTCGTCGAGACACATGCGCCAAAGTACGGACGGCCGCCGGAGACGATCGAGGAGTACCGGGCGCTGCGCCTGAAGGGCGGACGGCTGTAGGGCTCATACGGGACTGCCAGCCAGCCAGAGACAAGAAGACCCCGTGGACGTGATGTCCACGGGGTCTTCCTTTCCCGTCGGGCGGCAGTCGTACTGCAGCACTGGCCTCAATCCCTCCGGGGGCCCTTGTCGAAGATCCGCGAGATGCGGTCGATTCCCTCGGCGCTGAAGATGTCCGAGACGGCACCGGCGGTCCCGCTGCGCGGCAGCTCCGAGCGCAGGGTGAGCTTGGCGTACCCCCTGGTCGGCCGGGACTCGATGACGTAGACGATCTCGTGCGAGACGAAGGTCGCAGTGTCGAAGTCCGGCTTCTTCTGGTGGGTGAGCACCCGGAAGCCGGCCCGGGTGCCGATGTAGTCGAAGAAGCGTGTGAGTTTCTCCTCCTCGAGCTGCCGCCGCTCCCCCGCGTTGCGGCCGGAGACTTCGATCAGCTGGATGTGCGTGCAGTCCACATCGTCCGTCGGCCGGCGGATGTCGTCGAAATCCCAGGTGGCTCTTGCCGTGCGCAGCTGCTCGTCGCAGGGGTACGCCACCCGCCCCTTGTAGTACCTGATCGGTCCGATGAGCGTCATGCCCGACCTCCTGCATCCTGTCTGGCGCACGGGCGCCTGGGAGAGAAAAGGCAGAGCCCCGCGGACGCGTGGTCCACGGGGCTCCGGTACTGCAGGTCGATCGGGGCAGTCAAGGGGTCAGCCTCCTCAGCCGCAGTACTTGGTCTTGACGGCCTTGCCCTGCTCGCTGTCGACTGGCACGAGCACGACGTCGTTGACGCCGTTGGAGAAGACGAACTCCATGGTCGACTTGTCCTTGCCGAAGCTGATCGAGCCGGTCTCGGTGGTGCTGCGGCCAGCCTCGGTCCAGTCCACGGAGGACTTGGACTCGTTGATCTTGCCGGTGCCGCGGACGGTGTAGGCGTCCTTGAGCTCGCCCTTCGCCGCGGCCGCCTTCGGGTCGTCGAGGACGGAGTTGATGGAGTGGCAGGCGAGGTCCTGGCGGCTGGCGGTGTCGAAGTAGGTGATCTGGTCACCGTCCACGACGACGATGTCGCCGTTCTGTCCTTCCGAGGTGGCGAAGTACCGCCCGTCCCCGCCGGAGCTGCTGCAGCCGCTGAGCACGAGCGCGGCGCATGCCAGGGCTGCAGCGGTCGCGGCCAGCTTCGTCCGCGTCACGTGTGCGGTCCTGGTGATGTCCATGGTCTTCTCGTCCTTCTGGTCGGTCCTGTCGTCCTGGCTCTGTGTCCAGGCAATGAGTGTTCGGAAGGTCCAGCGTCTCGGCTCCACAGTTCAGAACTGTTTCCCCGAGCCCCCGTTCCCAGGCCATGCCCGGGAGCCGAAGCTGGACTATCCACGCCCGCCTGGACGGACGATCTGCTCAGCCGGGGCTGAGCAGGATTTCCACTCGTATACCTGTTTTCTCTACCAGTATGGCAGACCACGTACCACCTGTACCACCTTGCACATGTCAGTCAGGAGATGACAGGCACAACTCCAGACACAGAGAGCAGCACGCGGATCCCTGCGCGGAGAACGCCTGCAGGAGCCCGGCGTCGTGTCCGGTGTGCCACTCGGACCCGTCGGGGCCGGGGGTTACACCGCACGCGGGGAGGAGGTGACCGGGTGTGGAGTAGAGGTGGTGGACGGTGCAGGGGGCAGAAGCAGCTGGCATGTCCCCATTGTCGGACACTGCGCCGTTTTGTGCCGAGCCGGCAGCGGACCAGGATCAGTCCGTTCCGGACGTTGTCGGAGCCCTTTTATAGCTTGGTGCCCAGGGGATCGAAAAACAGGACCAACGGTGATTCCCGGGAGCGAGGCGGCCGGCCGTAGCCGCCATCTTTGTGGGTCGCCTATTCGAATATGTGTTCTAAGGTTGTGTTATGTCCTCCGAAGAGTTCGCCGCTGCACTGCAAGCGCAGTATGCGCGGCGGGCCGGCCCGATCGGGCTGACCGTGGAAGAGCTCGACTTCGAACACTTCCCGGCCAAGAACGGGTATCCCGGAATCCCCGTCAAGGCATGGATCCGGTTCCCGAACTGCGCAGAACTGGTGGACGGCGAGGTCTTCGCCTGGACAGCGAAAGCGGTCGAAGTGACATGGAAGGACGGGCCGGTGACGTACCGGACCTGGGTGTGGAGTTCGGCGGTTACCCGCCGGGAAGAAATGATGAACAGGAATCTTGGAGAGCGGACCCGTGGCAGCAACAGCATCAAATAGCAAACCTCTGGACGCTCCAGTGGAGGTCCGCTTCACGGCGAAGGGGGTTCCCCTGGCCGTCAGGCATGACGGCAGGATCTGGGCCGTGGCCGCGGAACCTGTGCACTGGTTCACCCGTGCCGACTGGTGGAACACCGCCAAGCGGGCACCGGTGGGCAGCGGCGACCTGATCAGCGTCGAACACTGGCAGGTTCAGGTCCGGTTGACGTCCACTTCGGCGCTGCGAACCTTCGAGCTGCGCCGCGACCCCTTGTCCGAGCAGTGGCTGCTGGCCGGGATCAGCGACACCGGGGCTGCCGCGGCCTGAGCCCGCTCCATCTCGTCGACTCATCCCCGAGTGTGACGATTCGACTCGTATCAGATTCCATTCGATTGATCCTGTGACTCATTAGTTGATAGAGTGCCGATAGGCATTCAAAGCACAGCTATCTGAGGCAGGCAGTCATGGCAGGACAGGTCACCACCGCTGAACGCGGTGTGGCTTCGTCTGCATCTGCCTCCCCGCGCAGGCCAGTGCAGATCTCGGCGGCAGCTGCAGCCGCGATCGCCGTCCGCCCGATCCCGGTGGAGGCCATCAAGGCCGGAGCCGCCGTGGCGGCCTCGGTGGCCATCCGGCGGGCGGAGGCAGCTGAGGCTGCCAAGCCTGCGCGCTTGGGTCGCCGTCGGGCCGCCTAGTCCCCGAGAGTCAGCTCCAGGACTGGCGTGAGCCCTTGACCCCGTGCTTGTTGCGGCGGTGGCTGGGCAGCCCGGGCAAAGGGAATTCCTCGCCGCACTCAGGACACGGCACTGGCTGCGGGTGCGCGTAGTTCATGTGGTGGCGCAGGTTGTTCCGGTAACGGAACGTTCGGGGTTCTTCGCACTTGGGGCACTGGTAGCTGCCGTTCGAGGGCATGAGCGAGTACCCGCCCCCGCGGCGCGGCTCCTGGTCGTCCGCTTCGCCGAGATACCAGAAGCCGATCCGGCTCAGGTTCGTGCCCTGGGAGCCGAACATCCCCTTGACCGACCCGCGCTTTCCGTCGTCGGCGTAGACCACGACCTTGCGGAGGAAAGCCCTGATGATGGACTTCTGCTCCGTCTCGGAGAGCTCGAGGAACTCGGCCCCGCTGATGTCGGGGATCGCCCTCGGTCGCCCCTCGGTCTTCTCCGAGATCCGCATCTCGATTTGACCCTTGAGGGCCTCCTCCTCACCGATGCGGTTCAGCAGTGCCGACATCGCGCTGGCCGGCGCGGTGTTGATCTGGGCCCGCAGGATCAGGATGGAGTCCCCCAGGGCATCAGCCTGTTCGTGGAGCTCGGACAGCTCCGAGCTCATGCTCCCGGCCGCGGCCTGGTTCAGCCTCTCGGTCTGCAGCTCCATCACTTCGGGGCTGTCGAGCGATCCTGCGACGACGTCGCGGATGAAGCCCTCCAGTGCTTCCCTGTTGATTGCAGCGCCGGGGCAGTCAGCGCCGCGCATCCGTCCGTTGCACACGTACGTTCCCGACTCACCCATCGACCTGTTGCTGGTCATCTTGGTGCCGCAGCCCGCGCAGTAGACGAGGCCGACCAGGGGAAGGCCTCCGGCGCGGGCCCGGGTCCGCTTGAGCGGCTGGGGCTTCATCAGCAGGCGCAGGGTTTCCCACTCGGCCTCCGTGCAGACCGCCTCATGACTCTTGACCGGACGCCCATCCTTGTCGATGACGATCGTGCGCGTATCGCGGAAGTCCGGACCTGGGCCGACGCTGCGTCCATCGGCCTTGGCCGTGAGGGAGTTGTATCCGGCCAGGAGCGGATGGCGCAGTAGCGAGGCGACGGCGCGGTATTGGAACGGCCGGCCCTCGCGGTTGGTCAGGCCCTGCTGGTTGAGCTCCCGGACGATCTCGGCGACGGAGAGTCCGTCGAGCCGCCAGTCGACGATCCGGCGCACCGTCCGGCTCTCCTTCGGGTGCAGCTTCAGCGTCTTCACGCCGTCGGCATTGCGCTGTTCGGGCAGCACCCAGCCGTAGGGTGGCGGGCCGTTCCACCCACCCTTCTGGCGGATGTTCTCGGCGGTGCGCTTGAGCCGCTTGCTCGTGGTCGCCGCTTCGGTCTCGGCCAGGCCGCCGAGGACGGAGATCAGCAGGATGGTGTCGGGCGACCGTGGGGCGAACACCCGGTCGTGGGTGTAGATCGTCACGTTATGGCGGTTACAGGTGTCGACGATGCGGGCGGTGTCCATCAGCCGCCGCGCCAGCCGGTCGAGGTCCCGGACGTAGAGCGCCTTGACGTCACCCTCGGCAAGAACCTTCTCCAGGCGGTCGCGCTCGGGGCGGTTCCGGTCGCGGTACGCGCTTACGACCTCTTCGAAGATGTCATGCTTAGCGACCGTGTGGTGGTGTTTGCGGCTCTCCGCCATGATCCACGAGCGCTGGTCGACGAGCGACGCGTTGCCCTCGGCGGGGTCTTTGGATCTGCGGATATAAGCAACGGCTCGCACCCGTCAAGCATACATTTCTAAGGGTGGTGACCCCCTTGGTCTGTGTATCGGTGTGATGATGGCCTCGCGCAAGTGCTGCATTCCGCAAAGCTCGGCTTGGCCGACCACGTGGGTTGGACTCGTCAGCCGGCCAAAATATCGCGAAGCGTAGAGCCTGCGCCTCGGAACATGGAAATATCCTTGTCCCTAACTCTCAGCGAGTTTCATCGTTCCTTTGCAGGTCGGGTACCCGGTGCAGCCGAAGAACCGGCCGTAGCGCCCTTTGCGTTCCCTCATCGTGTGTTTCTTGCATTTCGGGCAGACCACTGGGGTGATATCGTCGCCTGTCGCGGATCGGATCTTGACGACACGATCTCCGACCAACTCGAGGAGGAACGCTGATTCCCTACCGGCGCGCGTGACCAGGAGCGCTGAGCGCTTGGCACGGGTCAGTGCGACGTAGAACAGGCGTCGTTCTTCTGCGTGTGGGTAGGAGTCGGGGGCGGCCATGGCCAGTTGCAGGAGAGCATCATCCTCGACAATGCTGGGGAATCCGTTCCTCTCAAGGCCGAGCACAACGACGTAGTCTGCCTCCTTTCCTTTTGAGGCGTGCACGGTGTTGAACTCGATGGTCAGGTTGGCGTATCTGGCTTCCAGCGCCGAGATGACATCGTCCTTGGACCGGGAGTACCGGCCGAGCAGCAGCACAGTGGCCGGCTCAGTGAGCTCTGAGTCAAGGGTTGTCAGGTGCTGCCGAACGACCGATCCGTAGTGGCTGCGCTCCCGTACACTGACGGCGCACACCGTCTCGTCAGTCTCCGGCGCTGAAGATCGGACGTTCTTGGAGATTTGATTGGGGTTCTTCATCACGAACCCACCGGCGACATCGCACAGGGACTGCGGGGACCGGAAGGTGCGGTCCAGCCAGATGGTGGACGCTGTCCCGAACCAATTATCGAAGCGGGTCATCACACTGAGGTCTGAGCCCGCGAACCTGTTGATGGACTGCCAGTCGTCGCCGACCGCGTACAGGTAGTTTCCAGGAGTCTTCATCAGCGCCCTCACCAGCGCCGCACGGGCAGCGCTGGTGTCCTGCATCTCGTCGACCATGACGAGCCGGTAAGGGCTCATCCACCGGCCGGACTCTACGTGATCGGTGGCGAGATTCAGCATGTCCTCGAAATCGATCTGGCCCGCAGCGCGGAGCTGGCTGTCCCATTCGGCGAGGACGACGCCGTACAGGCGAGTGAAGAGCCTGGCCCGCAAAGTCCGGCCGGCCCGCTCCGCCAGCAGATCAGGGGTGAGGCGGTTGCCCTTCGCGTGTGACATGAAGGACCGCGTCAGCGCCAGCATCGCCTGGTCGCTGATCGGTGGCTCCCCGGCTGCTTCCCGGTAAGGGTCTTCCTTTAGCTGGATTCCGTGCCGGCGCAGCTCCTGCTCGAGGTGCTCGAACCCGGACCCGTCCCGGATGGTCGCCGAAGTTGTCTCGATCAGTCGAGTGCCGTAACGGACGTGAGTGTGACGCCGCCACTGCATACTCTCGGCATACCCGTCAAAGTGGGGCGGCGGGGTGCCGTCGAGACCGAGCGCCCAGTGCTCATGCCACACATCGATGTCCGGGTAGTAGAAGTCCGGCTGATACTGACGGTGGTGCGCGTCCGCAACGTCGTGCGCGTAGGGTCGCTCGTATTCATATCGGACGCCGTTGAGGAAGAGCCAGTTGGCGATCATCACCTCTTCCTGGCTCTTGACGACCTCTCCAGCGAGAGTGCCGAAGCCGCTAATACCTGTGTTCCTGTCCGACTTCTCAGGTTCGGCTTCATCCCCGAGATCCGGCAGCTGCCTGCCGAACACGAGCCAGAAAAGGTCCCAGTCCCGCCGGAAGGCCGGGTCACGGTCGCGCAGGCCATCCACGATCCCTGCAAGCCGCCCCATCCCATTGTCCCTGGGGAGGTCATCGGGGACGGCGGGTTTGCGCCCGGTCGCCTCACCTACGATACGCAACCCGAAGGCATGGAAAGTGCTTGATGCTACCGACGCGCCGTCATCGCCGAGGCGGGAGACGAGCCGCTCCGAGAGCTCACCGGCTGCCTTTTTGTTGAATGCGAGGGCGAGGATCTCCGTCGGCTGGGCGATGCCACGCCGGATCGCATACCCGGCGCGGGCTACCATCGTCGACGTCTTCCCGGAGCCCGCGGCCGCGATCACACGCACCCGGTTGTCGAAGCAGACCGTCGCCCTCGTCTGCTCTTCCGTCAACGGCGACTTCTCGACCTTGCGGAAGAAGTCTGCCAACTCGTTTTTCTCCCACTCCAGGAACGCCTCGTTCCGCTGGGCAGCCCACCTTGACAAGTCAGTGGTGCGGCAGGCGTCGACTGCGGCACGCTGGTCCTCACGTTTACCCTTGGGAAGCCCGGAGAGCCTCGGATCGCTGTCGGCAGCCAGCCAGACAGCGACGTCCGGACGGGAGCCCTCGAGCGCGGCGATCGTGTCCTGGTCCGCCCACCGTTGTCGGTCCATCACATCCCGGACCCGGGACCACCACAGGCTGGCCGCCTCGCCCTGCTCCTCAGCCTTTGAGAGCAGGGCGGCGAGATGCCGTCGCTCATCGAGCTCGGAGTGGTAAGCAGCGGCGACCTCACGCACCGCGCGACGAGACAGCCCATTGAGCACCGTCTCTGTCCCGTGGACGAGAGTGACGATGAGCTGCCCCGAGCCTTCATCGACTGCGAGTCCGAGGACGTCGATGACATCAGCGTCCACCTCCCGGGGGATTCCGCAGACGCGCAGGCGGCCCTCACGGATCGACAGCACCCATGACCCGGCACCTCTGAACGCGCGTGCCCACCAACCCGGCTTCCACTCCGTCATGCTTCCCCCGACTCACACATGTTCAAAAGGAGACCGTTGCCCTCTTTCCACGGTATCAGCGAGGAATTGTGTGTCGTCGAGTGCGTTCACCGGGTTCGTGCTGATCCGCAGGTACTGGACTCGGCGGGCTTGCCCGTCAACCCTTCGATGGCATGGTGGAGGTGGACCTCCCCAGCATGGAAGGATATGGCAGAGGTCTTGGGAGAAGGAATGGGTTGTGAGCACCACACACGAAGAAGTGAAAGCCGACCACGGGGCGCAAAAGAAACGTCCGCTCGTCCGCGTTGAGCCGCAAAGCCACCGTGACGACGGGTCGCCCATCGCAGGTGAAAATCAGGCGTATGTGACCCGCTCGGGCAAGCTTTTCCACACTCAATGGTGCTCGATCATGGATGGTCACTGGCGGGCCGTCAATGGAGGCATCTACGTGACCATGATGGCGGATGTGGGCCTGCGGGGACGTTGCCCGCAATGCGACCAGGACCCTGAAGCGAAGAAGCGCTCCAAATTGGAGCGGGCGGAGAAGCGGGCAGAGAGGCAGCGACTCAAAGAAGAAGCGAAAGCCGAGCACCGGGCAAAGGAACGCCCGCTCGTTCGCGTTGAGCCGCAAACCCACCGTGACGACGGGTCACCTGTGGCAGGTGACGGACAGGTGTACGTCACGCGAACCGGGAAACTGTTCCACACTCAGTGGTGCTCGATCATGGATGGTCAGTGGCGGGCGGGCCAAAAAGGCATCTACGTGACCATGATCGCTGATGTGGGCCCGAGGGGACGCTGCACGCAATGCGACAGGGACCCTGAAGTGTTGAAGCGCTCAAATTTCGAGCAGGCAGAGTGGCGGCGACTCAACCAGGAATTGGACCAACTGGGCAGGACCATAGCGCGAACCCTCGTGGTGAAGGGACCGGAGGGGGTCAACACATTGGGCCCCCACGTGATCCGGTTCAGGGAAACAGAGGCAGAGCTGAGTGCATTGTCCGGTCGCGTCGGGGGCTCGTTTCCGGACTCAAACGATGCTCCGAACTCGTAGTACTCCTTCACCGGCAGACTTCGGCCGGCTACGAAGCTGGCGCGGGCGGTGCGAGGTTCGACCAGGGGTGTCGTGGCTTCGCTGTGCTTCAGCCGGTGATTCCGAGTTTGCCGGCTCGCCCGCCCTTGATGCCATGGTCCTTGCCGTAGCGCCACAGGATGGCGTCCATGATGCGCAGTTCGGAAATGGGTGTCTGGACCGTAGAAAGCTTGTGAATGCGCTGCAATCGTCCAGCAAGGTCGGGGTCTTGCATGAAGAGGTTGTGCCAATTCAGCCACTGGCCTTCAGAGGTGTCTTTGCCCACGACTGCCCCGATTACTTTGTCCCAGATGGGGATGAGATGCGGTCGCTTCCTCGCCATGATCTTGCTGGCTGTGGTGGCCCCGACATCCCAGCGCGTTTTGGGTGTGCGTCTCAGCTCCTGCCAGAGCAGCCATGAGGGGCTGCCCTCCCCGACAGTGGCTTCTGCTTCCGCGACCGTGAGGTCGCTCATCTTCACGTCGGTGCGTATATCAGCCAGGAGATTTCGTATGTTCTTCGCCAACGGCTGTTCCTGCAGCCCGATGATGGCCTGGGCCGGAACTTTGACGCTGAGCATTGACACGGCGACAGCGTCGCTATCGGTGATCCTGTCCCTGACATCAGGGCCGTCGCCGCGGTTCGCCCATTCATCAAAGTAGCTGCCGGTACTGAGCAGCCCCGTCTTTGTGGAAGGTTCGAGGTAGTAGCGCCGGAGCAGTTCGGCTGCGGCTTCGACGTTCTCTTCTTTCAGGATGGCTGGTAGTTCCATGAATCCCCCTATGGCTTCAATGCGCGGACTATACCTCTGAGACGTTGCCGGGTAGTCAGTCCGTATGACGAACCTCGATCTCGCGGTGGTTTTCCTTGACCCACTCAGCCATCCGACGGTTCCGAGCCGCGATGAACTCGAGCGTGGCCTCCCGGTACGTTACGTACTCGTCTTTTGTGGCCGGCATCCCTGAACGCTTGAAGTTGTCGAAGGGAAGGTAGAACCGAACCTCTTCGTAGTCGGGCGTCACGAGGTCTTGAAAGTGGAAGAAGTCCACGAACTCCTTGAATCCGTCGAAGAACGCAAAGAAGTCCGCGTACGCGTTGATGACATTGGCCAGTGGGCTCTCCGGTTCTCCTGCGTAATGACGCCGGATGCACTCCAGGGTCAGATCCATCCGGTCGGCGATGAGCGACCTGAGCCCCCTCGCCTGGTTCATCGTGGGTCGGTCCTTCTTCCTGACGGGCCAGATCATCGCACTGCCGATGGTGTACGGCGGCTTCAGGTAGCGGGCCCGCTGCTCCTCATTCAGCGAGGCGATGGCGTTCGCCAGAGACGCCGTACGTGCCCGGCCGGTGTAGGAGTGGGTGATGGCGTCACTGCCGTACCAATGCATCACTCTGGAGGGGTCGGTGAAGATGAGGTAGCCGTCCGTACGCTTCGGCCGCGAGGTCGGTTCGAAGAGGACGCCGGAGTTCAGCGTCTTGGTCCACAGCAACTGATTGTCCGCCCGGAGCCTGGGACTGCCACTGTCCGGGTCAGTCCCTGGAGGGGTGTCGGTCTGGTAGTCGAACGAAGTATCGAAGACGCGCGGCTGTTGCTGCTGCGGGTATTCCGGATTGCTCAAGGTTCCCCCAAAGGCCAGAGTTGTAAGACGCTCAAATCCGATGGTTGGTTCCGCAAATTTCGCGGCCGTCGGCTTTGCCCCACATTAGGTGCCACTTCCTGATATTGAAACCCCAGGTGCCCCACTGACCGTCGGCAATGCCATGTTCCCGGCGGTTCTGATTGTGTGCCCATGAAGCCGCTCTTTTAGGGAATTCTTCCCATGTCCTGTACGTTGCAGGATCGGTAATACCCCCTGACAGAGAAGAGATGCACTTTCGTGGCAACCGATTACGATGAACTGCGCACTGACGTCAAGGAATCCCAGGAAAACTCCCTGGAGGCCCTGAAGACTGCTAAAGCCCCTGATGCGAAATCCGTGGTTCAGGAGCTCGACGAGGCTGACGCCCTGGACGGCCTGACCCCTGGTGGCGAGTTCATTGCCGAAGAGCTCGTCGTCCAGGTCATCCCGCAGGCTGACGATGAGTTCACCTGCTATTCCTGCTTCCTGGTCCGCCACCGTTCGCAGAAGGCGAGCGAGAAGGACGGCCATGCCTACTGCGTCGAATGTGAAGGCTGAGCGGTTTTGGCCGGCTGTCCCCGAGCATATCTGGGACAGCATCCGCGAAGAATTCTCCCTGCCGACAGCGGCAGACCTGGAGACGCATTTCCAATCCCTCGGCGACCCGGAGGCCATGCGCCGGGCAGTTCGGGTATTCATCGGCGTTGAAACCTTCTGCCCGGGCTTCCAGCTCAAAGATGGGCTCTTCCACGAACCTGTGTTGCGTCTCTTTGATCAGGCGATGAGCCTGAAGATTCCTCACAATGTGTTCGCCGCCTGGATGGTCAGCCCACTCCCGGCAGAATCCCGTTCCCGGCCAGTGGACATACTGGGCAGCATGACGCTGCTCCAGAGCTCCTTGGTCGCCTTTGGTGACAGGTACCGGCCGGCCGAAAAGCGTAGCTAAGAGCTTGGCTCTGCCGTATCCCAAGCCAGATAAGTTTGCCGGGACAAGGCTGAGCGCTACGTCTTGAAGATTGGCTCATGTTCAACGTCGTCGTCCCAGAGCGGCCTGGAACGTGGGCACCTGACTCAAGCAGGCTTGAATCGCGAGGCTAACGACTCACGCACCGCCGCTACATCAACGTCGCCGGCTGGCTCTTCTACAAGCACTTTGGCCAGCCGTTTCGGCCAGAGTACATGAACGCCATGGGTCGAGAATGCGCCTCCGGTCAACGGCCAGTCGGCTTCAACAAAGCACAGCGCCCCGGTGACCGGAACATCCCCGACGAGGTCTCGCACGACGTCGACCTGATTGAGCACCCCATCGACCAGTTTCGTGCAATCACGGCGGCCGACGAGGAGCTTCTCGACCCGGGGGCGAAGGATGCCAACCTCGATCTTCAGTTCAGGCCGTCCCTTGTACCGTTTGGCGTCGATGACCCAGATTCCACTGGGAGTGATGGCAATGTGGTCGATGTTGGCCTTCGATCCGGGGATGCGCCGATCATGAAGGACGGCCAGGCCATCGGTGGCCAGGGCATCCAGCCGAGCGCCGAGGCGTTCCTCGCCAATCGCGCCTCGATCCCAGGCCTTGGTGCTTTGGCGTTCGTCAGAGACGGCGACTGCGATGCCGCCGAATGGACCCCACTTCTCGCGGAGCTTTTCCTCGTCTTTCGCTTTGCGACGCTCATACTCGCGTCGGGCTGACGACCCGGCTACTCCAGACTCATTGGCTGGCAACGCCTCACAAGCCGGTTCGAGGTCGTGGGACGTGGATTCGGCAGCCTCGGTGGGACACTCCAAGCAGCGGACGGTCTTTGTCTCGCTTTCATAGATCGCTTCCGTCCCGGCCGGAAGAGATGTACCGCACATCCTGCATCCTGCGGAGTACCGGAGCCTCATCTGCCTCATGAGGACGCGGGGTGGATCGCCGAAACGAACAGAGTCTGCAGGTAACTTACGACGGCTATTCCGCGGATACGCTTTGTCATAAGCTTCATCTTCACGCACAGCCAGGAACTGTGTTGGACCTGTCGCGCTTACGGCATGCCAAAGACCGCGCGAACTGCCACATGACTTTAGTGGAAGTGTTGACCGCCGTGCTCCAGTGAGCTGCAAAAACCACGGGCGACATGCCGCTACGTCGTCGGCTGGCTGTCGGTATCCGGAAATTCACGGAGTGCGCCCGCTACGGCTCTGACCGCCACCGGGTCTTCCGTCCAATGTCGGCCTGTGCGCGTACAAGCGTGAAAATTTATCACTTTCGAGGCTTTGGCGGCCTCAGCGAGTTCTGCCCACGCTACCCGCAGTTCCTCCTGGAGCTCCGGTGACGTGAGCGCGTCCGGGATTGGGGCTGCCGGCCCAATGGGACTCGTGCGTGCCGCGGATACGGGTTTTCGCTGAAAAAGACTTCTAAGACCCATTTCCGTGTTCCCCCTTTTTCGCCCTAATCCAGAGTATCAATGCTTTCTCAACGCGTGCGGGACCTCCGTCGGGCAGCCGTCCGCCGATACTGCACCGGAGGCATGCTCAGCTATAGAGACATCATCAGAACGAACGGGTTCTCGTCATCCAGGAGCACGAGGAAGGCCGTTGCTGGTGCGGCGAGACTTGGGATTGGCCCGCAGCTGATTGCAATCTGTCACCCACCGCTGCGAGATCCTTCCTGTTCGCCCCCAGCCCCGTCGATGAGCGCTGCGAACTGAGAGTTGCTGAGCACCTTCAGCCCGAACTCCTCTGCCTTGTTGCGGACTGCCTCGTCGCCGGAGACGACGAACCACTCCGGTGCCATGAGGTACTGACTGTCGTGCTCTCGGCCCTCCAAGGCGCGTGCGATGACCAGCGGGTCGGCGTTGCCCAGGTTGGCGTAGAGGTTAACCAGCCGCGTGTCAGTGTCCGGCACTGTGGCCATTACGTCGACCAGCAGTTGAAGCATTCTTGGCGTCGTCGGATGAACGTTGTCGTGCAGAGATTGGAGGTCTGGAAAACCATTGGCCTCACGCAGTACAGCCTCTGGTATGACGGCACTCTTCAAAAAATACTCGCTCGCTCGTCGCTGCCTCCCAAGCTGACTGAGAGCGTTCGTGTCGACTACGTACCGCCGCCCGAAGTCGCTCATCCGAGAGCCCGCCTGAGGTCGCCGATCTGAGATGGCTTGAGGTGGTTCAAACAAACTGCACGGCAGAACTCTCCTGGTGAGATGCTCTGGCTATCGAGCGCGTGCAGCATCCGCCGACTGAGTTCTCTCCCGTTGTACTTGCGAACTGCGTTCTCAGGGAGAATCTGACTTCGAGGACCGCCCTTCGGGAGGCTCTGGAACTCCTCCCGCAACCGTGCAAGGTAATTGCCCGTGGTCTCGGCATTAATCAATCCCAGCCTCATCGCGCGCACGGCTACGGCGCTCGTAGTGACCTTGAATTCGTCCGATGCGATCCTCATGTCCTCGAGCGACGTGGGTCCCATCGCCTTAAACCGCTCGCGGGGCATCAGCATTGCACCGGCGATATCGTACTCCCGCCCGGGATCCGTGTAGGCGCTGCCACCGTCCCACGTCATTGGAGCAAATTTCCTTCGGGCTACCAGCACCGTCAGCAGTGCAAGGGTAAAGATGGTCCGACCGGCCGGCTCCTGGTCGTCCCCGTGGTCGCCTCCCGCCAGAAAGATAAACGGGACCTTGTTGTCTCGGATCGTCATGCCACTGAACTTGACGTGCGTCAAGCGCTGCGGCATGTAGTGCTGGACACTTCGCGACACCAAGACCTGGTTGGCTTCGAGACGGCCGATCATGAGATCGAGCGCCTTCTCCTTGCTTCTGCAAGAACGGACCGCCTCGCGAGAAAGGCCTATGGCCGCCATAAGCCGTGCTGCGTCGGCCTCGACCGATGACCGGTCATCACGGAGCAGGCCTACAATCTTGTTCCGCTGGAGCGACTTATCGTGCTTCCGGACGAGCTGCTGTTTTCGGATCAGGTCCTTGACGATCAGTTCGACGTCCCGCAGCTCCACCTTGGCGCGCGACCCTATCGAGAATGTGTCTCTACTCAGTCCGGCGAGCAACTTCTCGGTCTTCTTCTTCACCTGCTCCTGCACCAGCGCAAGCGGAGCGAAGAAAAGGGAGTATGGGATGTCGCCTTTGTCCGCAAGCCGCACGAGGTCGGAGAACTTAATTCGGCGTGAGTCTAGCGCATTCTCATAGTCCTTATAGGTTCCCGCCACAGAATTGTCGAGCAGCACCCTGAACACGGCCTCGTCAATCGGGACGGCCTCTCCATCCAAAAGGACGTCAATCGCCATCTCCGATCACCCCCCACGTGAACATCGTATAACTCGCCGCGCATCTCCATGAGTTCCGCTTTGAGTGGAGTGTCGGGATGAGCCTATATCGATTGCTTACATCACCTGCATGTTTTAGGGCATACACCCGGAGGTGCAGGAAAGCGTAAAGACCATGTGTGCGCGCCCTGCTAGCGCCGCAGAAGTCGCGGCGGTTGTCTCCAAGGTTGGCTTTGAGATGAAGAAGAGCCAGATCTGCCAGCGGCGGTCGAACGCCATCGGCCCCACGACTGTCTGCGACTCGGAAGGAACCGACGGCGAGTACGCCTACCTCCTGAACGTAACCAGCCCGGACCTGAACGAACCCCAGGTCGCTACCCTGATCATCAGGCTGCACCAGTAAACGGCTACTGGCTGTCCTGTTCCCCGTCGTCCGGGAGATCGCCAGCGGCAATGTGTGAGGCTGTGCGCCGGTACGCTTCGGCGATGTAGTCTTCCAGATCCTGGAGGCCGATGCGCCACAGGCCCCTCCCGCCGACCTGAATTGCGCGCAGCTCTCCACTGCTGATCAGGCCCCGGATGAGGCTCGACTTCACGTTGAGCTCTTCGGCCGCCTGCTCGACTGTCAGGAAGCGGCGCTTTGTGGGTTCGTCTGTCACCAGACCATCCTAAGTTTGGGCTGGCCCGGCTGAGTGCAGGAACAAATGGTGAAAGGGCGAAAGGAGACAGCCGGCGCGCGACGTTTCGCTAGGGTCGCGTTGCTTTCCCCTAGGCTTAGAACGGAAGTCACCTGTGCAGGCTCTCTGGCCGGGGCGACCCGTCAAATTCAACACAGGGGGAAGTCGTGAAGGGAATACTCGGGATACTTGGAACACCTAAGGGCGATTCCGGACGGCAATGATTGGCTTAAGGCGCACCGCACCTGACCTCGAATGGGTGCAGATGTACCGGCAGGGTATCCCGACGTCCAGGATTGCCGCCTTGGCTGGCGCCGCGGAAACGACCGTTCGGTATCACCTCCAGATTGCTGCAAAGGCAGAGCCGGGCATACGGGAAGAGCACAAAGCGGCGCTGGCCCCTGCAGCTCCGAGAACATCCGAGGCGGGCCTGAGGAACTTGGCTGATGTCCTCGCCTTCCATGAGGCTCATGACCGGTTGCCGGTCAGCCACGGGAAGACCTCGCGCGAGCGGGCGCTGGCAGCATGGCTGGCAAACCGCCGCCGGCAGTCCGCCGAGAAGACCCTCTCCCCCACCTACAGGGACGCCCTGGCGGTGATCGCCGGCTGGGACAAGCCTTCAACCCGCAAGGCCGAGGATGAGGCGCGTTGGCAGCATCGGTTGGAGGAGCTCCAGAGAATCAGGGCTGCCGGCGGTGAGTGGCCGCGGCACCAGAAGACGGACGATGCCCACGAACGCACGCTGGGCGTGTGGCTGCACGCCCAGCGCATCGACTACCGCGCTGGCAGAATCGACCAGGCCAAGGCGGAGCAGCTGGACAGGCGCCTGCCAGGGTGGCGGGAAGGCAGAGGTCACCGGGGCGGCCGGCGCAGATAGCGGGAAGCAAGCAGCTCTATACCTTCAGAGCACTCGCTCCGGCCGGTGCAGGTATCTAGTGGAACAGACGTTCAGGGGGCCCAAGACCTCTGCAACGCGCACCAACCGGTCGAGACAGTTACCGTTCCTAGCCGTGTGGCGTTTCCGTAAGGTGGTGCGTGGGTATCCTGTCTCTGTCGTAGGTGATTTCTTTGTAGCCGTGCGGCTCTGGCTTACCCGCGATGTTCAGGTTCACGAACACGATCTCCTCGATGGTGAGGATGCTTCGTCGAGTGATCATGTTCCGGACTTCCGCTCGCATGGTCAGTGAGGTTCGGCCAAATTTAGTTGCTGTCAGACCCATCTCAATGAGGTCCCCTTGGACTGCGGAGCTGACGAAGTTGATTTCCGAAATGTACTTTGTCACCGCCCTGCCGTTGCCCAGTTGGAGGATGGCATAGATCGCTGCTTCCTCGTCGATCCATTTGAGGAGGCTGCCACCGAACAGGGTGCCGTTGGCGTTTAGGTCTTCTGGGCGCACCCATTTTCGAGTGCGGAAGGTTATATCGGAGGA
Source organism: Paenarthrobacter sp. UW852 (assembly GCF_024608385.1). Classification (NCBI taxonomy): domain Bacteria; kingdom Bacillati; phylum Actinomycetota; class Actinomycetes; order Micrococcales; family Micrococcaceae; genus Paenarthrobacter; species Paenarthrobacter sp. UW852. Next base: position 29,015 of record NZ_JAMSGY010000003.1, read on the forward strand.
TTCCATGGTGTGACCTTACTTCTGCGGTGAAGATGGTTTGGTTTTATGTCTTTGAGACCAGTTCTGGCGGTCGTAGCAGCGTCCACCGATTGGTGGGCTATGACTCGACACCGGCGAGGCTGTCGGGACGACCGACCCAAACCTGTTCCGCAAGCGTGAGGACCGGTGGGAGCGCCGGGTTGTCCGAATCCCCGCGCCACGCCATCCTGAGGTAGACCGGCAGGGTCTCGTCGAGCACCCGCAAGAACCGTACATGCGGGTCGGTTACGTTTTCCGCGACGGAGGAAACCGTTAGGGAGCATCCTACTTCGGCTCCCACCAGGGCCATTGCGGTCCACGAATCGGGTGCACTTTGCACTATGTCGGGATCGAATCCGGCTCCCAGGCTCAACCGGCGCAGGCGGTCGGTCAGGACAGAACCTTCATGCGGGGGCAGTGCGACGAACGGTTCGCCAGCTAGTTCTGCGAAACGAACTTCGCCTTGCGAGGCCAGGCGGTGTGATGCAGGGACGGCCATCACGAGATGTTCCTCCACGACGATGCGGGACTTGATGCCCGCGGGCACAAAGTCCCAACGGCCGAGACTGATATCAACTTCACCGCGGAGGACCCGGGCGAGGGCTGGGAGTGCGAAGTCCTGGCTGTTGAGGCGAACTTCTATGCCTGGGTGGGCCTTTCGGACTTCCCGTGCCAGTACTCCCACGAGAACATGGGTTGATGCGCCGGCGTAGGCGAGCTTGACCATTCCCGCCTCGCCGCGGCCAGCGGCAAGTGCGCCGGCCCTTGCACGCTCCGCTGCAGCCAGGATCTCCCGGGCTGATGCCATCAGGGCCACTCCGGCCGCCGTTAGCTGGACGCTGCGTGTGCTCCGGATGAAGAGGTCGACCCCGAGATCCCGCTCCAGCTGCCGCACGATCCGGCTCACAGGTGGTTGAGCCATATGGAGCCGGGCTGCAGCCCGGCCGAAATGCAATTCCTCCGCCACGGCGAGGAACACCCGTATTTGTTGAATCTCCATCCCGCCATTATTGCAGGAGCATCAATAATCGGGCTCCCAATAAGTATTGGACGCGCTGTAATGCCCGGTGGGATAGTGAAAAAGAACCGCCTATGGAAGAGGACCCATGACACTGCAGAGCAACGCCGCTCCCCTGGCTCCAGGGGCTGCTGCTCACGACCGCCAGCCCGATCACGCACGCCGGGACGCCTTCGGTCGCAACGCCAGCGGTCCTTTGGCGGGAATCGTCATTGCCGACTTCAGTCGGGTCCTCGCCGGACCGTACTGCACCATGCTCCTGGCGGACATGGGTGCCACGGTCATCAAAGTGGAAAGCCGGTCCGGCGATGAAACACGGGCCTGGAAGCCCCCGGTCTTCGATGGCCAATCCACGTACTACCTCTCAATCAACAGGAACAAGAGATCCATCGCACTGGACTTCGGCGATCCGGATGACATAGACACGGCACGGAACATTGCTGCGGGCGCCGACGTCGTCATCGAGAACTTCAAACCTGGCGGGCTGGACCGTTTCGGCCTGGACTACGCGTCCATCACCGAACGCAACCCCGCTGTGGTCTACGCGTCCATCACCGGGTTCGGCTCCGCTGGCGGAGCGGCCCTGCCGGGTTACGACCTGCTCGTCCAGGCCATGTCCGGGCTCATGAGCCTCACCGGGGACCCGGAGTTCCCCGCGTACCGTTCCGGTGTTGCGGTCTTTGATGTCATCACAGGACTCCATGCCGCCATTGGCGTCCTGTCAGCGCTGCATGAAAGGAGCCAGAGCGGCCGCGGACAACGCATCGAGGTGAACCTTATGTCCTCGGCCCTGTCCGGCATGGTTAACCAGACAGGCGGATACCTGCTCAGCGGAAACGTGCCCACCCGCATGGGTAACGAGCACCCTAGCATCTACCCCTATGAACCGCTCCCCACCGCGGACGGGGAAATCGTCCTGGCTATCGGCAACGACCGGCAGTTCCGGACGCTCTGCAACGTCATTGCCGCCCCCGAGCTCGCCGACGATCCCCGGTTCTCCACACCCCCGGACCGCAGCCTCAACCGGTCGGCGCTGCGCCCCATCCTGCAGGAACTGCTGGCCGTCAGGACCGCATCGGAGTGGTTCGACATCTTCACCGAGGCACGGCTTCCATGTGCTCCGATCAACGATGTCCGCGGTGGGATTGATTTTGCCCAGCGCCTGGGACTGGAACCGGTAGTGAACGTGGGAACCGGTGAAGAAACCATCCCCGGCGTCCGTAACCCGATCACCTTCTCAGCGACACCCGCCAGCTATGACCTGGTGCCGCCCGGCATCGACGCAGACCGGGGGGACATTCTCCAGTGGCTGCAGTCGACGCCGCAGGCTTAGCCCGCTCCCGAGCAGCCACCCCACAAGCAACCAGCACCCCGTCCGCGGAACCATAAAGGACCTCTCATGACAACCACTGCAACTGCCCGCAGCACCGTAAACTCCGACTACTTCAACCTCGACGACGAGTTGGGCCCAGAAGAGCTGGCCATCCGCGACAAAGTCCGCCAGTTCGCCGAAGAGCGGGTCCTTCCCATCATCAACGACTACTGGGAACGTGCGGAGTTCCCGGACGAACTGCTGCCCGGCCTCGCGGATCTCGGCATCATCGGGACCTACATTCAGGGATATGGATGCCCGGGGATGAGCCGCAAGGGCGCGGGAATGGTCGCGCGCGAGATGGCGCGGGCTGACGGAAGCATCAACACGTTCCTGGGGGTCCACTCCAATCTCTGCATGGGCGCCCTGTACATGCTGGGCAACGAGGAGCAGCGGCAGCGCTGGCTGCCTGCCATGGCCCGGCTGGAGAAAACGGGTGCCTTCGCCCTCACCGAGCCCAACCATGGGTCCGACACGGTGGCGCTGGAAACGAGCGCCCGCCGAGAGGGAGGCACCTGGATCATCGACGGCCACAAACGCTGGATCGGCAACGGCCACGCGGCCGACGTCGTGGTCCTCTTCGCCCGCAACACCGAAGACGGCAAGGTCAACGCCTTCGTCGTCGAAAAGGACGCTGACGGCAACCACCCGGCCGGCTACAACCCCACCGTCATCACCGGCAAGATCGGCAAACGCGCCATCCTGCAGGCCGACATCGTCATCGAGGGCATGCGGATCCCTGAGACCAACCGCCTGGAGAACTGCAGGTCCTTCGCCGATGTCTCCCGCGTCCTGCAGGCAACCCGCGGCGGCGCTGCATGGGAGGCCGTCGGCCACGCAATGGCGTGCTTCGAGATCGCGGCCGACTATGCCGCCAAGCGGGTCCAGTTCGGCAACCCGATCGCCAGCTACCAGCTGGTCCAGCACCGGCTCGCCAACATGCTCAGCGAGCTGACCGCGATGCAACTGATGGTCAACCGCATGGCTGAACTGGCCGAGAAGGGCACCCTGACCAACGCCATGGCGTCCATGGTCAAAATGGCCACCGCGCAAAAAGGCAAGTGGATCTGCAACGAGGCACGGGAATTGCTCGCCGGCAACGGCCTCCTGCTCGAAAACCATGTCGCCCGCCACCTGACCGACATGGAGGTCGTGTCCACCTACGAGGGCACGGACTCCATCCAGGCACTGCTGGTAGGCCGCGACATCACGGGAATCTCAGCCTTCCGCTGACCCGAGGACATGGCCCTGCCTTGACTCATCTTCACCCTTACCAAGATTCACTGAAGGAGCTTTTCCATGACTGAAGCATTCCTCATCGGCGGGGCACGCACCCCTGTCGGTCGTTACGGCGGCGCCCTGAGCTCCGTCCGCCCGGACGATCTGGCTGCCATCGCTGTTCGGGCCGCCGTCGAACGCGCAGGCCTTGACCCGGCCGTCGTGGACGAGGTGATCCTCGGCAACGCCAACGGCGCCGGCGAGGAAAACCGGAACGTTGCCCGCATGGCCTGGCTGCTCGCCGGCTTCCCCGACACGGTCCCCGGTGTTACCGTCAACCGGCTCTGCGCCTCCGGGCTGAGCGCCATCATCATGGCCTCCCACATGGTCAAGGCCGGTGCCGCGGACATCGTGGTTGCCGGTGGTGTCGAATCCATGTCCCGCGCTCCGTGGGTCATGGAGAAACCGGACAAAGCCTTCGCCAAACCCGGCGCCGTCGTTGACACCTCCATCGGCTGGCGCTTCCCCAACCCTGCCTTCCTGTCCGGGGAACTCTCACGTGATGGCAAGGCAACCTATTCGATGCCCGAAACAGCAGAGGAAGTGGCCCGGGAATACAACATCTCCCGTGCTGACTGCGACGAGTTCGCCGTCCGCTCCCACGAGCGCGCCCTCGCAGCCATCGAATCCGGGCGCTTCGCCGACGAGATTGTCCCAGTCACGGTCAGGGGCCGCAAGGGCGCCGAAACCAACGTGGACACCGACGAAGGTCCTCGCCCCGGAACCTCAGTGGACGTCCTCGCCGGCCTCCGCCCGGTAGTGAAGGGCGGCAGCGTCGTCACCGCCGGGAACGCATCGACGCTCAACGACGGCGCCTCGGCGATCATCGTCGCGTCCGAGGCAGCCGTGCAAAAGTATGGCCTCACTCCACGGGCACGCATCCTCGATGGCGCGTCCGCGGGTGTCGCCCAGGAAATCATGGGCATGGGCCCGGTCCCGGCCACCCGCAAAGTCCTGGACCGGACCGGCGTCGCGGTAGCCGATCTGGCTGCCGTAGAACTTAATGAGGCTTTCGCCTCGCAGGCCCTGGCCTGCATGCGCGAGCTGAAGCTCGAACCCGACACGGTGAACAACGACGGCGGCGCCATCGCGCTCGGGCATCCGCTGGGTTCCTCCGGGTCCCGGCTGGTCATCACGCTGCTCGGGCGCCTCGAGCGCGAGGCCACGGATGGCCGAAAGCTGGGCCTGGCCACGATGTGCGTGGGTGTCGGACAGGGCACGGCCCTGCTCCTGGAAGGCATCTGATGACAGCCGTAGTGAACGACGCCGGGACAAGGCTGGACGGCTCACGTTTCGAGACGCTGTTGTTTGAGGAGCGCGGGGACCGTTTAGCGGTTCGGCTGCACCGCCCCGGGGTGAAGAATGCCATCGACCAGGCCATGGTGGATGAGCTGCACGCAGTGTGCGCGCACCTGGAACGCACACCGAAAATCCTGATCCTCTCGGGCACGCCCGGCAACCCTGACACGGGGACCAAAGCCGTCTTCGCATCCGGGGCTGACATCGCACAGCTGCGTGAGCGGCGCCGTGATGACGCGCTGGCCGGAATCAATTCCGGGATCTTCGACCGGATCGCCAAGCTGCCCATGCCGGTCATCGCCGCGCTGGACGGATACGCGCTCGGCGGAGGCGCGGAACTGGCGTACTCGGCCGACTTCCGGATCGGCACTCCTGCCCTGCGGATGGGTAACCCCGAGGCGAACCTGGGCATCCTGGCCGCGGCCGGTGCTACCTGGCGGTTGAAGGAGCTCGTCGGGGAGCCGGTAGCCAAGCAGATCCTGCTCGCCGGCAAAGTCCTCACGGCTCAGGAGTGCCTCGCGGTCGGGCTGATCACCGAACTCGTGGAGCCGGGCACACTGATGGACTCGGCGCACGCCCTGGCGGACGCCATTGCGGTGCAGGATCCGCTGGCAGTACGCCTCACCAAGGCCGTGTTCCACGCCCCACGGGAGGTCCATCCCGTCATCGACACCCTGGCCCAGGGCATGCTTTTCGAGTCCCAGGCAAAGTTCGACCGCATGCAGGCGTTCCTCGACAGGAAGAAGAAGTAAATGAATAATCCATCAGAGCCATCCGGTCGAACCGGCGAGCTCCCTGCGCGCGTTGGCGTCCTTGGCGGCGGTCGCATGGGAGCGGGCATCGCCCACGCCTTCCTCATCAAGGGGGCAGACGTGGTGGTCATCGAACGTGATGAAGCCTCCGCGCAAGCAGGCCGTGAGCGGGTCGCATCCTCAGCAGCGAAATCCATCGAGCGTGACCCCCACAGTGGCAACCTCGATGAGATGGTCTCCCGCCTGAAGACTTCTGTGGACTACGCGGACTTCGGTGACCGCGAGCTGGTCGTGGAAGCCGTACCCGAGGACTGGACACTGAAGGTGGCAGCGCTCCGCAGGGTCGAAGAACAACTCACCCCTGGCGCGGTGCTGGCCTCGAACACATCCTCGCTGTCGGTGTCCGGCCTGGCGGAGGAGCTGGAACGGCCGCAGGACTTCCTGGGGCTGCACTTCTTCAACCCCGTCCCGGCTTCCACCCTCATTGAGGTGGTCATTGGCAAGCAGACCCGGCCCGATCTCGTCGAGCAGACACGGAGCTGGGTCCAGGGGCTGGGCAAGACCGCCGTCGTGGTCAACGACGCCCCTGGCTTCGCGTCATCCCGGCTCGGTGTAGCGATTGCCCTGGAAGCGATGCGCATGGTCGAGGAAGGCGTTGCCTCAGCTAAGGACATCGATAACGCCATGGTCCTCGGCTACAAACACCCCACGGGGCCGCTGCGCACCACAGACATCGTTGGCCTGGACGTGCGCCTCGGCATCGCCGAATACCTCCATGAAACCCTCGGTGAGCGGTTCGCTCCCCCACAGATACTGCGTGAAAAGGTCGCCCGCGGCGAACTCGGCCGGAAAACCGGCAAGGGCTTCTTCGACTGGAGCTGAATCAGCAGGCTGCCCCCACGCCACGCTTTCGCCAGCCGCCGTGCAGCCCCTGTCGATGACCCTGCCGTCGGCCGGCTTCAAGGACGCCAGGTGCGGTTCTGCGGTTACTCCACCCAAGCGCGGCCCACCACTACTGCGTGGTGGACCGCGCTTCCGCCGTGCTGTCCGCTCCAGGTTCGGCTATTTGGTCTGCAGGTTGTTCTGTCCCATGGAGTCGAACAGTTGGGTGGAGGACAGGGCGTTGAAGGGCATGGCCACGTGGTGCTCGAGGCCCTTCAGGTGTGCGGCCTTGAGGTCCTTGAGCAGCACTGCGAGGGCGGTGTCAGCGGTCCACTCCGAGACTGCGTCCCAGTTCCGGGCAACCCAGCTGTCGCCAGTGCTGACCTTGAAGAGGTTGAGCAGTTCGGCTTCGGGCAGGTTGTACTGCGCGCCAAACTTGAGCCCTTCGGCGACGGCGTTCATGTTGATGCCGAGGACGAGGTTGTTGACCAGCTTCGCTGCCTGGCTGTTGCCGGGCTTGCTGCCGTAGTAGAAGGTGTTGGATCCGACAGCGTCGAAGTACGGCGAGGCGGCGGTCACCACGTCTTCGGCACCGGATGCCATGATCGACAGGGTGCCGGCCTCGGCCCCGGTCGAACCCCCGCTGACGGCGGCGGCGATGAGCCTGACCTCGCCGTGTTCCTCGACCTGCTGGCCCAGTTCGTTCATGGTGTCCGGGTCCAGGGTGCTCATGACGATGATGGTCAGGTTTTTGGGATTGGCGGACAGGAGCCCGTCTTGGCCCAGGATGACGTCGACGTTCTGGGCGTAGTCACGGACCATGGACACGATCGCGTCGTCGGCCTGTTCGGCGACGTCCTTCAAGGTTTCGGCCATGGTGATTCCCGCCGCAATAGCCTTCTGGCGGGATCCCTCGAAGGCGTCGTACCCGATCACCTCGAAGCCGGCCCTATTCAGGTTGACTGCCATGGGAAGTCCCATGGTTCCGAGTCCTACGAAACCGATTTTCTTGCTCATGATGTGATCTTTTCGTCGTAGTAGTGGGGCGTCGGGACGCAGGAGAGCCCGAGGTCAGGCCTCAGTCGGTACCGGCTTCGGAGGTCCTGCCGCGTTCTGCCATGACGTCTTTGACGAGGGTCAGGCCATTGAGGACGCGGGGGAAACCGATGTAGGGGATGCACTGGATCAGGGCGCCGACGATCTTCTCCTTCGTCAGGCCCACGTTGAAGCCAACGTTGATATGAAGCTTCAGCTGGACCTCCGTGCCCAGTGCGGCCAGCGTGGAAATGGTCACCATCGTCTGTTCCTGCTGGGTCAGGCTGTCGCGGGAGTAGATGTCACCGAAGGCAAAGGACACGATGTAGTCCCCCAGTTCCGAGTCCAGAGCCTGGTATGACTCGACCAGCTTGGCGTGGTCGAACGTGTTGGAGTGTTCCGTGGAGACGAGTTCCATCATGCGGTCAAGCCCGCGCTGGTATCGATCTGTGGCCATGATGCTGCCCTTCTAGGCTGGTCCGGGGGTGGTAGCCTTACAATAGAAATAAAACGCTACGTTGCGTAGCAATATTAGCACTTGATGGCGCGGCGACGGAAGGGCGGTATCCCAATGAATTCTTTAGGCGGTGGCCAGGGGGCATCAGCTGGGGGCGTAGTGTCGGGGCATCAGAAGCGGCGCGCCAGGACGGAACGGGCGGTTATGGACGCTGCCCGGGAGCTATTGGCGGAATCCGGCTTCGGCAGCCTGACCATTGAAGGAGTGGCTGAACGGTCCGGGGTCGCGAAGACCACCATCTACCGCCGCCACCGGTCACGGAATGATCTGGCCCTTGCTGTGCTGCTGGACATGGTCGGCGACGTTAGCACGCAGCCGTATGCTCTTGACACACTGACTGAACTGACGCGGCTGGTCGACCGGACCGTGGACCTCATGTCCAACACGCTCCTGGGGCGGATCATGCAGGGCCTGGTTTCAGAAGTTGCCGCCGATGCAGAGCTTGCCCGAACCTACCGGGAGAGGGTGGTGAGCCAACGCGTCCAGGAGGTCACGGCACTCGTCGAACGGGGCATTGCAAGAGGAGAGCTGAGGGAGGGACTTGACCCCGAGCTGGTCACCGACCTCTTGCTCGGCCCGATCTACTACCGCTTGTTCCTCAGCGGTTCTCCCCTGGATGAAGGGTTTGGCAGACGGCTTGTCGCTGCCCTCTTCCCCGCTTTCGCAAAGGAACCTCACCCTGCTTAACTGGGTGCGTCATGCTGCAGGCAGATAAGCCCGCAGCATGACGCTTCCATAACTCAGCGAGCTCCCGGATTCCGGACCAGCTTCTTGTTGGCGAATTCGTTGAAGCCGTACCCGGCCAGTTCCCGCCCGAAGCCCGAGCCCTTGACGCCGCCGAACGGCAGGTCGGGCGAGCTCTTGCTGGTGCTGTTGATCCAGACCATGCCGACCTCAAGCTCCTCGGCCAGCCGCTCCGCGTTCCTGGCATCAGATGTGAACACGCTGGAGGACAGTCCGAACGGTGAGTTGTTGGCCAAATCGATCGCTTCCTGCAGGGAGCCGACGCGGTAGACGACGGCTACGGGGCCGAACAGTTCCTCGGTGAAGGCACGCATTGCAGGTGTGACGCCTGCAAGGACCGTGGCAGGGTAATAGGCGCCGGGACCGTCGGGGCGTTCCCCACCGAGCAGGAGTTTCGCGCCGTGGGAGACTGCGTCCTGCACAAGCTCGTCCAGTTCCTCGACGCCCGCGGCCGAGGCCAGTGGTCCGAGCTTGGTCCCGGAGTCGGTGGGATCCCCGGTCTGCCAGGAGGCCATCGCGTCGAGGAACTTTTGAAGGAATTCCTCGTACACGCTGTCCGCGACGATGAACCGCTTCGACGCCGTGCAGGCCTGGCCGCCGTTGGAGAGCCGGCCGATAACGGCGGCGGCCGCTGCGGCGTCGATGTCGGCATCATCGAGGACGATGAACGGGTCTGACCCGCCCAGTTCCAGGACGCACTTTTTCAGATTCCGGCCGGCGACCTCGCCGACGGCAGCTCCGGCCTTTTCGGATCCGGTCAGGGACACTCCCTGCACGCGCCGGTCAGCGACGGCGGCAGCGACCTGGGCCGAAGAGATGAACGCGTTGGCGTATACACCCGCCGGCAATCCGGCCTCAGTGAGCACTCTTTCGATGGCAAGGGCGGACTGGGGGCAGTTACGGGCGTGCTTGAGGATGATGGTGTTGCCCAAGGCGATGTTCGGGGCGGCGAACCGGGCGACCTGGTAGTAAGGGTAGTTCCATGGCATGACCCCGACGAGTGGTCCTATCGGTTCGGTGCGGACGACAGCCGTGCCGGAGCCCCTGAAGGTGAGGGATTCATCGGCCAGGTACTCCTCCAGGTTGTCGGCGTAGTGCTGGTAGATCGACGCGACCAGTTCCACCTCTCCCCTGGCCTGCGCGATTGGTTTGCCCATTTCCAGGGTGAGGAGCTTGGCCAGTTCTTCTGCCTGCTCGCGGTGGATCTCGGCGGTGCGGGTCAGGACGGCACGGCGCTGTTCCAGGGTTGTGGTGCGCCAGGAACGGTAGGCCGCGGCACTGTTTTTGATGAGAGTGTCCAGCTCGGCGTCGGAGATCTCCGGGTATTGTGCGGTTGCGTCCCCGGTGGCCGGGTCGATCGTGGTGTACACACCCATGGGTGGTTCTCCTCTGTGGTGAATGACGTAATAATCAAGGCCGGCGGCCGGCACCATCAGGTCGATGGCGCCGGCCGGCAGCGGTGAGGGCTGCCGGGTCAGGCAGCGACGGCGGCTTCCGACTTCAGCTCAAAGCCGCGGTATCCGTTGGCGGTGACATCGTCCAGGACGCCGCGGTAGTTGCCCAGGCCGCCCAGATAGAACAGCACGCTGGGCTTCTTGCCCGGAACGTTCGCGCCGAAGATCCATGAATCGACCTTGGTGAACACCGTCATGTTCGCGATCTGTGTGCACGTCTCGGTCCACTCGGCTTCGGCCTCCGGGGTCGGCTCGATCGCCCGGATTCCGTTTTCCTCCGCGTAGGCCACCGTGTCGCTGATCCATTCGACCTGCGTCTCGATGCTCGGCGGCAGGTTCGTGAACGGGCCGTTGGGTCCCAGCACCATGAACCAGTTGGGGAACTTCGCTGTGGAAACGCCCAGGTAGCTGGTGGGCTGCCCGTCCCAGTGGTCGTTGATGTTCACGCCGTCGCGCCCGCTGATCTCCATGCGGCGGTAATTGCCGTCCACGGCGTCGAAACCGGTCGCGAAGACGATGACGTCCAGCTCGTGCAGCACGCCGTCCTCCGTCACCACACCCTTGGCCGTGACTTCCCGAATGGGGTTTTCCTTGATAGCGACAGCCTCGACGTTGGGCCGGTTGAACACCTGGAAGTAGCCGTCGTCGCAGAGCGGGCGACGGGCGAACAAGCCCGTCGGCGTCAGTTTCCGTGCCGTCTCCGGATCCTTGATGGTCTCGACGATCTTGTTCCGGATGAAGGATGCCGCAGTCTCGTTGGCCTCCTCGTCGGTGGCGATGTCGCTGAAGGTTTCGAACATGAAGCGGAAGCCGCCGCCGTATTCCCAGGCCTTCTCGTAGACCTGGCGGCGTTCTTCTTCGGTGACGCTCATGGCCGGCACGGTGCTTTCCTCGAAGCCGAAGGCTACGCCGGAACGCTTGACCTGTGCCCAGATGTTGTCGTAGTCGGCCTTGATCTCGTCAATCTGCTGGGTGGTCACGGGGCGCTTGCCCACCGGGACGGAGTACTGCGGGGTCCTGACGAAGACGGTCAGGTGTTCAACTTCCGGTGCCAGCGCCGTGATGACCTGCTGGCCGGTGGAACCGGTGCCGATCACACCCACGCGGCGACCGGCGAGGGACTTGCCCTGCGGCCAGGCGGCGGTGTGGATGGTCTCGCCCTCAAAGGTGTCGATCCCGGGCAGGTTCGGGAAGTTGATGGCTGACAGCAGCCCCACGGCGTTGATGACGTACTTAGCCCGGTACACCGCGCCGCCGCCGGTGGTCACTTCCCACAGGCCCTCGTCTTCGAGGTAGGTGGCGGACTTGACCTCGGTACCAAAGCGGAAGTGGCGCCGCAGGTCAAAGCGGTCAACGACGTCCTCAAGGTACTCGAGGATCTCGGGCTGGGTGATGTAGGTGTGCTTCCAGGTGCCGTCCTGCAGGAGGCCCTTATCGAAGGAGAAGCGGTAGACGTGGCTCTCGGTGTCAGAGAGAGCGCCCGGGTAGCGGTTCCAGTACCAGGTGCCGCCGGGACCGTCGGCCTTGTCGAAGCCGACAACGGTCAGACCCTGCTCGTTGTGAAGCTTGTGGACGGCGTAGATGCCGCCGAAGCCGGCGCCGATGACGACGGCGTCAACGGTCTGGAAAGTGTTCTGTGCAGTCATGGCGAACTCCTTTGTCGTTCTGATGCAGGGGACGAAATAGTGGATGGTGTGGCTTCGTAAGGTGGCCGGGTTATTTCCGGTACCAGGCCGCGAGCTTGTCGAACTCCTGTGCCACGAGGGCGGACCGCCCGGCCAGGAACGGGTAGACATGCTGCTGGCCCTCGCCGATGGACAAGGTGACGTCCACGCCGGCGGCTTTGGCGCGTTGCTCCAGACGCGTGGCGTTGTCCAGGAGCGACTCGACGCTGCCGGCGGTGATGTACAGACGCGGGAAGTCGTTGAAGTCGGCGTGCAGCGGGTTGGCCAGGGGTGTCCTGGGATCGATGGTGCCGCCGAGGACGCCGGCGATCATGCCTTCGAGCAGCTCGGGGGTGATCAGGGCGTCCGTGTCGTTGTTGGTGACGAGGGTTTCGCCCTTGTTTTCCATGTCCAGCCACGGTGAGAAGGCGATGACTCGGCCGGGGGTGCGCTTGCCCTGTTCCTTGAGCGCGAGGGCAATGGCGATGGCGAGGTTGCCGCCGGCGGAATCACCGATGGTGGTGATGTCCTCAGGGGCGATGCCGGAGGCGACGAGGGCATCGAAGGCGGCCACGCCGTCTTCGATCTGTGCCGGGTGCTGGAATTCGGGGGCGCGCCGGTAATCCAGCACGAAGCTGACGGATCCAAGTGCTTTGGCGACGTGGGCTGCCAGTTTGCGGTGGCTGGAGGCCGAACCTACGGCGAATCCACCGCCATGGGTGTACAGGAGCACCTTGCTCTGGTCCGCCCCCTCGGGCAGGCACCAGATGCCCGGAACCCCGCCAACGGTGTCCTCACGGTACATGACGCCCTCGGGCTCGACCGTTGGCTGGTGCCACTCGTCAAAAATGGAACGGAACAGGCGCATGGTCAGGTCCGGCGTGGTCGCCATGATCTCTGCCCAATCAGCGTAGAGGTTCCGCAGTACGTCCTGGCTCCCGGCTTCGGCGGAAGCGGTGCCGGACTGTTCAACAAGGTTGGTGGTCATGGTAGGTCTCCTTTGACGTGGTTTGTGGGTGCCTGCGGCCCTCCTTTGTTGTGGTGGGTGCCGCGGCCTCTGAATCAAAGGTAGGTCTGTGTTCCATGCCACACGTGTTCCAATGTGAAACACTCCAGCGGATGCATTGATACCGGATCGCCCACTAAAGGGGTCCCGGATTGGTATTGGAAGCTGCAGCAATAGTTGGTCATGATGGATGGATACCGATTGCCACAATGAAGAGGTGTTCCGCAATGCATGCATTCGCCGTCCTCCCGGACGATGCCACCATCCATGACCTGGAGTTCTCGACGCCACGCCCCGAGGGGCGGCAGGTACTTCTGAAGGTCATGCGGGCTGGCGTCTGCCACACCGACACCCACCTCCGCGAAGGCGGCTACGACCTGGGCAGCCGCGGACACATGAGCATGAAAGACCGCGGCATCCAGTACCCGATGGTACTGGGCCACGAAGTAGTCGGCGTTGTCGAACAGGTAGGTGCTGACGTTGCATCCGTCAGCGCCGGAGACGTGCGACTGATCTACCCGTGGATCGGCTGCGGCACATGCCGCCAATGCCGGGAAGGCCACGATAACCGCTGCGCCGCCGGACAGAACCTTGGGGTCGCACGCCACGGCGGCTACGCCGAGTACATCATCGTGCCCGACGAGAAGTACCTCGTGGACATTGAGGGCCTTGACCCGAGTTGGGCAGCGACCTTGGCGTGTTCCGGCCTCACCGCCCACAGTGCCGTGGACAAGGTTCTTCCGCTTGAGCCGGACGAGCCTGTGGTCATCTTCGGGGCAGGAGGGCTGGGCCTGACCGCCATAGCGATCCTCCGTGCCCGGGGCCACCGGAACATCTGCGCGGTCGATGTCGCGGAACGGAACCTGGCCCTGGCCCGGGACATGGGCGCCACCAGCACGGTCCTTTCCGGAGCCGGCAGCGGGGCAGCCGACATTCAACGCGCGGCAGGCGGGCCGGCCAGCGCCGTCGTCGACTTCGTCAACAACGGTGCCACCGCTACGGCCGCGTTCGACGCCCTCGCCAAAGCGGGGACAATGGTCCAGGTAGGACTCTTCGGCGGTGAAGTCACCCTTCCGACTGCCATGCTGGCGCTGCGCATGATCCGCATCGAAGGCAGCTTTGTCGGGACACTTTCACAACTGCAGGATCTGGTCCGGATTGCCAAAGCAGGGGAACTTCCCACCATCCCGGTGTCCGAAAGGACCCTGTCTGCGGCCGAAGTGTCCCGGGCCCTGGACGACCTGACCGCCGGCGGGATTGCTGGACGCATCGTTTTGACTGCTTGAGAATGAGTAAGTGATGGACAAATCACGCCGCGAAGACGCGCTCCGGAGCGCCCGCGAGCGGCTGATCACGGAAGGCCTCGTCAGGGCTTCCATCCCCGCGTCGCTGGTAGCTGAAGAAATCGAACAAAGCTGGCGGCGATCCGTCTCGAACCACGTCAACCCTGCAACCGGCCCCCACATCCTTGGCGAAGTCGATCCGGACAGTGCAATCCTGCGCGCTGCCGGAAGAATTTTGGACCAGTGGCAAAACAATCTCACCGACACCCGGATGGCCCTTTTCCTCGCCGATGAGGAGGGCCGGATCGTCTCCCGGCGCATTGTCGATGCCCAGGACACGCGCACACTGGACAACGCCAACGCCGCGGAGGGGTTCGTCTTTTCCGAACAGGCTCTGGGCACCAACGGGCTCGGCACCCCCATTGAGGGGCGCGGAGTGGTTTTCGTCCGCGGCCACGAACACTTTAACGATGCCCTGGCCCGACTGGCCTGCGCGGGAGCGCCCATCAAGCACCCCATCACGGGCCGGATCGTGGGATCGCTGTCCATCGCCTCCCACGTTGACGCCTCAAGCCCCTTGATGGTTTCCATGGCCCGGCAGGCCGGTCATCAGATCGCCGAGGCGCTTGAGCTGATGGCCGATTCCCGGAACCTCGAGCTGGCCCGAACGTACCGCCAGTTCCGGTCCTCCAAGCATCCGGTCCTGGTCATGAACTCAGAAACCGTGATGACAGACCTTCCCGCACTCGCCCATTTTGACGCCGAGTCCCACGCCTACCTGTGGGAGATGCTGCGCATGCACCATTGGGACCAGGACAAGCTGCAACTCGAACTTCCGGTGCTCGGAACCGAAGCCATGGTGCGCCGTCTCGGCCGCGCTGGCCAGGACGCGATCTTCGCGCTGGAATTTACGGAGCCAGCCAGTGCGCCCGCCGAGGGCGGGGTTTCCGTCGGCAAACACCCAGAGCAAAGGTCTGCGCCCGCGCTCCGCGAAGTGCTGGACGGCCTATCCTCCCGCCAAGCCCGGACGACGACTTCTTACGGCGTGCTCCAACGCGAACTCACCGCTGCCGCCACGGCCGATGGCCTGATCCGCGTCACCGGGGGCCCTGGTACCGGGAAGCATCACCAGTCCTCAAAATGGCTGCGCCAGCACACTGGGCGAGAGCCCAAGACATTCACCGCAGAAATGCTCACCGAGGACCCAACGGCCTGGGCCCTCATGGAAGCGGCATTAGCCGAGGGCTGCGGAATCCTCGTTACCGCCGGACCAGGCATCGGCCACGATCTGGTGGACCGACTCACCGAGTTTGCGGCGGCCCACCGCCCCGGCGTCCACCCCGGGGCACGTGTCATCCTTACCGAACGGACCAGCGGCCCATTCAACCCCAATCACGAAGCCGAGGACCTTCAAGGGCTGGTACGACTGCCTTCCCTTGTGGAACTGCGCGGTGAGTTGCTGGACATCGTGCGTGAGGTTTCGGCCGAACTCTTTCCCGGGGCGCCGGCGCCACGGTTCTCCCCCGCAGCCCTCCAATGCCTGCTGGCCTGGCGCTGGCCCGGTAACGTCGCCGAGATGGCACGGCTCCTTGCCCACTTGCGACGTTCGGCCGGCACCGGCCTGATCCAAACAAAAGACCTGCCAGCCCCCATGCGGCAGACAACCCTCTCCTCGCTCAGCCGCTACGAGCAATCCGAGCGCGATACCATCGTCGCCGCCCTGGCGGAAGCCAACGGCAACAAGTCCCGTGCCGCGGAAATTCTGGGTATCGGGCGCACCACCATGTACCGGAAAATGCGTGCCCTGAAAATTGACGACGACGAACGAATGATCCTTCCGGGACCCTAGCCCGGGAACGAGCAACACAGGCCAAAATAAATGGGCCCCCGACGAAAAACCGTCGGGGGCCCATCCTTTTAGGGTCTACTGGGTCTAGTCCGTTACCGCCTGAACGGTCCTCTTGGTCCCGGCAGGCTCGTCCAGGGAACGTTTGGGATTTGTGGGTTGAGCCCGCGGCCCACCGAGCAGCTCTGTGGGGGTTTTGGAAGTCTCGCGCATCCCGAGGACTGCGACGGCCGCGATGCCGGCGGCTACCGCACCAAAGATTGCTACCGGCAGCCAGCCGGACGGGCCCGGCACGAGAATCATCGCCGCGACCATCGGCGCGAAGCCGGCCAGGAGATTGCCCAGCTGATTGCTGACAGCCATGCCTGTGAAGCGCACAGGTGCCGGGAACTGCTCGGCAAAGAACGACGTCCACACCCCGTTGTAGCAGCTGAAGAACAACGTCATGTTGATGAACGCGGAGACCCCGATCAGCAGGACGTCCGTCGTCGATATCGCCCAAAGGTAACCGAAGATCGTGACCGCACACCCTACAGAGGAAATCAGCATCGTCCGCTTCCTGCCGATGACATCAGAGAGGTAGCCCGCTGCCGGAAGAGTGAAGACGGACAGCGCTATGGCGCCCGAGATGACCGCGAGCATCGCACTCCGGTCCACCCCGACCGAGGTTCCGTAGGACAAGCTGAAAACAGCGAACAAAGTCTGCATCGCTGCCATCAGCGATGCCCCGGCAACACAAATCACACTGCGCCAGTGGTACTTGAAAACATCGCTCAGCGGCAGCTTCCGGACTGCGCGTTCTTCCTTCGCTTCAGCGAACACGGGCGTTTCCTCCAGATGGCTCCGCACGTAGTAAGTAATCACGACAACGACCGCGCTGAGCCAGAAGGGAACCCGCCAGCCCCAGCCATAGAGGTGTTCGGCGGGCAGGAGCGCCACGGGAAGGAAAACAATGGTCGCCAACGAGCAGCCGACCGCGTAGCCAACCATAACGAAGCTGGTGAAGAAGCCCCGGCGTCCAACGGGGGAATGTTCAACTGTCAACGTCGAGGCGCCTGCGGATTCAGCCCCCGCGGAGAAACCCTGGACCACTCGCAAGACCACCAACAGTGCCGGGGCCAGCAGTCCCACCTGGTCAAATGTCGGAAGACATCCGATGGAGAACGAGGCGGCACCCATCATGACCACCGTGGCGAGCATGACCTTCTTGCGGCCAAGACGATCGCCGAAGTGCCCCATCACCATTGCGCCGACGGGCCGTGCCACATAACCCACCGCGAAAGTCGCGAACGATCCGATCAAGGCAACAGCGGGATCTCCGGAAGGAAAGAACAGCACATTGAAAACGAGGGCCGCTGCCGCGCCGTAAACAAAAAAGTCGTAGTACTCCAGTGCACTACCGAGGAGGGCGGCTGTCGCCGCCCGGCGGGGCGTCATCGCCGGCGGCGATGCTTTGGTGCTTGTCATGTGTTTCTCCCTTGAAACAGGCTCATTGGCCAGCGGAACAGATAGGTGGGAATGTCCTTGCACCCGCTCTAAGAAGCGCGGGTAGTCATGCCGCGGCGCCCCCAAATGTGACAGCCGCCACGGCATCTGTATCCACGGTAAAGAGTGTGTCGCAGCCCACAGTGTTCCAACTGTGAAACAGCCTCCGCCGCTATCAACCGGGCCCCAGTCGTGAAGTGACGCATGAATCCCAGCTACTGTTCAGAGATGTCGGCAGGGACGCCCTTCCCGTCTAACATCACAGCGACGCAGGCGCTAGGCGAGTCCGGCTAGGGCACACACCACAACCTGACGCGTCGGGGCGAAAACCTTCTCCTCTTGGAGGCCCCGTCGTCCTAGAGGCATTCGGGTCGATGCAGGCGTGCGGAAGAACGGGCCGAGGCCGAGGGCTGATGGAGTTCAGGACCATCTGAAGACCAGAGACGGCCGTGAGATGGCTTGGCGTGCTGGCCCCTTCTCATATACATGTTTAAGGTCATACCCCCGGAGGTCTATGTGAGGGGTATGTTTCCCACCTCATAAACGAGGGGGGAAGATCCCTGCGAAATCAGCACAAACGTCCCCCTTCCACTGCAATCACCACATGTTCACTAACTGTCGAGTTCCGACAGCACACGCTGGCCAAACCCGCCGTCGAGGGTGAGGGAAAGAGTTGATGGTGCATCAGCGTAGGTCCCCGGAACTGGAGACTCGTCCCTGGTTCGCCGCCGTTCGGATTTCGGTGGTAGTCACAGCAGGCTCACGGACAGAGGGCTCCGATGCCGTTACCTGCGGTTTTCCACATAGACCAAGACGCCCCTACCGGCAGCCGGCCCGCTGATGCTGCACTGGGGGCATGCTCAGCTACGAAGACATCATCCTGCTCGGAGAGGAACGTGTCCTTGTCATCCAGGAGCACCAGGAGGGCCGCTGCTGGTGCGGCCAGACATGGGATTGACCGCACCGGTAGAGGCTGCGGCAAAGCGGTGCGACGTCGGCCGATTTTGCGCCCGTGCAAGAATGAAACCATGTGGACTGAAACGAGCGGCGTCATCGGTGTTGGTTACGAAGGGAAGGACATTGCGTCGTTCCTTGAGGAACTGACGGCTTGGAAAATCGGGACGGTCGTGGACGTTCGGTTGAACCCGATCTCAAGGAAAAAAGGCTTCTCAAAGAGGGCGCTGAGCGAAGCACTAGCCGAAGCCGGCATCGGCTACAGCCACATGCCGGCGTTAGGGAATCCCAAAGACAACCGTGAAGGTTTCTGGGCTCCGGGAACTCCGGCTGCAAAGGTTGCGGGCGAGCGTTTCGAGTCTCTGCTTGACAGCGAATCAGCTGCTGAAAAGATTATTGAGCTCACCGACCTTGCCTCCCGGCAGCGTGTGGCCGTGCTGTGCTTTGAGGCCAGCGAGCTGTGCTGCCACCGCAAATACGTTCTCACGCGCGTAAAAGAACGCCTGGCGGCTCTGGTCGGCAGCTAACGAACCCCTGCTGCATAAACGCCCAAGACTCCGAACGCCTGGGGTCTTTTCAGCTGGTTACCCAGGAAAAACACCGGACCGCGGGCCGGAGCGCACAGCTGATCCAGGAATCTCTTTTGGATTGCCGCTTTGGCGGCTTCATCGGTGTCCCCCGCGTGCCGCCGCTGAAGTTCGGTGAATTCCCAATCCAGCAGACCTTGCCGGTGTCCTTTGCAAATCCTGCCAGTGCAGCGGTAGCGATAATGACCTTCAAACCTCGGCGGGGACAGGATCGATTTGTCCGTCTTGGGTCCAAAGAGTGTGTCTTGGTTCAGATGGGCTTCCATCTTGGCTTGTTGCTCCGAGGTCCACCCGTCGAAAAGTCGTAATTCCAGCTTGTCGATGTCCGCCGGCACTACGGCAGCCAGGGATGGGCCGGCCGATCCGTTCAAAGCGCGGGAGTTGAGTTCGCAGGTGTTGAATGCATCGATAAGCGGGTCAACGTGTGGGTGCCGTGGCTTCCACGGCTCAAGGTGGGAGTCGATGGTCAAGGAATCAAGGATAGGGGTGTAGCTCTCGGGTCGTCGATCTTTGGCCGCTGGTGTGAGCTTTAGCTTCACGATGTCGTACTTCTTGAATTTCGCGTCAGCCTGGAGATAGCGGAAAGGAATCGGGTAAAGACGGATCCATTCCGGGCCACCTTCCGCAAGTCTGAGACCGGCCACGCAAACAGTGTCACCATGGTTAGCCGAGGGCTGTGGAGCGGCCTTGACCGTAATCAGCACTTTCGCCTCCGTGATACCCGCTCCGAGTTCCTTTTCATACTCAGGCCGGCCGTTGGCGAACAGCCCTTCCCCGAACATCATTTCAGCTGCCCCCAAAAAATAACCCGCAGTCATTCGACTATCGGGACCATCCCTTCGATCCTAGCGGTCGGTGCCACTGTGCCTTGGCGTTGCACCGGGCAACATCGACGCGGAAGCTTCGAAGCACACTTAGGTAGCTGCCTTGCGGTTCTGCTCGTCATCAATGCGCTTGAACAGCCCAATTGAATCCCAGGTGGACGCCAGGAGCAGGTTCTCCCGTCCGGCCGCCGCCTTCAGGGTAGGCGTCATCAGCAATACTCCGTCAACGGAATCGTGCGCTGCTTTCGTTAGTAGGTCGGCCAGTTCATCGCCCGAGAGCGTGACAAGCGACTCCAGTTCTTCGATGGACAGCACCCCCACAGGGAAATCCGCATCCGGTAGTTGCGCGCGCATCGGCCAGTTTTGGTCCATATAGAACGGTTCCAAGGTAATGACGAGCCCTACGCGTGTTTTTGTCGGGTCGATTTCCGGGTTGACGGCTGCGATAGCTTCGATATCTCGATGCGACCGGTTCAGCTGGTCAATGCCTTTGCCGATTGAGCCGGAGACCGAATCGAGCCAGCTGTCCCTACCGACCCTAAGAGCCTCAATGGGCTGTCTTGCCTTGCACTCAATCAGCACGAGCAACCCGGGGAGGTCAAGGAACCAGTCACAAGAATCGATGCGGTTCTTCTTGAAAAGATACGGAACCTCAGGCTTGGACGAGCAATCACCGCTGACGAGTTCCAGGTGACGGCCTACATAATGCTGAAACACGTGACCCAGATCTCGAGCGAAACCGTCGCCGAATGCTTGGACGCCGAGAAAATAGATGGCCGGCGGAAGGGCCTTGGCAATGATCGCCTGGCACCAAGGCGCGATCGGATCATCAGTAATTCCGTCGATGAATGGTCGATTCGCAAGGGGGTTAAACGCGAACTTCTTCTGAGCCGAGGTCGCATGGTCTTGGAACTGACGGTTCACCCGCTTGAACTCGGCCACGGAGGTGACGAGCTGCTCAGTAAACGTCTGCCGCAGCGCCTTAAACGAGAGCACCTCCCCCAGCCCCTGAAATGCCTCACCGGTTAGCCACTGAAGACTAAATACGCCGTTGTTGGAATGAGCGCCAACAGATATGACAAACACCGATTCGACGTAGTCGTCAAGCGTCAGGCCGTTCGTGATCTCCTCGAACCAACCTGCGGTCATCTTTTCCGGCGAAAAGCCGTTTGGATGTTCGCTCATTGAGCCAAAGAGGAGAATGGTTCTTGAGAGCGCCGGGAAAATATTTCGCTGGCCGGGGAACTGCTCGAAGTACATCCGCGTGAGGGTCTTCGCGAAAGCATCAGACCGATCGGGGTTTGAGCGAAGTTCCTCATCGGTCAGGTGCACGTTCATATTACAAAGGCGCAGAAGGACTTTGCTGTCAGCTTGTGGTCGTTGGAACGATCCCCATGCAAGTGACGTGCGCGCAACGTCGGCAATATTCCACGGGTTGAGCCCCCGCCGACTCAGGGAATCGTCGCGGTCGTCATTGGGAGTAATCGCCGCACTCGCCGCGGCGCATTGAATCAGGAGAGTATCGCGATCAACGCTGCGGATTTGGCCCTTGAAGTCTTCCCAGCTAGCAGATTTCCGTCCTTGTTGATATGGATATCCAGGTGTGCTGCTGGTGATGATCATGCTCCGATCCTAACGGGCTGGTCGGTGCCCGGTTCTCTTTGACACTGCCACTGATCACTCGGTTACAGAACGTCCACGGCGACAGTGCCAACACCAGATAATCCTGATATACGAGCGCAACGTCATATCGATGGTTAAGGACAGGGACCCGGCGGTCCGGTCAGGAGCATGTGGTGCCCGCCGGCTGCAGCGACTTCCAAGGCCCTGCGCGCCTCTCCCTGCCCCGAAACGTCACAGAGGTCAGGCTCCGGGAACCCGGTGGTGTCGTCATCCTCGGCAGTGTCAGTCCCCGATGGCTCGTAGTCCAGTACGAGGTCCTTGGGGTCTGCACCGAAATCGTAGGCGAGCCGCGCGAGCGTTTTGTACCCGTGAACCTTTGCCCCGGGCACCAGCGACGCCTCGGCGGCATTTGCCTCCGCCACGACGATGTCCGGGAAGCCTGCCTGCACGGCGGCCATAACCGCCGGGAGGATTCCACGAACAGGACGCAGCCGTCCGTCCAGGCCAAGTTCTGCCATGAACACCGTCCTGCCAATGGAGCGGACATCGTTCGCTGCACAAAGGACAGCCATGGTGATGGCGAGGTCGAAGCCGGATCCCCGCTTGGGCAGTGAAGCCGGAATCAGATTGGCCGTGATCTTTCGCCGGCTCAGTGGGATGCCGGAGTTTTGGGCGGCGGAACGAATCCGTTCCTTGGCTTCGTTCAGTGCCGCGTCCGGGAGGCCCAGGATCACGAAGCTCGGGAGCGTTTGTCCAATGTCCGCTTCGACCTCGACGATGTAGCCATTCAAGCCAACCAAGGCCACGCAGTAGCTGCGCCCCACCCCCATCTAGCCCACACCCCGCAGGTGCTCCAGCAGGGGTTGCCCGATGCCGTCGTCGACAACGCCAACGACGTCAATGCGCCGGCGCAAGGCCCTCACCTCGTGGGCACGGCACCACGACGACGCGAGCCGGTGCAGGCGGGCCAGCTTGGCTGGACCTACGGCTTCGAAGGGATGTCCGTAATCCAGGCTTCGGCGGGTCTTGACCTCGGCGACTACGAGGATGTCGCCCTCGAGGGCCACAATGTCTATTTCGCCGTCCGTGCAGCGCCAGTTGCGATCTATGATCCGCATTCCCTGGGTCTCCAGGAACTCCGCGGCCAATGCTTCACCATGTTGGCCAAGCAGGTCTTTTGCTCTCATGACCATCACCTCCGCTACCAGCTTTCAGGCTGGCAACGGCGGGCGGCAGGAGGTCATTGCGCTATGTGGGTAACTCCCCGGTAGTCACGCTTGTGGAGGGACACTTGGAACTAGTTGCCAAGGTCGCCGAGTCCGCCGTCCTTCGGTAGCGCCAGGTCTTCGCTCTTCGGAAGTTCTTCCACGTTGACGTCCTTGAAGGTGATGACCCTGACGTTCTTCACAAAGCGGGCCGAGCGGTACACGTCCCATACCCAGGCATCCTGCAACGTGAGGTCAAAGTAAACTTCCCCATCCGCGCTGCGGGCCTGGAGGTCAACATGGTTGGCAAGGTAGAACCGCCGCTCAGTTTCGACGACGTAACTGAACAGTCCGACGACGTCCCTGTATTCACGGTAGAGCTGCAGCTCCATGTCGGTCTCATAGTTCTCAAGGTCCTCGGCGCTCATGCTTCCATCTTGCACCATCTTCAGGACGTGACGCGCCACCCGGGCCCGGCCTGGGGCTTGGGAGCGTCCATGGGGCGGATCAGTCGGCTCCGGAGCTGGTCAGGTTCCAGCTCGTCCGGTGGTATGCGCTGGGACCTTGCTGGCGGATCATCTCCCTGTGGGCGGGGGTGGCATAGCCCTTGTTTACGTCCCACCCGTAGGCAGGCAGCTCGGAGTGCAGGTCAACCATGATGCGGTCCCTGGCCACTTTGGCCAGGACACTGGCTGCCGCGACACTGAGGCAGCTCATGTCGGCCTTGACCTTGGTGTGGACGGGAGCTTCGCAGGCGGGACCCGCCGGGGTGTCAAAGAGGGAAGCCTGGACCTCGGGTGAAAGCCAGTTGTGGCTGCCATCCAGCAGCACGATGTCCGGGGTGATCCCGCCGGCCAGGATGTCGAACCACGCCCGCGTACCTGCCAGGCGCAGCGCGGCGATAATGCCGATCTCATCGATTTCCCGGGAACTCGCGTGACCCACTGCGCATGCCACAGCCCAGTCCCTGACCAAGGGCTCAAGCCGTTCGCGGTCCTCGGGCTTAAGCAGTTTGCTGTCCCGGACATCGGCCAGCAGGCCATGGTCGGCGAGGTTCACCACGGCGATCCCCACGCTCACGGGACCGGCCAACGCGCCTCGGCCTACCTCGTCCACGCCCGCAAGCAGGCTCACGCCTGGAGCCAGGAACGTACGTTCGTGGTCAAGGGTGGGAAACCCAACGGTTTTCTTTGCCTTGGGCGCGGTTTTCTTGCCCTTGGCTTTCGCTGGGGACTTGCCCGTCGTGACGGCTGCCGTGGTGGTTGTCATTACTTGGTCGCTGTTGCCTTGGGGACATCCCGGAAGACGTCTGAGTGGTTGTCGAGTATTGTCCATCGACTCACAGGCCACGCGATGACGGTCGCTTTACCTTCAATGTCGTCGATGTTGATGAACCCGCCGTTGACTTCCTGGTGAGCCCGGGAATCGGCCGAGTGGTTGCGGTTGTCGCCCATGACCCAGACCTTCCCTTCCGGAACCACGACGTCGAATGCGCTCGGTTGGGGAATTTCCGCCGGGTTAATGTACGTCTCATTCAGCGGCACCCCGTTGACGCTGACGCGCCCTTGGGCGTCGCAGCAGGAGACGTGGTCGCCGGGGAGGCCGATGACACGCTTAACGAGGTGCTGATCGGTGTTATCGGCCATCAGCCCCACGAATTCGAGGCTGTCGTTCAACCAGTCCATGGGCCCGGCGGGCTTTTGCGGTACGGGTTCGAGCCAGGCCTGGGTGTCCTTGAACACCACTACATCACCGCGGGACAGGTCGAACGGGCCCGGAACCAGGAGGTTGATGAAGATCCGGTCGTTGACATCCAAGGTGCTTTCCATGGATTCCGAGGGGATATAGAACGCCCTGAACAGGAAAGTCTTGAGCAGGAAGGACAGCACCAAGGCAATCGCTACAACGGTGACGATCTCTTTCACCCAAACGAGGACGGGATTCCTCTGCGTCTTCCCGGGAGCATCAGCGTCATCCGGGCTCGACTCCGCCAAGCCGGCAGTACTTGCCGTTCCGTCCGAGAGCCGTGCGTCGTCGTCGTACCTCTCAGGGTTCCCGGGAGCTTTGTCCGGCATCTACTGTCCGTTCTTCAAAGGTGTTTCAGCCTGCGCGGAGCGAGGCATCTCTGCAAATCTATCAAGTGGCCAGACGATCTGGACCGGCCGGCCGATAACCCGTTCCACGGGCACCATACCGCCGCCCGGGGCACCCAGCAGTCCGCGAGAGTCCGCTGAACGGGAACGGTGGTCGCCCATCAGCCACAGACGACCCTCCGGCACCACGACGTCGAACTTCTGCTTGCTGGGTTCATCCCCTGGGTACACATAGGGTTCATCAACAGGCTGATCGTTGACTGTGAGTCTTCCGTCGGCCGAGCAGCACCGGACGTGGTCGCCGGCGACTCCTATGACCCGCTTGACGTACGTGGTGTCACTTCCCGTAAGTCCGAACCACTGGCTCGCCGCAGAAACCGCATCGACCAACGGGCCTTGGCCGCTGCTGAGCGGAGCGAATGAACCGCGGCCATCGAAAACGACCACGTCACCCCGGCGGATTGGCTCCGACGCGTAGGCCG
The DNA here is from genome assembly GCF_024608385.1 of Paenarthrobacter sp. UW852. Classification (NCBI taxonomy): domain Bacteria; kingdom Bacillati; phylum Actinomycetota; class Actinomycetes; order Micrococcales; family Micrococcaceae; genus Paenarthrobacter; species Paenarthrobacter sp. UW852. Next base: position 54,436 of record NZ_JAMSGY010000003.1, read on the forward strand.
TGCGGGAAACAAGGATCCGGTCCCCGGTTCCGAGGAGGGGTTCCATGGATTCGGAGGGAATGTAATAGACATCCAGCCACAACGAGCGCACCAAACCACTGATGGCGACAGCAAGGACCAGTGCGAGCAAAACAAAACGCCAGCCCTGTTTCCGGGGCTGGCGTTCTGATGTGTCCATGACTCGTATCCCTGTTGCGTTGCGGATTGCTCCGGAACTACCGGGCACGAATCCTGGACCCGTTGCGTAAGTCGCAGGACTACTTGGCGAAGTCGCGCTTTTCCTTGATCTTCGCAGCCTTACCGCGCAGTGCACGCATGTAGTAAAGCTTGGCGCGGCGGACGTCACCCTTCGTGACGACCTCGATCTTGTCGATGATCGGGGAGTGTACCGGGAAGGTACGCTCTACGCCGACACCGAAGGAAACCTTGCGAACGGTGAAGGTTTCGCGAACGCCGTCACCCTGGCGGCCCAGGACGAAGCCCTGGAATACCTGGACACGGGAGTTCTTGCCTTCGATGATGTTGACGTGAACCTTGAGGGTGTCACCCGCACGGAACTCAGGAACATCGTTACGCAGCGATGCTGCATCTACGCTATCGAGGATATGCATTAATCCACTCCTGGTGAACGCCACAGGTCATTCACTTTGGGTTACGGCGGACAAGCCCGGGGGCACTTAAAGCCACCGGAAATTTCCGCCGAAGTTTCTTAGTGTCCGGTCCCGCCACTGATTGGCGTCACCGGGTTGTCCGACTGTTGGCTGAACTCCCCCTGTGGCAGGTGTCAGCCCAGCAGACACAAGGGTTAATTCTGCCATATGCGCTGCCGTCGGGCCAACTGTCAGGTCCCTTGAACGTTCGACGGCGGGAGCGCGCCCTTAGTTTGCGGCGCCGCCACCGGGCCGCGGACGCAAACGGCCCTCGACGATGTCGTACCCGAGGTCCGCCAAAGCGTTGCGGTCAGCGCGACTCAAGGCACCGGCGTCGAACGCTTCCAGAAGGTCCGGACGGCGCTCGGCTGTCCGCCTGAATTGCTCGTGGCGGCGCCATTGGGCGATCTTGCCGTGGTTGCCACTGAGCAGGATGGCGGGGACCTCATGGTCGCGCCATGCTGAGGGCTTCGTGTACACCGGGTATTCCAGCAAACCGTCGGAGTGGGATTCCTCAACCAAGGACTCAGGATTGCCGACAACCCCCGGGAGGAGGCGCCCAATGGCTTCCACCATGGCCAGCACGGCTACTTCGCCACCGTTGAGAACATAGTCTCCAAGGCTGACGGGACGAACCGTGAAGTGGTCCTGCGCCCAGTCGATGACGCGCTCGTCGATGCCTTCGTAGCGTCCGCAGGCAAAGACGAGTTGGTCCTCTTCGGCAAGTTCGTAGGCCAGGGCTTGGTTGAACCTCTCCCCTGCCGGCGAAGGAACGATCAGTACGGGCTTGGAACCTTCACGGGCCGCTGCAACGGATTCGAGGGCCTGGGCCCACGGCTCAGGCTTCATCACCATCCCTGCCCCACCGCCATAGGGGGTGTCATCCACGGTGCGGTGCCTGTCCGTGGTGAAGGAGCGGAGATCGTGAACGTTAAGTTCGAGCAATCCGTCCTGGCGGGCCTTGCCTATGAGCGAAAGCTCAAGCGGGGCAAGGTATTCGGGAAAAATGCTGACGACATCAATCCTCATTCAGGCATCATCCCCGGTGCCGTCCTTGGACTCCTCCGCGGTGGACTCGTTGATCTCAAATAGGCCGGCAGGAGGGGTGACCAGGATGTAGCCGTCCTCGACGTTGACTTCAGGCACGATCTCGTCGACGAATGGAATAAGGATTTCCTTGCCGTCCGGGGTCTTGACCGTCAGCAGGTCCTGGACCGGGAGCGTGGTGAGTGCAGCGATGGTGCCCACAACCTGCGAGCCAACCCGCGCTTCAAGGCCAACGAGCTCGTGCTCATACCAGCCTTCATCATCGTCCTCGTCATCCAGTTCCTCGGTTTCGATGAAGAGCTTGGCGCCGCGGATGACTTCGGCAGCGTTGCGATCGGCAACTTCCTCGAAGCCCAGCAGGAGGATGTCCTTGTTCCACCGTGCGCTGCGGATGGTCAGGGGGCCGGCAGAGGCCGGCTCCACGACAAACTCGGTACCTGCGACAAAGCGCTCCGACGGGGCGTCGGTGAGTACCTGCACCGTGACCTCGCCGCGGATGCCGTGGGGTTTGCCGATCCGGGCCACCTGGAGCTGCATGGGTTCCTCTGAATTCTTGTTGTTCCCGCGCCGCCAGGCAGCCACGGTAATGAATGTTGGATAAAGCAATCCGGCCCCTCCACCATATTTGGTGAAGGGGCCGGACCTAAGACAAGATGTGCTGAGCGCGTTACCGGCGACGGTCGGTGTCGACGACGTCGACCCTGACCTGCTCGCCACCAGCCAAAGCCGCAACAACTGTGCGCAGTGCGCGGGCTGTGCGTCCTTGACGGCCGATTACCCGTCCGAGGTCCTCTTGGTGAACTCGCACCTCAAGGGATTCCCCGCGGCGGTTGTTCTTGGCACTGACCTTGACATCCTCAGGACTGTCAACGATCCCACGAACCAAGTGCTCGAGCGCTTCGGACAGCAACTTACTCAGCCTCGGTGGTCTCTGCTTCAGCCTCGGCCGGAGCCTCAGCAGCTTCGTCCTTCTTGGCCTTCTTGGTGATGGCTTCCGGGATGATGACGGAACCCTTCTCCGGTGCTACGAAGGCTTCCTTCGGAGCTTTGGTCTTCAGGGTGCCTTCCTGGCCCGGCAGGCCCTTGAACTTCTGCCAGTCACCGGTGATCTTGAGGATCGCAGCAACCTGCTCGGTCGGCTGGGCGCCAACGGACAGCCAGTACTGGGCGCGCTCGGAAGCGACCTCGATGTACGACGGCTCTTCGGTGGGGTGGTACTTGCCGATTTCTTCAATGGCACGGCCATCGCGCTTGGCGCGGGCATCCATGACGACGATGCGGTAGTACGGTGCGCGCATCTTACCGAAGCGCTTAAGGCGAATCTTTACGGCCACTTTTGTGGTCACTCCTGTTTCTGAAACGAGGTGAACCCGACGTTCTGCACCCGTGGGGCGGGCCATACTGGACGGTTCGAAGGACAAGATACGGGCACGGAGAGAGGGGCCGCGCCGATCAAGTACCTGTCCATTGTGCCAGATGCCCGGTGCAATTACGACTTAGGCCGCAAAGGGTGGCGTGTTCTTGGTCACTCCGGACGGATCGTATCCGCGAAAACCGGGCAACTGTCAGGCGGACCAGACGTAGAGTCCGGAGCGGTCGGCTTTTTCCACATCCGTGGCGAGGGCGGCCAGTTGCTGGACGTACTGGCGCGATTGGGAAGCGTCAAAGGGCATGTCGTCCTGGGCGGCCCAGGCGGCAGCAACATCATCAAGGACGTTGCCATCGCCCTCACTTTCATAGGTGAGCAGTTCGGCAAGCGCGCGCACCATGGCCTCGGGAACTCCGAGGAGGGCATCACTCGTCACATCCACCAGGGCGAGCTCATAGTCTGCTCCCGCAGCATGGACGGCCTGTCCGGCGAGGTCGCCCAGCTGTTCTACCTCGAAGTCTGTGATGCCTTCGATCCTGACGGCGGGGCCCGTGGCTTCGGCGCCGCGATCCAGCGCGGCTGCCCGTTTGAGTGCTTCGTCGTGGGTGGCTACAAATATTTCGGCAAAGCCCATGGAAAGTACTCTCAATCCTTCGTGCTGACGGGGCGGCGGCACGGGAACCGAAAGGTTCCGCGCCGTCAATGCCCAGCCTAGTGCAGCCATGGGCTGCCAGGACGATTCAGCGAACGGCGACGCGCAGCTTGTTCCGCCACGGGTCGTCGAACCGAAGCTCAGCGCCGGTGTGGTGGTTCTGGACGCCCGCCACCTTCAGCCGGTCGGCCAGCATCGCGACGTCGTCAGCCGTGGGGACCTCGATCAGGACTTCCCCAAGCCCCAGCGTGTCCTTTCGGGGTCCGGCACCGCGACTGTTCCACACGTTCATGGCCATGTGGTGGTGGTATCCACCGGCGGATACGAACAAGGCCTGCCCGTGCCAGCCCGCCGTCCGCTCGAACCCCAGGGTTTCCACATAGAACTTTTGCGCAGTTTCAACGTCCCCGACTTGGAGGTGCACGTGGCCGATCCCGGCGGCCGCCTCCCGCTGGCCGGTCACGGCAGCCTCACTCAGGTGCTGCTGCAGGAACCGCTGCGGCGGGAGTGCGACGTTGTCCATGACGACGTTCTTGCCGTCCCACTGCCACAGTTCGCGGGGCTTGTCATAGTAGAGCTCAATGCCGTTGCCCTCGGGGTCGGTGAAATAGAACGCCTCGCTGACCAGGTGGTCGGCGCTTCCGGCAAAGGCGCGCGGCTCGTATTCTGCCGCCGTGGCAATGGTGGCCGCCAGGGATGGCTGGTCCTCAAAGAGGATGGCGGTGTGGAACAGGCCCGCTTCCCCACGGCCCGGGATCTGCAGACCTGAGGCAGGCGCCAGGTGGACAACAGGCTTTCCCGTGCGGCCCAAGTACAGTCCGCCATCCTGCTCGGCCACGATGTCCAGGCCCAAGGCGCGCTGGTAGTAGTCGCTCATGACCTTCATGTCGCCTACCTTGAGCATGACGGTGCCCATGGTGAGTTCGGCAGGAAGAAGATCCTGGCTGTTTGCTGTAGTCATGTGAAGCTCCTGGGTTTGAGGCTGCCGCCCTTTCGGCACCTTCTACTAGTACTAAAATACTTGAAGCTTCAATTTATTCCTAACGGATGATCCCGCCACGTAAAACGATGTGCTGGAGTTCGGCCACGGTGTTGAGGGCGACCCGCGGATCTTCACGGCAGAGAACGACGTCGGCACTCGCCCCTTCGCTGATGGCTTCGGCACCCAGCCACGCCCTTGCGCCCCACGTTGCGGCCTCCAGGACAGCGGAAGGCGGCAGGCCGGCGTCGTGCAGTTCCTTCATCTCGTCCGCAATCCGGCCGTGCTTGATCACGCTGCCGGCATCGGTGCCCGTGTAGATGGTGACACCGGCTTCGAAGGCCTCCAGCACGCGGTCGTGGCGGCGTTCCCACAGCTTCGCCATGTGATCTGCGTAGACGGGGAACTTGGGCGCGGCCTGGGCGGAAATCTCCGGAAAAGTCGCAATGTTGACCAGCGTAGGGACAATCGGAACGCCCTGCTCCACAAGCCGCGGAAGGTGCCGCGGCAAGAGGCCCGTAGCGTGTTCGATGCAGTCGATATTGGCGTCCAGCATGTCGTCAATGGTGTCTTCTGCGAAGCAGTGGGCCGTAACCCTGGCTCCCTCATCGTGCGCGGCCGAAATGGCGTCCTTGACCAGCTTGGCCGGGAAGGATGCGGCCAGGTCACCAATGCCGCGATCGATCCAGTCGCCCACGAGTTTCACCCAGCCATCGCCGTCACGGGCTTCTTTGCGGACGGTCTCCACGAGCTGTTCGGGCTCGATTTCATGGCCCAGTCCTCGGAGGTACCGCCGATCCCTGGCTATGTGCCGGCCAGCCCTGATCAGTCGCGGCAAATCCGCACGCCCTTGGACCCAGCGCGTGTCACTGGGCGATCCTGCATCACGGATCAACAGTGTGCCGGCCGCCAGGTCTGCCCGTGCCTGGGCGAGGGTGGTCTGCTCATCAACGGCACCGCCCGGCCCCAAACCGATGTGGCAGTGGGCGTCGACAAAGCCGGGCAGGACCCAGCCGTCGAGCACAACGTCCGGTGCCGCCACGGGCTGGATGAATGTCAGGCGACCGTCAACGGACCACATGCCCCTCCGCTCCTTGCCTGCCGCTACGAGCACCGTACCGCTGAATTCGATGATGTTGGCCATGGCAAAAGCCTAGCCCTGTACGTTCCGGGCAGGCCTGCAACGCCATATGACTGTGCGGCCGCAGGCAGCTGTGGTAGCTTCGTCTACGACCACACGGGGGCCCCTGCAGGGGCTGAGATCGGACTGAGGCAGTCTGCGACCGTTGAACCTGTCCGGGTAATGCCGGCGAAGGAAGTGAGCAGTCCCTTGAGCACCACAGAAACACAGCACAGCCCTGCCCAAAACGCGTCCGTCGTGGAGACCGGGGCACCGGAAACCGTGACGCAGTCGCTGAAATCCCACTCGCTGGGGTGGCTTGAAGATCCCGAACATGGCATTCGCGTTCCTGTCACCGAGATCGCGCTGGAACCCTCCCCCAATGGCCAAGCCAACCCGCCCCTGCAGGTTTATCGAACTGCCGGACCGGGCAGTGATCCGAGAGTCGGGCTGGAACCGTTCCGTGCACCCTGGATCGAAGGCCGGGGCGACACGGAGCCGTACTCGGGCCGTGAAAGGAACCTGCTCGACGACGGCAAGTCCGCGGTCCGGCGCGGTGCGGCATCGGCGGAGTGGAAGGGCGCACAACCGGTGCCCCGCCGCGCCGTCGAGCAGAAGACCGTCACACAGATGCACTACGCCCGGAAGGGCATCGTGACGGAGGAGATGCAGTTCGTGGCCTTGCGCGAGAACTGCGATGTCGAATTGGTCCGCAGCGAAGTTGCCGCCGGACGCGCCATCATCCCCAGCAACATCAATCACCCGGAATCCGAACCGATGATTATCGGCAAGGCGTTCCTGGTCAAGATCAACGCCAATATTGGCAACTCCGCGGTGACCAGCTCCATCACCGAGGAAGTCGACAAACTGCAGTGGGCGGCGCAATGGGGTGCCGATACGGTCATGGACCTCTCCACCGGCGATGACATCCACACCACGCGGGAATGGATCATCCGCAACTCCCCCGTTCCAATCGGCACGGTTCCCATTTATCAGGCACTCGAAAAGGTCAATGGCGAAGCCAATAAGCTCACGTGGGAGATCTTCCGCGACACCGTGATTGAACAGTGCGAACAAGGGGTGGACTACATGACCGTCCATGCCGGGGTGCTGCTGCGCTACGTCCCGTTGACTGCCAATCGCGTCACCGGCATCGTTTCCCGCGGCGGCTCGATCATGGCCGGCTGGTGCCTGGCCCACCACCAGGAGAACTTCCTCTACACCCACTTCGACGAACTGTGCGAGATCTTCGCCAAGTACGATGTCGCCTTTTCGCTCGGCGACGGGCTGCGTCCCGGCTCCATCGCGGACGCCAATGATGCCGCGCAGTTCGCAGAGCTGGACACCCTTGCCGAGCTGACCCAGCGGGCGTGGGAGTTCGATGTCCAGGTCATGGTTGAAGGCCCGGGGCACATCCCCTTCCACTTGGTACGTGAAAACGTCGAACGCCAGCAGGAACTGTGCAAGGGTGCCCCGTTCTACACACTGGGTCCCTTGGTCACGGATGTGGCGCCCGGCTACGACCACATCACCTCGGCCATTGGCGCGACCGAAATCGCCCGCTACGGCACGGCAATGCTCTGCTACGTGACACCCAAGGAACACCTTGGCCTGCCGAACAAGGACGACGTCAAAACCGGTGTGATCACCTACAAGATCGCCGCCCACGCCGCTGACCTCGCCAAGGGGCACCCTGGCGCGAACGAGCGCGACGATGCACTGTCCAAAGCCCGCTTCGAGTTCCGTTGGCGCGACCAGTTCGCGCTGTCCCTCGATCCTGTGACAGCCGAGGCGTTCCACGACGAAACCCTGCCCGCCGAGCCGGCCAAGACCGCGCACTTCTGCTCGATGTGCGGGCCGAAATTCTGCTCCATGCGGATCAGCCAGGATATCCGCGATGAGTACGGTTCAGCTGAAGCGCAGGCCGCAATCGCCGGCATGTACAACGGCATGAGGGAAAAAAGCCAGGAGTTCCTGGCATCAGGCGGGAAAGTCTACCTGCCGGAACTGCAGGTACCCGGCACTGCGGGCAATGGCAGCTCAGGACGCCTGAACTGACATGGCCCGTCCCACGTCCGCGACAAACGAGCGGATGATGTGATCGCCATCCACTGAATCCTGGGGCCGGTGCCCGCCCGCTGCTACCCGGCGGAGGGCGCCGGTCTCCTGGAGGTATCCCGCAATTTCCTCGTAGAGCGGCTCCCAACCACCCGTAAGGACCAAGGTGGGAACGCCGGGCACAATGTGAAGCGGTGCCTCCCATGGCGGTGCCTGGAGCCTGAGGCGCCGCGCAGACTTCCGGGCCTCCGGCGTGTCCAGTCCCCCGGTTTCGGCCGAGAAAGCCCTGCGGAAGTATTCCCGCTGGTAGTCGGCGTCGTTCAATTGTGTCCGGACGTCGAACAACGGCTCCATCAGCGCACGGTGGGAGGCCGTGGCCGGCAGTTCGGCTGTCAGCGACAAGCACGCCGGCTCCACCAACGACAGCGAATGCACAAGATCAGGACGCTCAATAGCTGCCAGCATGGCGGAAATGGCGCCCTGTTCGTGCGCCACGACGTGGCCTCCACCGGCATCGGCCAACGCATTGATCACGATGGCGACATCTGCCGCCACATTGGATGGCGCCGGTTCCTCGACCGCCGAAAAGCCGTGCCGCCTCAGGAACAGGGCGTCATAGGCCAGCGCCATGCCGTGTTGCTTCGGCCATGCTGCGGCGCCGAAACTCCCCAGGCCGTGAACGAAGACTACGCGCTGCTTGTGCATTGGTTCAGCCTATTCCACGGCTCTGACATCCCAACTGCCTGGCAGCTGGGACGCACTGTCTACTTACCGAGGAACTTGTCGAAGCCCTTGGGAAGGTTCAGCGACGACGGGTCGAAGTCCGCCGCGCCTTGCCCAAAAGCCGCGCCCGTGGGGGCCGCTGAAGCAGCGTTTGCCCGTTTGGCCTCCGCATCGCGAAGTTCCTGGGCTGCCTTGGCCGGGTTGCCGGACCTTGCCTTCTTCTTGGGAGTGTTCTTCCCGTTCTTGCGTCCGCCAGGGCCACCGAGGCCGGGCATCCCAGGCATACCCGGCATGCCGCCGCCCTGGGCCAGCTTCTTCATCATCTTCTGTGCCTGGGCGAAGCGTTCCAGCAGGCCGTTGACCTCGGAGACATGCACGCCGGAACCCTTGGCGATACGGGCGCGGCGGGAACCGTTGATGATCTTGGGAGCAACACGCTCGTGCGGTGTCATGGAACGGACGATCGCCTCGACGCGGTCGATCTCTTTTTCGTCGAAGTTCTCCAGCTGCTGACGGATGTTTTGAGCACCCGGCATCATCATGAGCATCTTCTTCATGGAGCCCATGTTGCGGATCTGCTGCATCTGGGCGAGGAAGTCGTCAAGGGTGAAGTCTTCCTGGTCGGCGAACTTCTTCGCCATCCGGGCGGCTTCATCCTTGTCCCATGCCTTCTCGGCCTGCTCGATCAGGGTGAGGACGTCACCCATGTCGAGGATGCGGGAAGCCATGCGGTCTGGGTGGAAGAGCTCAAAGTCGTCCAGGCCTTCGCCGGTGGAGGCAAACATGACGGGCTTGCCGGTCACGGACGCCACGGAAAGCGCGGCACCACCGCGGGCGTCGCCGTCGAGCTTTGACAGGACGATGCCCGTGAAGTTGACGCCCTCGTCGAAGGCCATCGCCGTGTTGACGGCGTCCTGGCCGATCATGGAGTCGATCACGAACAGGACTTCGTTGGGGATGATCGCCTGGCGGATCCGGCGTGCCTGATCCATCATTTCGGCGTCGACGCCCAAGCGGCCGGCGGTATCAACGATCACGACGTCGTGAAGCTTCTGGCGGGCTTCCTCGACGCCGGCCTTGGCGACGGCGACCGGGTCACCGGCAGGGTGTTCAAGTTCCGAGGTAGCGCCGGGGTGCGGAGCGAAAACCGGGACACCGGCACGCTGGCCAACAACCTGGAGCTGCGTCACTGCATTGGGACGCTGAAGGTCGCAGGCAACCAGCATGGGGCTGTGGCCCTGGGCCTTGAGCCACTTGGACAGCTTGCCGGCGAGGGTGGTCTTACCGGCACCCTGGAGGCCCGCGAGCATGATGATGGTGGGGCCGTTCTTGGCCAGGCGGATCCGGCGGGTCTCGCCACCGAGGATTTCCTTCAGTTCCTCGTTGACGATCTTCACGATCTGCTGGCTGGGATTCAGTGCACCTGAAACTTCGGCACCGAGCGCGCGTTCACGGATGCGTCCAGTGAATTCGCGGACCACCGATACGGCGACGTCCGCATCCAACAGGGCGCGGCGGATCTCCCGGACCGTGGCATCGACGTCAGCCTCGGTGAGGCGGCCCTTGCCACGGAGGTTCTTGAAGGTTGCTGTCAACCGGTCAGAGAGTGAATTGAACACGCGCCGTGCACTTCTTTCGATGGTCTACGAATGGCGGCCAATGCGGCACGCCAGAGTCTTGACGATTCTTGCCCCGGCACGATGACTCAACTACGGGATGACTCAACTGCGGGACTCGACTATCTAGGGTACCAAGTCGCACCTCCAAGATGGCATGCTGGCACGGTGACCAGTAAAACAACTGTAAAAACATTGCTCATCCTCGGCGCATCCGGAGACTTGACGGGCAGGCTGCTGCTCCCGGGCCTTGCTGGACTGTTGGCCGCGGGTGGCGCTCCAGGCCTGCGTTTGGTGGGAGCCGGCTCTGATCCCTGGTCTCCGGACCAGTGGAGGGAACGGGTCGACGGCGCTTTCGCCGCCGCGTCGAAGGAAGCCGACGCCCAAGGCAAGGCGGCTTTGGCTGCGGTGGCCGGGAGCACCGAATACCACCAGCTGGACGTGACGGCGGACGGACCGCTGGCAGAGTTGCTGTCGCAGCTGGAGGGCCCGGTCGCGATCTACTTCGCGTTGCCGCCCCACGTCAGCCAGAAGGCCTGCGAGGTTTTGCACCCTGGACAGTTGCCGGCCGGAACCCGCCTGGTCATGGAAAAGCCATTTGGATCAGGTACCGAATCGGCGCGCGAATTGAACAAGACGCTGGCTGCGCTGGTGCCGGAGGACCACATCCATCGGGTAGACCATTTCCTGGGCAAGGCAACAGTGCTGAATATCCTCGGCCTCCGCTTCGCCAACAGGTTCCTGGAACCGGTGTGGAACCGGGACCACATCGAAAAAGTGGAGGTCATCTTCGACGAAGACCTCGCCCTTGAGGGCCGTGCCCGCTACTACGACACCGCCGGCGCGCTCCGGGACATGATCCAAAGCCATCTCCTGCACATCATGGCGTTCCTGGCCATCGACGCGCCGGCCACCATTGGGGAACGCGACCTGCGGGACGCCGTCGCCACCGTATTGCGTGCCAGCAGCATCAAGGCCCCCTACAACCTGTCGACGCGTCGTGCCCGGTACACGGCAGGAACCCTGGGCGAACGTACCGTGCCCGACTACGCCGCGGAGGAAGGCGTGGATCCTGCCAGGAACACCGAAACCCTTGCGGAAGTCCGCGTGGACATCGACAACTGGCGTTGGAGCGGCGTCCCGTTCATCCTCCGCTCGGGCAAGGCCATGGGACAACGCCGCAAGGAAGCAGTCATCACGTTCCGCCCGGTCCCCCACCTCCCCAAGGGCTTCTCCGGCGTGGACTCCCCCAATCAGTTGCGGATCGGTTTCGGGCCCGACGTTTTGGAGCTCGACGTCGATGTCAACGGTCCCGGTGACATCTTCAGCCTTGACCGCGCAAGCCTGGTGGCCGAACTCAACGCGGCCGGGATGCTGCCCTACGGCGAAGTGCTCGAAGGCATCCTGACAGGCGATCCGCTCCTGTCCGTCCGGGGCGACACCGCTGAGGATTGCTGGCGGATCATCGAACCCGTCCTCAATGCTTGGGCGAACGGCGAGGTGCCCCTGGAAGAATACGCCGCCGGCAGCGCCGGGCCCGCGAACTGGCCCACCGGCGTCGAGGACTAAACGTCGAAGACTAAACAAGGCAACACAAAGCGGGCCGGGTACCTTGACTGGTACCCGGCCCGCTGCCGGTGTTTGAGTAACGAGTGGTAGCTGGTGGCCTAGATGGCCGCCGCGCCCCGTTCACCCGTCCGGACCCGGACTGCTTCATAGACATCCACGGTCCATACCTTGCCGTCGCCGGCCCTGCCGGTATTCGAGCTGGCGATGAGGACATCCAGGATGTCGTCCGCCTGTTCGTCCGTGGCCAGGACCTCGATCCGGATCTTTGGCAGCAGGTCCACGTTGTACTCGGCTCCGCGATACACCTCGGTGTAACCCCGCTGCCGGCCGTAGCCGCTGGCTGCACTGACCGTCAGGCCCTGAACCCCGTATGCTTCGAGGCCTTCCCGGACTGCTTCGAGCTTTTCGGGACGGACGATCGCTGTGATGAGCTTCATGCCTGGACACTCTCCTTGCCTTCTGCGGGAGCCTTCTCTTCGGACTTTCCGGTCATCGCCTCATGGAGCGGCTGGAAGCTGCCCCCGTGGCCGTTGACGCCGAACTCGTACGCCGTCTCAGCGTGCAGGCTGAGGTCGACGCCCACGTTCTCCTGTTCAGTGGAGACCCGGAAGCCCATGGTCTTGTGGATGGCGAGGGCGATGATGGCCGTCATGATGGCCGAGAAGACGATTGCGATGCCTGCCGCTGCGAGCTGGGCCCACAGTTGGGTCAGGCCGCCGCCATAGAAGAGGCCGCCGGCGGTGACGCCTTCGCTCGGAACTGCAATGAAGCCCAGAGCCACCGTGCCGATGATGCCGGATACGAGGTGGACACCCACGACGTCCAGGGAGTCGTCAAAGCCCCAACGGAACTTCAGTCCAACCGCCAGGGCGGAAGCGACACCGGCCACAACGCCCAGTCCCAGTGCACCGACCGGGCTGACGTTGGCACAGGCGGGAGTGATGGCCACCAGGCCGGCAACCACACCGGATGCTGCGCCCAGGGAGGTGGGGTGTCCGTCGCGGATGCGTTCGGTGATGAGCCAGCCGATCATTGCCGCTGCGGGAGCTGCGAGGGTGTTGACCCAGATCAAGCCACCCTGCTCAGCAGTGGTCGCTGCGCCGCCGTTGAAACCGAACCAGCCAAACCACAGGATGGCCGCACCGAGCATGACGAACGGGATGTTATGGGGGCGGTGGTTCGGGTCTTTACCGAAACCACGACGGTTACCGATGATCAGGACCAGGACAAGTGCTGCCACACCGGCATTGATGTGCACCACGGTGCCGCCGGCGAAGTCGATTGCCGGGCCGAGGGCCTTTCCGATTGCACCCTCCGGGCCGAACAGGCCGCCACCCCACACCATGTAGGCCAGGGGGCAGTAGACCAGCGTGACCCAGACCGGGACGAAGATGGTCCACGCGCCGAACTTGGCGCGGTCTGCGATTGCGCCACTGATGAGCGCAACAGTAATGATGGCGAAGGTGGCTGCGTAACCGACCTTGATCAGGCCATCAGGGGTGGAAATGCCTTCGAGGCCGAAAGTGGCGAACGGGTTGCCCACGATTTCAAGGAAGCCTTCGCCTGAGCTCATCGATGCGCCCCACAGCACCCAGACAACTCCGACGATGCCGATGGAGATGAAGCTCATCATCATCATGTTCAAGGCAGCCTTGGCGCGTGTCATGCCGCCGTAGAAAAATGCCAGACCAGGTGTCATGAACAGCACGAGTGCCGCCGCCACCATGACCCATACGTGACCTGCGGTAAGTTCCATGGTGCACGTTCCTCTCTTGCTTTGGTTCTGCGGTTCTACCGCTGTCCTGACGCCTTTTGCGTCCTGCTTAAGAGTTTTGTGCCGCTGTGTTTCACCTGCGCAGGTTTTATATTGCGGGCCGGTTACAACAACCTCCCCAACGTAAATGGTGCATATCCCCGCTGTTACGGATATGTTTCAGGCGTCAGACTTCACCCGAAAACCAACCCGAAGGACCCCAACCGCATGACCCAGCCGCCCAGATCCGTCAAAGCACCAAGGATCCGGCCTGAGAAGACTCCCCTGCCACGCGACATCAAGGTGATGTTGGCCGCGGCGTTCCTGATTGCGTTGGGCTTCGGCCTGGTGGCACCCGTGCTGCCCCAGTTCGCCACCACTTTTGACGTTGGTGCAACTGCAGCCGCCGTGATCGTGAGCATCTTCGCTTTCATGCGCTTGGTCTTCGCCCCGGCCGGCGGTGCTTTGATCGGCAGGTTCGGTGAGCGAAACGTCTACGTTTCAGGTCTTCTGATTGTTGCCGTGTCCACAGCAGCATGCGCCTTCGCCCAGGATTATTGGCAACTGCTGATCTTCCGTGGGCTCGGTGGTGCGGGCTCTGTGATGTTCACCGTCGCGGCCATGGGCCTGCTGATCCGGCTGGCTCCGCCCGAACGCCGCGGGCGGGTATCGGGGGCGTATGCCTCGGCATTCCTGATCGGCAGCGTGTTGGGTCCGGTTGTGGGCGGCTTGCTTGCGGGCTTCGGACTCCGCGTTCCATTCCTTGCCTACGCAGGAGCGCTGCTCGTGGCTGCTGCGGTGGTCCGCACCATGCTTAGCGGCGAGGGACAGGCCGCGACCAAGGCAAACCCAGCTCCTGCCATGACCCTGAAGGAAGCACTTGCAGACTCGGCCTACCGCGCCGCAGTGTTCTCCAGTTTCGGCAACGGCTGGGTGACTTTCGGGGTTCGCATGGCCACCATCCCGCTGTTTGCGGTGGCGGTGCTGCAGTCGAAGCCGGAGACGGCTGCCTGGGCACTGGCCATCTTCGCGGTGGGCAATGCCAGCGCGCTGACATTCTCCGGGCGGCTGGCGGATGCCTGGGGACGGAAACCCCTGGTGGTGCCCGGACTCGTCATCACAGGGTTGGCTACTGCCGTGATCGGCTTGACCACGGATTTGCTGGCCTTTCTTGCCGCTTCGGCTGTGGCGGGATTCGGCTCAGGTTTGCTGGGGCCGGCGCAACAGGCCGCCGTCGCCGATGTCATTGGCCGGGGACGTTCCGGCGGCAAGGTCCTCGCAGTGTTCCAGATGGCCGCGGACACCGGCGCCATTATCGGCCCCATCGTCGCCGGGCTTATGGCCGATGTTCTGGGCTACGGCTGGGCATTCGGCATTACGGGTGCGGTGCTGCTGGTGACTGCCATCGCGTGGCTCCCCGCGCGTGAACCCCTGGGAAACAAAAACTGACCGACAGCAAAAGGTGCGGAACACCCCTGCTGCCGGCCAGTTAACCGTGTTGTGCTGCTGAGCTGCTAGTTGAGCAGCGCGTCCACGAAGCTTTCCGCATCGAACGGTGCGAGGTCATCCGGGCCTTCGCCCAAGCCAATGAGCTTCACCGGAACACCCAGCGACTTCTGGATGGCCACCACAATGCCGCCCTTTGCCGTACCGTCCAGCTTGGTCAGAACGATGCCGGAGATGTTGACCACCTCAGCGAAAACGCGGGCCTGGTTGAGGCCGTTCTGGCCCGTTGTGGCGTCCAGGACCAGCAGGACCTCGTCCACCTCGGCGAGCTTCTCGATGACCCGCTTGACCTTGCCCAATTCGTCCATGAGGCCGGTCTTGTTCTGGAGTCGTCCGGCGGTGTCCACCATGACGACGTCGACTTCCTGGTCGATGCCGGCCTTGACGGCCTCGTAGGCAACCGAGGCCGGGTCCGCCCCTTCAATGTCCGACTTCACGGTGGGCACGCCCACGCGCTGCCCCCACGTAGCGAGCTGCTCGGCTGCGGCAGCACGGAACGTATCAGCAGCGCCGAGCAACACGTCCTTGTCTTCAGCCACGAGGACACGGGCCAGCTTTCCCACCGTGGTGGTCTTGCCCACGCCGTTGACGCCGACGACAAGGACGACGGCGGGCCGGTCGCCCTTGCGTTCGACGTTCAGGGAACGGTCCATGCCCGGGTCCACCAGCTTGATGAGCTCTTCGCGCAGCATGGCCTTGACCTCTTCCGGGCTGCGGGTACCCAGAACCTTGACACGTTCACGAAGCGCGTCAACCAACTGCATGGTGGGTTCGGTGCCGAGGTCGGCGAGCAGGAGAGTCTCTTCAACCTCGTCCCACACGTTTTCGTCGATTTTGTCCCCGGACAGAAGCGCCAGGAGGCCTTTACCCAGGATGTTGTTGGATTTGACCAGGCGGGCACGGAGCCGGTTCAGGCGGCCCTCGACGGGGTCCGGTGTATCAATGGCGATGGTTTCGAGCCCGGCGGCGTCGTCGGGAACATCGGTGCCGGCAACCGTTCCGTCAAAGGTGGGTGCCGGTGCTTTGACGGCGTCCGGGTGGTCCTCCACCAGAGTTCCGCCGCCTGCTGCCGAGGACTGGACGGGGTCGTTGGCGTCCCGCGGCCCAGGGTATTTGGCCCCGGATTTCCGGGCCTTCAGCAGTACCGGCACGAGTCCGCCGACCACTACGAGCGCAGCGACAATGGACAGAATTATGGGAAGGAAATCGTTCACTCCCCTACCTTCTCATATTGCTAAGCCCCGGCACCGAGCCTCTGGCTGATGACGGTGGAGACTCCGTCGCCGCGCATGGTCACCCCGTAAAGGGCGTCCGCTACTTCCATGGTGCGCTTTTGGTGGGTGATCACGATCAGCTGGCTGGACTCACGCAGTTCCTCGAAAATGGTGATCAGCCGGCCCAGGTTGGTGTCGTCCAATGCGGCTTCAACCTCATCCATGACGTAGAAGGGCGAGGGCCGCGCCTTGAAGATTGCCACCAGCAGCGCAACGGCCGTCAGGGAACGCTCGCCGCCGGAAAGCAGCGACAACCTTTTGATCTTCTTACCGGCAGGCCGTGCTTCCACTTCAATTCCCGTGGTGAGCATGTCGTCGGGATCGGTCAGGACAAGCTTGCCTTCGCCCCCTGGGAACAGGCGCGCGAAGACGTGGTCGAACTGGGCGGACGTGTCAGCAAAAGCCTCGGTGAAGACCTGCTGGACGCGGTTGTCCACTTCCTTGATGATGTCCAGCAGATCCTTGCGGCTGGCCTTAAGGTCCTCCAGCTGGGAGCTGAGGAATTGGTGGCGTTCTTCCAGTGCGGCAAATTCCTCAAGCGCCAGGGGGTTCACTTTTCCCAGGGATGCGAGGTCGCGCTCAGCTTTCCTGAGCCGTTTCTCCTGCTCCGCGCGGACGAACGGGACTCCTTGAACCACTGGTTCGCCATTCTCATCCACCGGTGCCCGCAGCTCGGCCCACTTGTCGGTGGTGGTTCCGGCGGGCAGGGGCACGGGCTGGTCCGGACCGTAATCAGCAATCAATTGTTCAGCAGATAGCCCCAGTTCTTCGATGGAGCGCGTTTCCAGGGCTTCGATGCGCAACCGATGCTGGGTGCGCGCCATTTCGTCCCGGTGCACGGAGTCGGTCAGCTCAGCGAGTTCCTTGGCCAGGGCATCGTTTGAAGAGCGGACCCCTCCCAGTTCCCGCTCCAACTGCTCACGCGTTTGCTCCGCAAGATCTCGCTCACGCCCGGCAAGGTCAACTGATATGTCCACGAAGCGCAGGGTCTGCTCCACAGCCGACGCGACGGCGGCCGCTCGTTGAGCCTGGGCACGTCGACGCTGTGCCCTGCGCGCGGCCTCTTCACGGGCGCGTCGCTCGGTAGCGGCAGCACGCTCCAGGGATGCCGCCCTGTTACTGATGGCGCCGAGTTGTTCTTCCGCAGTCCGGAGGGCCAGCCGGGCTTCGGTCTCCAGCGCACGGGCAGTCCTGGCCTGCGCTGCGAGCTCGTCACGCTGGTCCGTGGACGGCTCTTCCTCGGGAGCTTCCTGGGCCGCTGCAAGGCGTTCCGCGGCGACTTCAAGGTCCAGTTGGGCCTCGGCGATATTGGCCTCGGCCTTTGCCATGGACGCGGCAAGGCGGTCGCTTTCGCCAACGGCGCTGCGCAGGATGGAGTTCAGGTGCCCCAACCTCTCCGCGACGGCGGCCAGGCGGGCATCCGATTCGTGCAGCCGTTCCAGCGCGGCGTCGGCGCGGTCCTGTGCTTCGGCGCGCCGGGCCTGGGCGCCGGCCAGGGCAAAGCGTCCACGCTCCAAACGGGCAGTAACCTCCTGGAGGCGGGCCCCGGCGTCGTCCACTGCGGCCTGGACTTCCAACAGCGACGGTGCGTTCGTTGAGCCGCCCACGACAGTGAGGGTGGTCAGGACATCCCCCTCCAAGGTGACGGCCGTAAGGTCCGGCCGTTCCGTGACCAGCGAAGCTGCCGCCTGGACGTCATCGACGACGACGGTCCCGGCCAGGAGCGCCAACGTACCTTGGGCAGCGGGGTCGCCGATTTTCACGACGTCGGCAACCCAGCGACAACCGGCCGGAAGCGGGCTGCTGCTCCGAAGGGCCTGAACGTCGGTTCCACCGTCGGCCAAGAGCAGCGTCGCACGTCCGGCGTCGTCCTGCTTCAACAACCCGATGGCGGCAACAGCGTCGGCGGCACCGCCAACCACTACCGCGTCGGAGGCGCTTCCCAGGGCGGCGGCAACGGCGGCCTCGTATCCCGGTTCGACGCTGATCATGGCTGGCAGCGGACCAAGGGTCCCCTCCGCCGCGAGGAGCCGGCCGGAGCCGTCCTTGCGTTTAAGTCCCAACTGCAGTGCGTCCCGACGGGCCGTCAACGAGTCACGCTCGCGAACAGCGTCCCGCTCGGCAGCTTTGAGCTCTTCGATCTCCGCGAGGACTGCGTCCAGGACCTCGGTGGCTTCCTCATACTCGGCGTCGAGGCTCTCTTCCCCATCCTCGACACCGGCCACTTGGGTTTCCAGTGCCGTGAACTCGCTTTGGGCCTTCCGGCGCCTTTCGTTGCCCGACGCAAGAGACTCCCGGAGCCGGCCGCGCTCAGCTTCGGCAGCTTCTGCACGGGAACGTGCCGCGGCCACCTGGCCAGCCAGCCTGGCCAGGCCCTCCCTGCGGTCTGCCGCAGCCCTCAGCATTGCGGTAAGCCGCTTGTCCTCCGCGGCCGCGAGCGCTTCCGCCCCGTCCTTGGCGACGGTGGCTTCGAGGAGCGCCGCTTGCTTGGCGAGGATGTCATGTTCCAGTGCCGCTTGTTCCTCACGCACGCGCGCCGCTTGCCGTTCAAGCTGGTCCGGATCGCGCCCAGAGTCCACGGCCCCTTCGGAAGAACCGAGGAGCCGACGGCGTTCGGTAGCCAGGGAGCCAAGGGATCGCAGGCGCTCCCGCCCGGCGGAGAGCTGATACCAATGGTCGCGGGCCGCGTTGAGCCGCGGGGTCGCCTCTGCGGCCTGCTGCTCCAGGGCCGCCTGACGTTGACGGCCCACCAGCAGGCCGGCCTCGACCACCTGGCGCCGTTCCTTGAGTGCAGCTTCGTCGGCGACGTCCTGTTCGAGGGAGGTTGTCAGTTGCACGAGGTCGTCCGCGAGGAGCCGGGCGCGGGCGTCCCGGACGTCGAACTGGACCGTCTGTGCCCGTCGCGCGATCTCCGCCTGCTTGCCCAACGGTGTGAGTTGCCGTCGGATTTCCGCAGTCAGGTCGCCAAGCCGGGCAAGGTTGGCCTGCATGGCCTCGAGCTTCCGGACCGTCTTTTCCTTCCGGCGGCGGTGCTTGAGGATCCCGGCTGCTTCCTCGATGAAGCCCCGACGGTCTTCAGGGGTGGCATGCAGGACACGGTCCAACTGCCCTTGCCCGACGATGACATGCATTTCCCGGCCGAGGCCTGAGTCGGACAGCAGCTCCTGGATGTCCAGGAGCCGGCATGGCGCACCATTGATGGCGTATTCAGACCCACCCGTGCGGAAAAGGGTGCGGGAGATCGTGACTTCGCTGTACTCGATAGGGAGGGCGTTGTCAGCGTTGTCAATGGTGAGGGACACATGTGCCCGCCCCAAGGGAGGGCGGCCTGACGTCCCGGCGAAAATCACGTCTTCCATCTTGCCGCCACGCAGCGTTTTTGCGCCCTGCTCGCCCATGACCCAGGCCAACGCGTCCACCACGTTGGATTTGCCCGAGCCGTTGGGGCCGACGACGGCGGTGACGCCGGGTTCGAAGTCGAACGTCGTGGCCGACGCAAAGGACTTGAATCCGCGGACAGTCAGACTTTTCAAATGCAAGGCGCTTCGGTTCTCCTGGATGGACCGTTGGTTGTATCCCCAAATCTACTGCCGATAGGGCGAAATACAGGGATCTGATGCCGGAATGCCTTGCGGGCGGCCAGCCGCACCCCTACACTCCTGCCAAGGGTTACATGGACTTTTCGTTCCGGTGATCCGGCCCAGGCTCGAACTGTTGTTGGCCTGCACCGGATCCGGTCCCGTTTTTCGGAACGACGCGCCCATGTGGCGAACCCGTGTTCCACAACTGAAGATCTAGGTTTGACCCTGGCTGGGGAGTGACAAGCCGGGACCTGCGCATTACCCCGCGGGCCCGTCTTAGCTATCGGCGTACCACTCCAGGAGTTCTGATGCCCGGTCCTTCAGCTTCCCGACCACAGCGAATCTTCAAGGGTCTCCTTTTACCCGTGGTGATCGCCCTGGTGGGGGCACTGCTGCCACTCACCGCGCCGGCAGCCGTCGCGGCGGGGCCCTGTGACCCAGTGGTCAACGCTGTGGCCTGTGAGAACTCCAAACCCGGCAGTCCACCATCGGAATGGGACATTGAGGTGCCGGGCGACGACAGCATCCAAGGCTTCTCGACGGACATGAGCGTCAATGCAGGGCAGCCCATACGTTTTAAGGTCGATACGGACGCGCCCACGTACACGATTGGGATTTACCGCACCGGCTGGTACGGCGGAAACGGAGCCCGCAAAATCGCGAACGTAACGCCATCTGCATTCAGGCAGAAACAGCCCGCATGCCGAACGGACGTTGCCACCGACTTGTTCGACTGCGGCAACTGGGCCGTATCTGCCACGTGGCAGGTCCCCTCGACAGCCGTCTCAGGCGTCTACGTAGCGTTGCTTACCAGGCCCGATACGGGCGGCCAGAGCCACATAACGTTCGTAGTGCGATCCGACGCGAGCCGTTCGGATGTTGTATTGCAAACATCGGACACCACTTGGCAGGCGTACAACACCTATGGGGGCTCGGACTTCTATCAAGGCGCCCAGAACGGCCGGGCCTACAAAATCAGCTACAACCGACCAATTGCCACCCGGGGCGCAAATTCGGGAAGAGACTTCTATTTCGCCAATGAATACCCCATGGTTCGGTTTCTGGAACAAAACGGGTACGACGTCAGCTACATCAGTGGCCTCGATACAGATCGCAGCGGCGGGCTGCTGCTGAACCACAAAGTGTTCCTCTCAGTTGGACACGATGAGTACTGGTCCGGACCCCAGCGTGCCAATGTGGCAGCAGCCCGCGATGCCGGCGTCAATCTGCAGTTCCTGTCCGGCAATGAAATGTACTGGCGGACACGCTTTGAGCCATCCATTGTTGACGGTGCTGCCGGTCGTACGCTCACCTCCTACAAAGAGACTTGGTCCAACGGTAAGGTCGACCCCAGTCCACAGTGGACCGGCACTTGGCGGGATCCTCGCTACGCTTCCCAAGCCAATGGTGGTGGCCTTCCGGAGAACGGGCTGACCGGCACAATGTACATGTCCAATTTCTCCGACCTCCCGGTGACTGTCAGCTCAGAGGAGGGCAAGACCCGCCTCTGGCGTAATACCACTCTGGCAACATTGCCCGCCGGCTCATCAGCCGCTCTGGCCCCCCACACGGTGGGATACGAATCCGACGAAGACATCGACAACGGATTCCGTCCTGCGGGACTTATCCGGCTGTCCACCACGGTGGGTAATGTGCCGGAATACCTTCAGGATTTTGGGAACACCGTAAAGCCGGGCAGCACCAAGCACAGCGTGACTTTATATCGCGCCTCCAGTGGCGCTTTGGTGTTTTCGTCCGGCAGCGTCCAGTGGACTTGGGGACTGGACCAGGAGCACGACGGCAACGGTGCAGCAGCTGATACCCGGATGCGGCAGGCCCAACTCAACCTCTTTGCCGACATGGGCGTACAGCCCGCAACGCGTGCGACAGGCCTGGTGGCCGCAGCCGCCAGCAGTGATCGGACAGGGCCCGCGGTTGCCATCACTGCTCCAGCCAACGGAGCGACGATCCCCCATGGCACCAAGGTGACCGTCACTGGCACCGCGTCGGACAGCGGTGGCGCAGTTGCCGGCGTCGAGGTTTCGACGGACGGCGGCAACACATGGCACCCGGCCACGGGAAAGCAGAACTGGACTTACAGCTACATCCAGCAGGGCCTTGCCACTGCCACCATCCAGGTCCGGGCGATTGACGACAGCGCCAACATCGGGGCCGCCACAACCCGCAACCTGACCCTGAGCGGGCCTTACAGCGTGTTCGGGCAAACTGTTCCTGCTATTCAGGATTCCGGCGACGGTAATGCCTACGAAATGGGATTACGCTTCACTCCCACAGTGGACGGCTTTATCACCGGGGTCCGGTTTTTTAAGAACACGGCCAACACCGGAACGCACATTGGTTCGTTGTGGAATTCCTCCGGCGAGCGCCTAGCCACGGCCACGTTCACCAATGAGACCGCATCCGGCTGGCAGTCGACGCTATTCGGCCAACCAGTGGCTGTCGCTGCGGGACAAAAGTACACGGTCTCATACTGGGCGCCCAAGGGACACTATTCCAGCCAGGATTACCAATGGGCGAGCTTCGGCTCGACGGCCGCTCCATTGACAGTTGCTGGTGGCTTTGGTGCCGAGCCGGCAGGTGTGTACAGCACGTCGCAAAGCTTCCCCACAGCCAGTTACAACGGTGGCAACTACTTCGCCGACGCTATTTTCAGCACCGTGGACAACTCCCCCCTGACGGTGTCTTCGCACTCGCCTATACCCTCATCGTCGAGCGTCCCGGTGGCAACCAAGGTCAGCGCGGTGTTCTCAAAGCCCGTTACTGCCGCCAGCGTCCAGTTGACGCTGCGGTCGGCCGCCGGTCCTGTCGCTGGAACCACAGCTTACGACGCTGTATCGCGCCGCGCCACGTTCACACCGTCCGCGCAACTGCAGTTCAGCACCCAGTACACCGCTACACTGGCCGGCACCGACAGTGTGGGTGGCCAAGTAGCGTCGGGGGGCACTTGGACATTTACCACCGCGGCCACGATGCCTGTACCCGGCGCCTGCCCGTGCAGTCTCTTTGATGACAGCGTCACACCTGGAATCCCGGAGATAAGGGATGGAGTTCCGCTCACCCTGGGTGTGCGCTTCTCCAGCGTTTCGGCGGGCGAAATCACGGGCATCCGCTTCTACAAGTCCGCGGGCAACACCAGCACCCATACCGGCGCACTCTACGCGGCGTCTGGCCAGCAGCTGGCGACCGTCACCTTTGCCAATGAAAGCGCATCAGGCTGGCAGACGGCCATGTTCAGCCAGCCAGTCCAAATGGCAGCCAATACCCAGTACATCGTGGCGTACAAGTCTCTTACCGGTACCTACTCAGCCACTGTCGACGGGTTTGGGCCGGGCATGAGTATTGGGCCACTTCGGGCCGACGCCGATGCTGGCGCTTACTCGTACACCGGGGACTTCCCGAATTCGCGGTCGACCACCAGTTACCTTGTTGACGTTATCGTCATGATTCCGGCGCCCCCATTCACAGTCGGTTCCCACACACCACTGCCTGGCTCATCGAGTGTCCCTCTGGATAAGGCGGTGTCAGCCGTGCTGTCCGAGGCCGCCGTGCCGTCGAGCGTCACTTTGTCCTTGAAAAACGGCAACGGGGTTGCAGTCGCAGGGGCAACCACGTACGACCAAGCGACGCGGAGAGTTACCTTCACTCCCGCTGCGCCGCTTGCAGCAGAAACGACTTACACGGCCACAGTCACCGCTACGGCAGTGTCCGGGCAAGCCATGTCATCCGGTGGTTCGTGGACTTTCACTACCGTTCCCCCGCCACGGACCCCCGGGGCATGCCCTTGCACCTTGTATCAGGACACGGTATCGCCTACCACCGCCGAGGTGGACGATGGCATGGCTTTGACTCTGGGAGTCAGGTTCGCCAGCGACACTGCCGGTCAAATAACCGCCATCCGTTTCTACAAATCGGGCGGGAATATCGGGACCCACACCGGATCCCTCTTTACCGCAACGGGACAATTGCTTTCATCCGTGACCTTCACCAACGAAACTACAGCCGGCTGGCAGACTGCGACGTTCAGTCAGCCGGTGTCCATCCAGGCTGACACTGAGTACATAGCTGCGTACAAGTCTCCGAGCGGAAAGTACTCTTACACGGATGCAGGATTCGGCGAGGGCTTCACCAGTGGCCCCCTACGCACAGCACCCGATTCCGGCATGTATACATATTCAGGTAACTTCCCGGGTGACCGATCGTTTGCAAGCTACTTGGTCGATGTCATCTTCAGTGTCACCTCTGCGCAACTGACGGTAACGGAGCAGGTTCCGGCACCGGGCGCCACGGACATCCCCACCGACGTGAAACCGTCCATCACCTTCTCCTCCGGGATCAACGCCGGTTCGTCCTTTACCCTGACGGCGAACGGCTCATCCATTGCAGGGACGGCGGCTCTCTCCTCCGATAGCCGGACGGTCACGTTCACGCCGGCCGGACCCCTTCCCAACAGCACGGTCATCTCAGCCAGCGTGGCCAACGTGGTCTCCCAACAGGGGCAGGCTTACCCCACCACCAACTGGCAGTTCACAACTGCAGCCCCGACCGTCCAGGTGTCCACCATCTTCGGTTCACTGAGCCCCCAGACAGCGTCCGCCTCGGATGCCCTGTCTGTGGAGTTGGGCACGGCCTTCACCGTTTCCCAGGCGGGCAACGTCACCGGCATCCGTTTCTACAAGGGGACCGGAAACACCGGAACCCACGTCGGCTCGCTCTGGAACTCGGCGGGCACGCGGCTGGCACAAGTGACCTTCACCAATGAGACGGCAACAGGATGGCAGACCGCCACACTGGCCACCCCCGTGGCATTGTCGACCGGCCAGACCTACGTGGTTTCCTACCGTGCCCCCGTCGGCCGGTACTCCTATACGCAAGGCTTCTTCAACCAGACCTGGACGAGCGGTGTGTTTACCGCTTCCGGACCCAATAACGGGCTGTACAGGTACGGCTCAGGAGGCGTCATGCCGGCCAGCTCGTTCGGGGCGACGAACTACTTCGTGGACGTTGTCTACTCAAGTGCCGCACCCGCCCAGCAAGCGGCGGCGGCACCGTCCCCGTCGCCTACCGCGACAGCTACGGCAACGCCTACCCCGACAGCTACGGCAACGCCTACTGCGACACCGAGCCCGTCACCGAGCCCGACGCAGTCCGGTGGTTTGCTCTGCGGGCTGTTGCCGCTCTGCTGATCACACAGCAGAGGACCTACTTTACGGGTGGCTTGCTCAACGGATGACGCTGGGCGACCACGCGTGGGCAATGAACATAGCCGGTTGCGAACCGGGAGTGGTGCCCAGCTGCCAGATGTTGCTGTCCCCTTCCACGGCCTCATCCGCCAACCCGTAAAGGAGGTTCTGGTTGTCCAGCCATTCAATCTGGTCATCGACGCTTCGCTTCTCGGATAGGACCGTCTCCTGCCCGGTGGCGAGGTCAAGCACAGCCACCTTCCAATGCGCAGCCAAAGCACCGCCGTCGTTCTTCTTGAAGGCAATCCTGGTCCCGTCGGGCGAAATCGATGGGCACTCCACATTGTCGTGCACAGCGGTCAGCGTCTTTGCTGAGATACTTCCGCGGACCAACCAGATCCGCCCCGACGAAGCCGCCGTGGCGTAGAAGGCATCCTTTTGTCCCGGCACGAACGTTACTCCCCAGATGTTCCTGTCAGTGGCCACCAGCCGTTGTCCGTTGACCAGGAGGGCGTAGTCCTCCAGGTTTTCGGGTGTTCCTCCCGACTGTGTGATCTCCGTGGCGGTCGAGAACCCGGCGGTCGCATACGAGTGGCCCGTGACAAACACGGTGGTGGCGATCATTGAGCCATCAGGACTGATACGGGTCCTGCTGGGTATTCCCTTGATGGGCCACGAGCTTTGGGGTTCCCAGTCCCGGTTCAAGAGCGCAGCTTCGAACGCGGTCACCAGCCCGCGGTTTGTCTTCAGGCAGACGGAAGACTCCTTTGTTCCATACACACGGTCGCATTCCTGTTCGCTGACGGACCTGGCTCCCGCCGGAGCCGAGAGGGGAACGGTTGCTGCGTGGCCGTATCCCTGCCCGGAAGCTGTGTTCCGGAAGAGGACAAAGGGAACGCTTGGCAGCGGTTGCGCAGCCGTGACACCCACCGTCGAGGCCGCAGAGCGGCTCTCCTCAAACCGCTGATAGGCCCCCACCGCGTAGATTCCTGCTCCTGCCAGGACCAAGGCAGTCACGGCCAGCAGAAGGCCCCACCTAACCTTTCCCAGGCCCAGCGCTTCACTCATGCGTCGGCGTTAACGACATTGGCTGGCGAAGTGCCCCGCAGGATGAAAATGACGGCCACAACCACGCACCCCAGCAACGCGCCCGCTATCACCATGGCTGACGACGCACCCGCCGCGTACCAGAGCACACCGAAGCCGGCTGAAGCGATCATCCTGGTGAGCGCCACAACTGTCTGGGCCGAAGCGATACCCGTGGCCAGTTTCCCGGGCGGGGTCAGTTGGCTGGCCAATGCGGCCAATACGCCGTCGGTTGCCGCGTAAAACGCACCCAGCAGAACCAGGCAACCCACTGTGGTAGCAAGTCCACCGATGGGCGAAGCCGCGAGGAGATAGGTGGCCAGGAGCGCCACGTGGCCGCCGACAAATACCGGGATCTTGCCTACCCGGTCAGCCAACCGTCCCATGGGAACCGCAAACGCCAGGAAGACCACGTTGGTGCCTACGAACAACAGCGGGAACCACTGGACAGCAAAAGAGTCCCTGGCCTGCAGGACCAGGTAGATAAAGCCGTCGCCAATGGTCACCAGGCCCAGGAGCCCGGCAGCGATCAGCACCTTTCCCAGGCCCGGCTCCTTCAAGTGGCTCCACGAAAAAGCGAACAGCCGGCGCCCCTCGCGTTCGGCTGCGTCCGGCAGCCCATCCGCCCGGACGTCCGGCACAATCAGCCCCAGGACGGCAACGCCAATCACAGCGAACGCAAGCGAGACGACAAAAACCGTGCTGAACCCGTTGGGAATCATCAGCAGGACAAAGAACGCGATCAACGGTCCGGCTGCTGCCCCGATATTGTCCAGCATCCGGTGCACCCCGAAGGACCTGGCAAGATGCTCAGGCTGCGCGGACACTGAAATGAGCGCATCCCTGGGGGCAGTGCGTATACCTTTGCCGATCCTGTCCCCCGTGACAATCGCGGCAATCGCCCAGAATCCCCCGGCCAACAGGAAACCTATCCTTGCAACCATGGACAGGCCATACCCGGCCAACGCAATTCGTTTTGGATGGCCGCTCCGGTCCGCTGCCCAGCCCGCGGCAATTCTGACGATCGCGCTGGCGCCTTGATTGATCCCGTCAATGAAACCAAATGCGATCGTGGACAACCCCAGGAAGCCGGTCACGTACAACGGGAGAATGGCTGTGACCGATTCCGAGGAGACATCCGTGACCATGCTGACGATGCCCAGCCATACGATCACCGGTGACAAGCGGAACGGCACTCCACTCGGCAGCGCCGTTTCCGCACCTTGCGGCTTGGCCCGTTTACCGCCCCGGTCTGAAAGCGAAATGTACATGGCCGCCCCTAGCCCGCCGTCGTATGCAGGGTGCCCAGCAGTTGGAACCGCGAAGCGCCGGTACCCGTCGTCGTCACGGAGACTGTCACGGTATCGCTGCCACGAACGAACCGCGTGGCCACAGCACCGTCAGCGGCGGGAGCTTGCTCAGACCAGAACCCACGGGACACCAGGGACTGGCTGAAGGAGCCCAGCACTTCGCTTTGGGGTTTGGCCACGATCCCATCCGCTGCCACTTGAAGGGCATTGCCCGAGGTCGTCACTGAGGTGGAACCTATGGTTGTTCCGGCAGGCAGGGTGAGAATGTCAGCCGGCCACCCGTCCACCACCTTGCCGGCAGCCGTACCCGGCGCAGGCAAGGCACCCGAGATCAAGGGGGCGGGCGCGGATGGTTCGGGCAAGCCGGAAGGGGTCGCGGTCACCGGTGGAAGGACTTCCAGGGGTTTGGCGGTGGACTGGCCGTCGCCGCCGGTCCCCTCCGGGCCGGCGCCGGCCTGGTTCGACGACGGGCTGCCGGACACCGGGGTGCCCTCGCCCGGGCTTGCGCCGGCCGGAGCACCCTGGGTGCCGCTGGAGCTGGGGGCTGGGCGTGAAGTGGAGGAATCCTGCGCAGTGGTGGAGCCGGTCCTTCCAGCCATCTGATCGAAAATGACTGCCACGGCGGCGACCAGCAGGGCAAGGCAAATGCCTGCGATGACCAGCCGCCGCGCCATCATGGTTTGGCCGGGCTGGGTACGCCGCAGAGCGGCTGATTCGGGGCCACGCGTTTCATGGGGACAGTCTGCCATCGCGATCCGGATTCCGGAACAGTTTTGGCGCTACCAACGCCCATTCCGCGGGCGCGGTTGGCACACAGGGCAGGTATAAGAGGAGCGGTTCATGAACTGCTCCCGTTTGATGACACTTCTGAGCCCGGCTGCTTCGCAGCGCGGGCACAGCTCACCAGCCCGCCCATAAGCGTTAAGGGAACGGGAAAAGTACCCCGAATCACCGTTCACATTCACGTAGAGGGAATCAAAACTCGTCCCTCCTGCAGCCAACGCAGCATTCATGACCTCTTGCGCGGCCACCACCAGGCGCTCGGCATCGGAACGGCGAAGGGTGTCCGTGGCCCGGGCGTAGTGGAGGCGTGCGCGCCACAGTGCTTCATCGGCGTAGATGTTGCCAATTCCCGAGATGACACCCTGGTCCAGGAGCGCCCTCTTGAGGCCCGTCTTGCGGTTCTTGATCTTTCGGTAGAACGCATCGAAGGAAAAGTGCGGGTCGAGCGGGTCCCGGGCGATGTGCGATGCTTCTTCTGCGATCTCGGGCAGGGGCGATTCGCCAAGGCCGCCAGGGCCGCCGTCGACGGTTGGGATCAACGACGTGACGAAGAGTCCACCGAAAATGCGTTGGTCGACAAACCGCAGCTGCTCCGGCATGCCGTCCACCGGGCTGAGCTTGATCCGGACCTTGAGGTGCTTCTCATCCGGCACCGCCGGATCCTGCATGAGCAGCTGGCCGCTCATTCCCAGATGGGCCATCAGCGCCACGCGCGGCATCTCCAAAGCGGTGGCCGCGTGCGTGGTGCCAGCAGGGTTCTCCATGGCCAAGGGCATCCACAGGAACTTCCCGCGTCGAACGACATCCAGCACGGTTGCATGTTCGAGGTTCCCCACGAAATCCTCGGTACCCAAGGCATGCCGCCGGATGGAGCGGGGATCAATGACGTCGACGCCGGTGATGGTCCGGCCACGCACCCAGCGGGCCAGACCTCGGCGTACTACCTCTACTTCAGGGAGTTCCGGCATCCGTCAGGCTTGGGCCGGACCGGCAGCTGATGAGTCCATGGCGGTGAGTGCACGCCAGGCATCGGCAGCAGCTTCCTGCTCCGCCTCTTTCTTGGAATGGCCAGAGCCGCGACCATAGGGGGTCCCACCGATGTTCAGGACGGCTTCGAAAGTCCTGGCGTGATCGGGACCGGAGCCCTCCACGGCGTAGTGGATGACCCCAAGCTGGCGGCTGGCCGTCAGCTCCTGGATGCTCGTTTTCCAGTCCGTGCCGGCACCGAGGGCGCCTGCGTCCTTCAGGAGCGGACCTACCAGGCGCATGACCAGTTGGCGGGCGGTTTCGATATCGTTCGAAAGGTACGTGGCACCGATCAGGGCTTCCATGGTGTCAGCCAGGATGGACGCCTTGTTCTTGCCGTCGGTCAGCTTCTCACCTTGCCCGAGGTAAATGAACTCGCCGACGCCGATGGAGCGCCCAATGCCGGCCAAAGCCCGCGTACTGACGACGGCGGAACGCCGCTTGGCTAGTTCGCCTTCAGGCAGCGAGGGGTTCTCACGGTACAAGGAATCGGTGACCGAGAAGCCCAGGATGGAGTCGCCGAGGAACTCGAGGCGCTCGTTGGTGGGGATCCCGCCGTTCTCATACGCGTATGAGCGATGTGTGAGAGCAAGACGAAGCGTCTCGGTGTCAATGGAGACACCGAGACGCTTCAGAAGCTCTTCAGTTGAAGACATCCTTAGTCAGCCTGTACGGCAGATTAGGCGTCTGCGACCTTGCGGCCCTTGTATTCAAGGAACAGCGCGGTGCCGGCAGAGTCAGTGACGACCTTTGCCTGGTGCGGCAGGCTGTAGGTAACCTGACCGTTTTCGATGGTCTTGACCAAGTTGGGGGCAGTTGCCTTCCACTGGGCACGGCGGGCGCGTGTATTTGCGCGAGACATTTTCCGCTTGGGAACAGCCACGGCTATCTCATTTCTCTCTTAGACGAACACTTACTAATCGGTTTGCCGGTCAGTCTTAGCCAGATCAGCTAGGGCAGCCCAGCGAGGGTCAATGACCTCGTGGTGGTGCCCCGGCTCGTCTTCCAGGCGCGCTCCACATTCGGAGCACAGACCCTGGCAGTCTTCCCGGCACACCGGCTGGAACGGCAGCATAGTGACTACTGCGTCCCGCAACACCGGCTCAAGATCGATCAGATCGTACTCGACTCGACGTTGCTCTTCATCGTCTTCTTCACCCGAAAGCTCAACGCCTTCGTAGAAGAAAAGTTCTTGCACATTGACCTCAAGGTCATACGCAAGGGGATCCAGGCATCGCCCGCACTCGCCGGTTACTTCGACGAGGGCGGAGCCAGATACCAGAATTCCTTCGTGTACGGCCTCCAGGCGAAGATCCAGCTCGATATCCGAGCCTTCCTTCACGCCAATGAGCGCCACACCAAGGTCACTTGGCGCAGGTACATGCTCGTTGAGTGTCCGCATGGTCCCTGGACTGCGTCCAAGGTCCTTGACTACCAGCGCCAAGGGCGAACTTGCATCTCGCTTAATGAGAACTCCTGTAGAACATATGACCGACGTACCATCTTAGCCTGATCTCGCTGGAGGACTCAAACCGACGCCGGGCGCGCGCAAAGGCACGGTGGTTTCAGCTGGGAACTCTGCGTGAAGGCGCAAGGTACCCATCAAGCTTACCCCTTGCGCGGCGGTTCGGTGGGCGGCTCGCCAGCGAGGAGCCGTTTCAGCACCGACTTAGGGACGAAATCGGAGATATCGCCCCCCAGCACGCTGATCTCCTTGATCAGGGTGGAAGAAAGATGCACGTAATGCGCCTCCGCCGGCAGGAAGACGGTTTCGACGCCGGTCAGCTGGCGGTTCATGGTGGCCATGGGCAGCTCGTAGTCAAAGTCCGAAGAGGACCGAAGACCCTTGACGATGGCAGAAACGCCCCGGTTCCTGCAGTACTCGGCGAGGAGTCCTTCACCCATGGGCTCCACGATGATTCCGCGCAACGACGCCAGCGTTTCGCGTGCCATCTCCATGCGGTCTTCGAGGCTGAACCGGTACTTCTTGGCGTAGTTCGTCGATACCGCCACGATAACTTCGTCAAACAAGCCGGCAGCCCGGGCGATGACTTCGAGATGTCCGTTGTGGATAGGGTCAAAAGATCCAGGGCATACCGCGCGTCTCATGAGACGAACCTACCCCATGGCTCTGCCGGGATACCATGGCTCCCATGGCATCCGCAGGCATCAGCCCCCTTGATACACACGCCGGCAACGGATCCCCCCAGGGTACGGGCAGCGCCGCCCCGTGGCAGCGGGCAGCCCTCGGAGCGAACCTGTTGTCGCCCAATGGAGGGCTCGGAGTCACCATCTTCGAGGAAATGACCACGCTGGCGGTATCCACGGGCGCCATCAACCTGGGCCAAGGCTTCCCCGACGAGGGCGGCCCGTCGGAGATCAAGGCCGCCGCCCAGGATGCCATTGCATCCGGAGCCAACCAGTACGCTCCGGGCAAGGGCATCCCCGCGCTGAGGGAAGCAATCGCGGCCCACCAGAAGCGGTTCTACGGATTGGACCCCAATCCCGACACGGAAGTACTGGTCACCACCGGCGCTACCGAGGCAATCGCCGCGGCGCTGCTGGCCTTCGTGCAACCCGGCGATGAAGTCCTGACCTTCGAACCGTTCTACGACTCCTACGGTGCCATCATTGGCCTGGCAGGCGCCAAACACGTCACCGCTCCCCTGCTGGCGCCGGACTTCATGCCTGACCTCGACGCCTTGGAAAACGCGTTCAGCAGCCGGACCAAGGTTGTCCTCCTCAACAACCCGCACAACCCCACCGGTGCTGTCTTCCCCCAGCAGGTCCTGGCAAAGGTCGTTGAGTTGGCGGCAAAACACGACGCCATCATCGTCAGCGATGAGGTGTACGAGCACCTGACATTCGGCCCGGCCCACATCCCCGTCACGTCCCTGCCGGGAGCGGCCGGACGGACCATCACCATCTCCTCCGCCGGAAAGACGTTTTCCTTCACCGGCTGGAAGATCGGCTGGCTGAGCGGCCCGGAACACCTCGTGGCGGCTGTGCGCACTGTGAAGCAATTCCTGACCTACAGTTCCGGCACTCCCTTCCAGAGCGCCATCGCGGTGGGCCTCGCGCTACCGGACGAGTTCTACACCGGCATCGCAACGACCCTAAAGCATAAGCGCGATATCCTCGCCGCGGGCCTGCGTGCCGCTGGATTTGGGGTGTACTCCCCCAGCGGAACGTACTTCGTCAACGTCGATACAGCCCCCCTGGGCATCAGCGATTCCGTCGACCTCGCACGGCGGTTGCCCGGCCTGGTAGGAGTGGCAGCAATCCCCGTTCCAGTGTTCTGCCACCCTGAAGGCGCCGAGCGGACCCGTTCCCTGCTGCGCTTCGCGTTCTGCAAGAAGACCGGGGTTCTGGAAGAAGCTGCCGAACGCCTGGCCACGCTCAAGGACCTGCTCTGAACCCCGCCCAGCCCCATGCCACCCGCTTCCTTCGGACGACGGGCCAACACGCCACCATCGAGGCCGACACCCTCATAAACGGCAGCTTCGTCCTCAGCATCGGCGGAGCAGAACAATCCCACGTCAACCTCCAGGACCCGGCAGAGATCTTCTACGAGTACCTGCGCAGGATCGGACACGTGGTGGACCTTGCAGCAGAACCGGGCAAGCCCCTCACCGCCTTGCACCTCGGAGCCGGCGCCCTCACCTTGGCCCGCTACATCCAGGCCACCCGTCCGGGTTCGGACCAGTATGCCGTTGAGCTCGAGCGCGAACTCCTGGATTTCGTCCTCCAAAAGCTGCCCATGCCCGACGGCACCGCACTGAGCACCCATATCGGCGACGCCCGCGACGCGTTGGGTGAGCTGCCCGCCCACCTGACGTTCGACGTCGTTATCCTTGACATCTTCTCCGGACCCGAGGCACCAGCCCACATCGCCTGCCAGGAGTTCTACGAAGAGGCAGCCGCAAGGTTAAGCCCGAACGGCGTCCTGATCATCAACGTGGGCGATGAGCCCGCCCTGACCTTGGTACGCAGCCAGGTGGCTGCACTACGGGCAGCGATGACGGACGTCGCCGCCTTTGCCGAATCAGGCATGTTCGAGGGCCGGTACCCGGGCAACATCGTCCTGGTGGGCACCCAAAAGCCATGGCCGCCCGGTTGGACCGCTGAGCTCCTTGCCCGCGGACCGCATCCGGCCGCAGTACTCACAGGCGTCGACCTCGATCGCATCACAGGCTAGGCAGGGACACGCCTCAGGACGGCTCCGCGAACCACAGTTTGGTCTCGCCGTATTTCTTGTCCGCGAAGCATTCCAAGGACTGCGGCCACGCGGGTTCGGGACTTCGCGAACTTCGCTCCACAACTACTACTGCAGCCTCGTCCAGGTGCGGTGCCAGTTTGGCAAGCACAGCGCTGAGGGCATCTTCGTCCAACGGGTACGGCGGGTCCAGGAAGACCAAGTCCCACACATCAGCTTCGCCGGCACGTTCAAGGAACGATTCCACCTTTGACCTGTGGACCGATACCCTCTTGCCTCCAAGCACCTGGTTCACCAGGTCGGCATTGCGCTGGCAGACATCGCTGGCCCTGGCGTCAAACTCCACCAGATCCACGCTGCGGGCGCCACGGCTGGCGCTCTCGACTCCCAGCGAACCCGAACCGGCGTAGAGGTCCAGGACCCGGAACCCATCAATAACCGCCAATGACTCCAAGCGGGAGAAGAGCGCCTCCTTGACCCGGTCCGTCGTGGGCCGCGTCGCTCTTCCGGGCACGCTCGCCAAGGGATTGCCGCCGGCGACACCGGCAATGATGCGGCTCATAGGGTGGTAGCTTTCAGGTAATAAAGCGTCCCTGGACTCTTAACCGCGTTCAAGGAACGCCTCCTTTTCGGGATTCAAATAGTCGTCGATTGCCGCAGCGAGGGCCGGCTGGTTACCCAAGGCAGGGTCTTCTGACACAAGGGCCTGGGCGTCAGTGCGTGCGCGCGCAATGATGTCCTCGTGGTCAAGGACACGAAGCAGTTTCAGTGTGGAGCGGCCCCCGGATTGGGAAGCGCCAAGGATGTCGCCCTCCCTGCGAAGCTTCAGGTCCTCTTGGGAGAGCTCAAAGCCGTCAGTGGTTGAGGCAACGGCTTCCAGGCGGCGCCGGCTCGGGTGACCTGGTTCCAGGGTAGTCACCAACAGGCAAGTGCCGGGCAGTCCTCCGCGGCCCACCCGCCCACGCAGCTGGTGGAGCTGCGAAATCCCAAAGCGGTCAGCGTCCAGGATCACCATAAGGGTGGCATTGTGGACGTCCACACCCACTTCGATGACGGTGGTGGACACCAAGACCTTGGTTTGGTTGGCCGCGAACGAGGCCATGGTGTCGGACTTGAGCTGCGGGTCCTGCCGGCCGTGGAGCGGTGCCACCTGAACTCCGGACAAGGACGGCTCATCGAGGAGGCTTTCGACGACGGCAGTCACCGACGCGAGCTCCCGTGACGCACCGTCGTCCGCGAGGTCGGCGTCGCTTGGTTCCGCTTCACCCGGGCTGAAGTCGCCGTCGTCGTCCGATCCGATCTTGGGGCAGACGACGTACACCTGGTGGCCCGATTCGACTTCTTCACGGGACCGCTTCCAAATCCGGTCCACCCAGCCGGGGTTCTCGGCCAGGCCCACCACGTGGGTTGAAATGGGGGCGCGCCCCGCCGGAAGCTCATCAAGGATGGACGTTTCAAGGTCGCCAAACACCGTCATGGCAACAGTCCGCGGGATAGGAGTGGCCGTCATGACCAGCAAGTGCGGGGGCCGTTGTGCCTTTGCCCTCAGGGCATCACGTTGCTCCACTCCGAAGCGGTGCTGCTCATCCACCACAATCAAGCCGAGATCCTGGAAGCTCGTTTTGTCGCTCAGCAAAGCGTGCGTGCCGATCACGATGCCTGCATTCCCGGACGCGGCATCCAGCATGGCCTGTTTCTTCGCGGCGGTGGGCATGGAACCCGTCAGCAGCGTCACCTGGACGGTACCCTGAGCGGGATCGCCACCAAGCATCCCAGCGCCGCCAAAGACGTGGTCCCGCGCAAGCTCCCCCAATGTCCGCCGGATGGAGTGGAAATGCTGGGCGGCCAGCACCTCAGTGGGGGCAAGCAGGGCGGCCTGGCCACCGGCGTCCACCACCTGCAGCATCGCACGGAGGGCCACGATCGTCTTGCCGGATCCCACCTCACCCTGCAGCAACCTGTTCATGGGCGTGTCCCGGGCGAGTTCCTCCGCAAGCGTCTTTCCGACGGCGGATTGGCCGGCTGTGAGGGTAAACGGCAGGTTTTGGTCGAACTTACCCAGCAAACCGCCACTGATCGGCCGCCGGGCCGTTGCTTCCTCCGCCGCGAGCTGGGCCCGTCGGCGCGCCAAGGCTGTCTGCAGGACCAGGGCTTCCTGGTAACGGAAGCGCTCCTGTGCCCGCTGCCAGTCCTTGGGGGTCTCCGGCGAATGGATCAGTCGATATGCCTCGGCAACACTGAGGTGCCCGTCGCGATGAACGATACGCTCCGGAAGGGGATCGCTCATCGCATCCAGGTCCATGGTCTCCAGGAGGGCGCTGATGACTTTGTGGATGGACCAGCTGGTGAGTTTCGCGGTGGCCGGATACACCGGGATGGGCATTGCGGCAAGCTTTTCGGGGTCCATGGAGCCCTCGGCCCCGGGATCCTCGTCAAGCAGCAGGAAGTCAGGGTTGGTCAGGCCCAGGGCACCACCATAGCGGGTCACCTTGCCCGAGAACATTGCCCGGCGGCCCGCGAGAAGCTCCGATTTGGCCCTGAAACCGTTGAAGAAACTGACCTTCAAAGTCCCAGGCACGCTGGTTCCGCCGGCTTCATCGGTGACCACGACATCGGTAATGGAACCTCGCCGGGCACGCATTTGCCGGGTGGTGTTGGACAGCACCCGGGCAATCAGCGTGACTTCCTCGTCCAAGGGAAGGTTGCTGATGGGCGTCAGCTCACCCCGGCTCAGGTAGCGGCGCGGAAAATAGTTCAGCAAGGAACCGACGGTCTTCAGGCCCAGGTGTTTGTCGATGACGGAAGCGGACCGCTTGCCGATTCGGCGTTCCAGGGGCAGTTCGAGTTCAGAATTCATGCCGTGGCTGGCCCGGGTCACCGGGTACTTCCTTGTCCTGGGCAGCGGTGTCCGGGGCGGCGCCGGACGGAACCGCAAGCTGGCTGACAGCGATGTCCGTGGGTTCCCCCAACGAACGGATCAGGGCCACGGCGGGCTCAGGATCGGGGACGTGCACATGCACCCGCCAACGGTAGCTGGGCTCCACGGCTGGCTCGTCGTCATCCTCCGGGTCCTGCGCTCCGCCAACCTGGCTCATGATCACGGAGTCGCCCATTTCGTCCAGGCGTTGCCGGAGGATGGCCGCGTTCAGTGGAGACAGGCTGATGGTGCACATGACTTCAACACCGTCGTCGGCAGGCATGTGCTCATGGATATGGGGATCCTGCAGTTTGTAGCCGTGCAGGCCGTCCAACAGCTCATCCTGGAGCTCTTCGCCGAGGACAGCCGAGCGGAGGCAGTCGAGCACCAGCAGCATGCCAACGCCCCCGGCGTCGACCACGCGGGCTTCGTGGAGTTGCGCGAGTTCGTCTTCGGTGCGGACAACGGCCTGGTAGGCGGCATCCACCACGGCATCAAGCGAAAGGCCCAAGGCATGGTTGCTGTCATCACCGTTCTGGGCCGCTTCCACGGCCTGGGCCGCGTTGGCGGCTGCTTCGAGGACCGAGAGCATGGTGCCGGCAACAGGTTCACTCAACGCCGACCACGCCCGGATTTGTGCCCTGTTCAAGGCAGTTGCGAGCAGCGGCGCGCTCAAGCGTGACTTGCCGGCCAGGGGCTCAGCTGCTGCGCAGAGAAAGACGGCGAAGAGCGTACCGGAGTTCCCGCGTGCCTGTTCCATGGCAGCCTGGCCGGCCCGCGAAAGAACCGCTCCCACGTCGTTGCCTGTTTCGGTGGAATCCGGCGTGCTGCCACCCAGGGCCGTGACAGCCGCCCGGACCGTGAGGTAAAGGTTGGTGCCGGTATCGCCGTCGGCTACAGGAAAGATGTTGATCGCGTTGAGGCGGTCACTATGGTTCCCCAGGACTACTTCCGCTTTGCCTAGCCAACGTTTCATGGCGTGCGCATTCGCGGCGATCTTAGTCTGCAAAGTGATCCCATCCAACGGTGTCAGCGGCTTGCCCGGCAATCCGGATACCGCTGCCTGGCGGCTCGACAACGGCTTGAACCGAGCCTATCGCAGTGAAGCCCTCCGGTAGCTGAATTCCAGCTGGGAACGTAGCCAGCAGCCCGTGATCCTCCCCGCCACCCAGGACCCAGGACAAGGCATCGGCGCCCAGAAGTGTTGCTGCCGGCTCCAAGGGTACCGTGTACGCCTTCAGGGCCGTGGGATCGAAGTCCAGGACTACCCCGCTGGCCGAGGCCAGCCGGTTGCCGTCGCGTAAAAGGCCGTCCGAGATATCCAACATGGCGGAGGCTCCAGCCCGCGCTGCGGCAGGGCCCGCCGCCAGAGGAGGCAGTGGGCGGCACTGGTTGTCCACCAGGGCACGGAGTTCGCTTGCCAGGCTGCCCAGTGGAACATCGCTTTCAAGGAGGGCCCAGCCGGCCGCGGCCCGGCCCAGTGTGCCGGCCACGGCGAGTTGGTGGCCGGGTTTTGCACCCGAACGCACCACCGGTGCAAGACCGTCCAGCGAGCCGACGACGGCGACCGTCACCGCGATCTCGCGGCCACGGCCAAGGTCTCCCCCGGCAACGGAGCAGTCGATCGGGCCCAACGCGGTGATGGCCGCAGTCAGGCCGTCGGCAAAGGATTCGACCCATTGCACCGGCGTGCTCGGGGGCATGGTCAGGCTGACAACCAGCGAAGTAGCCGTACCGCCCATGGCGTTGATATCGCTGAGGTTCTGGGCCGCAGCTTTCCAACCGACATCAAACCCTGTGGTCCGGTAACCGTTGTTCCATTGCAGCCGGAAGTCCTGGTCCTGGGTCTGGGTGTCGATGGAGATCAAGGTGCGGCCATCCGGAGCGGCAACCAGGGCAGCATCGTCCCCGGGCCCCAACAATATTCCTGGACTGCGGTTCAGGCGCGGAAAGATCCGGGCAAGGAGCTCGGACTCCGAAAGGTCTTGGACGATCAATTGTTCTGCTGGCACGGCTCTACGCTATCGCGATCCACCGACAGGATAGCGTCGGGGCCGTTTCCACGGGTCATCCCGGATTGTGACCCGGACAACGCGAATCTGCGGGCCAGCACACGCGGGATAGGCTTGATCCATGCACCACAAGACCCTCCGACGGACTGCCATGTCCGCGTCACTGGCCGTTGCTTCCACCCTCGCCATCACGGCCTGCTCGCCGGCCGTGGACGTCACGGCAGCTTCGGATGCGGCCAATCCTGCCTGCGCCCCGATGATGGTGGCCCTCCCGGACCGGATCGGGGACGCCGCGCTCCGCAAGACCAACAGCCAGGCCACGGCGGCATGGGGTGACCCGTCGCAGGTGATCCTCCGGTGCGGCGTGAATGTTCCCGGTCCCACCACAGACCGCTGTGTGAGCGTCAACGGCGTCGATTGGGTCATCAAGGAAGGCGACCCCGTTTACACCTTGACGACGTTCGGCCGGGAACCGGCCACGGAAATCCTGATCGACCCCGCCAAGCTGGAAGCGGCCAACATCAGCTCCGCCACCGTCCTGACCGAACTCACCGCGGCAGTGGGCAAGATCAAGGCGACCGGCAAGTGCGTGGGCCAGGAAGACCTCCAGAACCTGCCGACCGGCAAGTAGTTTGCGCAGGCCAGTCTTGAGTTAGCGCAGGCCGGTCTTGCGGGTCAGCGCCAGCTGGATCAGTTCATCGATCAGTTCGGCATAGCCCAGCCCTGAGGCCGCCCACATTTGCGGGTACATGCTCTTGGGGGTGAAGCCAGGCATGGTGTTGATCTCGTTGATGATCAGCTCGCCGGCCGGGGTGTAGAAAAAGTCGACGCGGCTGAGTCCTTCGGCGCCAACGGCGTCGAAAGCGACGGCGGCCAGCTCCCGTACGCGGGCGATGGCCTCGTCCGGCATATCGGCCGGGCAACTAAGTGCGGCAGCGCCGTCTTCCACATATTTGGCAGCAAAGTCGTAGAACTGGTGCTCTCCGGCTGCCACCGCAATTTCGCCGGGCATGGAGGTTCGGGGAACGTCGGTGCCACGTCCTTGGAGTACGGCGCACTCAATCTCGCGGCCAACGATTCCTGCTTCGATGACCAGCTTGAGATCGTGCCGGCGGGCTTCCTCGATGGCGGCGTCGAGCCCCTCCAGTGAATCCACTTTGGAGATGCCCATGGAGGAGCCGGCCCGGGCCGGTTTGACGAACACCGGGAACCCCAACTTGTCGACGCGCTTCCGGACAGCCTCCGCATCAGTGAGCCAGTCACGGTCAGTCACAGCCACATACGGCCCCACGGTCAATCCGGCAGCTTCGAAAACCACCTTCATGAAGTGTTTGTCCATGCCCACCGCTGAGGCCAGTACACCGGCGCCAACGTAGCGTGTATCGGACAATTCAAGGAGACCCTGGACAGTTCCGTCCTCGCCCCACGGCCCGTGCAGCAGCGGGAAGACGACGTCGACCGAACCCAGCTCCTGAGGAACCGCATTGGGCTCGGTGACGATCAACTGGTGTTCGCCCCCGACCTCCGCCAGGGTCACAGTCCGGCCCGACGGCGTTACCTCGGGAAGCGCTGCCGAGCTCAACGACCATTGGCTGGTGTCGCCTGACGCCAGGACCCATTGTCCCGACTTCGCGATACCGATGGGAATGACCTCATACTTTTCCCTATCGATGGCCCCCATGACACCGGCCGCCGTGACGCAGCTGACCGCATGCTCACTTGAGCGCCCACCAAAGAGGATCGCGACCCGGGGGCGGTGTGTAGCGGGAGTGGAATCTTCAGTCACCATCAGTAGTCGCCTTCGGACTTCAGTGCCCGGGCCAGCAGTCGCGGCCCCAGGT
Organism: Paenarthrobacter sp. UW852; assembly: GCF_024608385.1. NCBI lineage: Bacteria > Bacillati > Actinomycetota > Actinomycetes > Micrococcales > Micrococcaceae > Paenarthrobacter > Paenarthrobacter sp. UW852. The sequence continues at coordinate 94,725 of NZ_JAMSGY010000003.1, forward strand.
CATCAACGGACATTCTGCCTTCAAGCACGGCCACAACGGCTGCCGTGATGGGCATTTCGACATTCAGTTTGCCGGCGAGCTCGTGGACGGCCGGGCCTGATTTGATGCCCTCGGCAGTCTGGGTCATCTGTTCTGCCACTTGTTCCAGGCTGAGCCCTTCGCCGAGCAGCCGGCCGGCAGTGTGGTTACGGGAAAGCGCCGACGAGCAGGTGGCCACGAGGTCACCGAGACCGGCAAGCCCGGCCATGGTGAGGGCCTCTCCGCCCAAAGCCAGGGCAAGACGGGAGGTCTCCGCCAGCCCGCGGGTGATGACCGATGCCTTGGTGTTGTCCCCCATCTGGCGTCCCTCGCAAATACCCACCGCCAGGGCAATGACGTTCTTGACGATTCCGCCGATCTCCACGCCAACCACATCGGTGCTGGTGTAAGGGCGGAAATACGGCGCGGTGCAACAAAGCGCAATGGCAGCCGCTGTTTCGTTATCGCTGCAGGCAACAACTGAGGCGGTGGGCTGCTCCCTGGCGATTTCCATGGCCAGGTTTGGTCCGGAAACCACGGCTACCCGTGAATCGGGGAGCCCCAGTTCCTGCGCAATGACTTCACTCATGCGCGCATCCGTGCCCAGTTCCAGGCCCTTCATCAGGGACACCACCACGGCGTCGGGTGCCAGGAGGGCTTTCCACTCCCCCAGTTGCGGTCGCAGGGACTGCGCGGGGACGGCCAGGACCACCAGCGTTGCGTCCTTCAGCACTTCGGCGACGTCGGTGGAAGCCGTAATGGACGCAGGCAGTTCGATGTCCTTGAGGTACTGCCCGTTACGGTGAAGCGAGTTGATCTCAGCCACGACCTCTGCGCGCCGCCCCCAGATCCGGATGCTGCGTGTGTCACCGGACGCGGCAGCCGCGTCAGCCAGGATCTTGGCGAAGGTGGTCCCCCATGATCCTGCCCCCAGGACAGCAATGGTCTCCGGAATCCCGGCAGGGCTCTCCACGAGGGTCATTCGCCGTCCTCCGGTTCCGGGGTGCCCGTGGATCCACGTTCGACAAAGCGGCCGTGCTTGGACTGCTTGTGCATCGCGGGGTCCCACCGTTCCTTGGGAGCAGTCTCGCCCCGAAGTGTTTCAAGGAGCGAGGTGATGGCATCCATGATGACGTCCGTGGCCTCGGACAGCGTGGCCCGATCCAGCGGCCGGTCTGCGAAGGCGCTCAAGTCCACGGGTTCTCCCACGAGCACCCGCGCAGTCTTGCGCGGGAAGACGTGGAAACGCTTTGCGTACCTGGGAAAGACTTCATGGGCACCCCAGTGGGCTATCGGCACCACGGGCGCCCCGGTCTGCAGCGCCAGCCTGGCAGCACCAGTGTGCCCCTTCATGGGCCACAGGTCCGGGTCACGGGTCAGTGTTCCTTCGGGATAGATGATGATGGCGCCACCGGCGTCCACCACCTCCTTGGCGATCTGCAGCGAACGGTTGGCGCCCGCCGTCGAGCGTTCAACCGGAATCTGTTTGGTGGCCTGGAGCAGTGCACCCAAAACCGGGACTTTGAACAATCCGGCCTTCGCCAGGAAGTGCGGCGGCCGCTTCTGGTTGTAGACCATATGCCCCACGACGATGGGGTCGATCTCGGTGCAATGGTTCGGTACCGCGATGAAACCGCCCTGCGGCAGTTTCTCCAGCCCCTCCCATTTTTTGTTCATCAGGATGTTCATCAAGGGGCGCGCCAGGCCCGCCAGCAAGATGAACGTGGCACGGCTCTTGGCCGATTCCTTCACAGGATCTCCCGCTACTTGGTGGTAGTGATGTCGAAATCGGCGCCCAGGCCAGCCAGTTTCTCGGTGAAGCGCTCGTATCCGCGGTTGATGATGTCAATCCCGGTCACCTTGGAGGTGCCCGTCGCAGCAAGGGCTGCGATGAGGTGGCTGAAACCGCCGCGCAGGTCCGGGATGTCGATGTCCGTTCCCCGCAAGGGAGTGGGTCCGGAGATGACAGCCGAGTGCAGGAAGTTCCGCTGTCCGAAGCGGCAGGGGACGCTGCCCAGGCATTCGCGGTGTACCTGGATGTTCGCACCCATACGCGCCAGGGCTTCGGTGAACCCGAAACGGTTCTCGTAGACGGTCTCGTGGACGATCGAAACACCTTCGGCCTGGGTCAGCGCAACCACGAGGGGCTGCTGCCAGTCCGTCATGAAGCCGGGGTGAACGTCGGTTTCCAGGACCAGCGGGCTGAGCTTGCCGCCCGGGTGGTAGAAGCGGATGCCGTCGTCGCCGATGTCCATGCCGCCACCGACCTTGCGGTAGGTGTTCAGGAAGGTCATCATGTCGCGTTGGGAAGCGCCCTCGACGAAAATGTCGCCACGGGTAACCAGCGCAGCAGAAGCCCAGGAAGCGGATTCGTTGCGGTCCGGGAGCGCGCGGTGGTTGTAACCCCCAAGGTCCTTGACGCCTTCGATGCGGATAGTGCGGTCCGTCTGGACGCTGATGATCGCACCCATTTTCTGCAGCACCGCGATGAGGTCGATGATCTCCGGTTCCGTCGCCGCCCCGATGAGTTCGGTGATGCCCTCGGCCCGGGTGGCACTGAGCAGTACCTGCTCGGTGGCTCCCACAGACGGGTACGGCAGGGAAATCTTGGCGCCATGCAGGCCATGGGGAGCAGAAATGTGGATCCCGCCCGGACGCTTTTCCACCACTGCGCCGAACTGGCGGAGCACATTCAGGTGGTAATCGATCGGCCTGTCGCCGATTTTGCATCCGCCGAGATCAGGAATGAAAGCCTCGCCGATGGCATGGATCAACGGCCCACACAAAAGGATGGGAATCCGTGAGTCGCCGGCGTGCGCGTCAATGGCGGTACTTGAAGCAGTTTTGGCACCCTGGGGATCCAGCGTCAGGTCACCCGTGACGGGGTCCTTCACGACAGTCACCCCGTGGAGCTGCAGCAGGCTGGTGACAACCTCTACATCCTTGATTTCCGGCACGTTCCTCAGCACCGATGGTTCACTGCCCAGCAACGCCGCCACCATGGCTTTGGGCACCAGGTTCTTGGCACCGCGAACGGTCACTCGCCCGGTTAACGGGACGCCACCGCGGATTGTCAGAACACTACTCATCTATACCGGTTTCCTCACGACTACTCGCCCCCCAAACTTACAAAGGCTCCAGCTAAGCATAGAAGCTCGCGTTACCGAACCGAAATGGACGCACCCGGCGATACAAGGATCGGTGTCGCTCCGAAGTCCAGTGACAAGGCGGTCATAGGCCCACGAAAAAGGACCCCCGGGCCCCAACAGGGCTCCGACGGTCCTCTCTCAGCGCAATTCCGAGGTCCCAGCTGCTACTGGACCTTCGCCGGCAGCGTCTTGGGTTTGAACGACGGCCGCGTTGCCTCGTATGCCGTGATGTCTTCCTCGTGCTGGAGGGTCAGCCCGATGTCATCCAAGCCTTCCAGGAGGCGCCAGCGGGTGTAGTCGTCGATCTCGAACGGAGCTACGACGTTGCCGCACTCCACTGTCTTGCTGACGAGGTCCACCTTTACCTCGGTGCCGGGCTGGTTCTCCAGGACCTTCCAGATCAGCTCGATGTCGTCCTGGGCAACCTGGGCTGCCAGCAGGCCTTGCTTCCCGGAGTTGCCGCGGAAAATATCGGCGAACCTCGAGGAGAGCACGGCCTTGAACCCGTAGTCCTTCAGGGCCCAGACAGCGTGCTCACGGGATGACCCCGTGCCGAAGTCAGGGCCGGCCACCAGCACGGAACCGGCATTGAACGGCGCCTGGTTGAGGATAAAGGACTCGTCCTTGCGCCAGGCAGCGAACAGGGCGTCTTCGAAGCCGGTCCGTGTGATGCGCTTGAGGTAGACCGCGGGGATGATCTGGTCGGTGTCGACGTTGCTCTGTCGCAGCGGTACACCAATGCCGGTGTGGGTTGTGAATGCTTCCATGGGATCCTCCTAGACTGCGGTTCCGGTCAGTGTGCCCGCGGAAACGGACTCGAGGTCCGAAGGCGAGCTCAGTGTTCCCCGGACGGCTGTGGCTGCTGCCACCACGGGCGAGACCAGGTGCGTGCGCCCGCCCTTGCCCTGGCGGCCTTCAAAGTTTCGGTTGGACGTGGACGCGCAACGCTCTCCCGGCTCCAGCTGGTCCGGGTTCATGCCCAGGCACATGGAGCAACCGGCGAAGCGCCATTCAGCTCCAAATTCCTTGAAGACCTTGTCCAGGCCCTCGGCTTCGGCTTCCAGGCGGACCCGCGCGGATCCCGGGACAACCAGCATCCGGACGTTGGGGTCTTTGGCCCGGCCGCGAATGATGTCCGCGGCGATACGGAGGTCCTCAATGCGGGAGTTCGTGCAGGAGCCCAGGAAGACGGTGTCCACGCGGATGTCCTTCATGGGCGTGCCTGCTTCCAGGCCCATGTACTGCAGGGCGCGTTCGGCGGCAGCCTTTGCGTTCTCATCGCCAAAGTCTTCCGGGGAGGGAACCCTGGCGGAGAGCGAGACGCCCTGGCCGGGGTTGGTACCCCAGGTCACGAACGGTTCCAGGGTGTCGGCGTCGAGGTCGACCTCGACGTCGAAGGTCGCGTCCGCATCCGTGTGGAGCGTGTTCCAGTACTCGACGGCGGCATCCCAGTCGGCACCTTCGGGCGCGTGGGGGCGACCCTGCATGTAGTCGTAGGTGGTCTGGTCCGGAGCCACCATGCCGGCACGTGCACCAGCTTCGATGGACATGTTGCAGATGGTCATGCGCGCATCCATGGACAGGGACCGGATGGCCGAGCCGCGGTATTCCAGGACGTAGCCCTGTCCGCCGCCTGTGCCGATCTTGGCGATCACGGCCAGGATGATGTCCTTGGCTGTGACACCGGGGCGCAGGGTTCCCTCAACGTTGATGGCCATGGTTTTGAACGGCTTGAGCGACAACGTCTGGGTGGCCATGACGTGCTCAACCTCGGAGGTGCCGATGCCCATGGCCAGCGCACCAAAGGCGCCGTGCGTGGAGGTGTGCGAGTCGCCGCAGACTACTGTCATGCCAGGCTGGGTGAGGCCCAACTGCGGACCGACCACGTGGACGATGCCCTGCTCTTTGTCACCCAGGGAGTGCAGGCGGACGCCGAATTCCTTGCAGTTGGCACGCAGCGTTTCAATCTGGGTGCGGCTGGTCAGGTCGGCGATCGGCTTGTCGATGTCCAACGTTGGAGTGTTATGGTCCTCCGTGGCAATGGTGAGGTCCACGCGGCGCAGCTTCCTGCCCGCCAGGCGCAGGCCTTCGAAGGCCTGCGGAGACGTCACTTCGTGAACGAGGTGCAGGTCGATGAAGAGAAGGTCGGGCTGGGCATTGGCTCCTTCGCCCTCACCTTTGCGCACGATGTGCGCATCCCAGACTTTCTCGGCCAGTGTCTTTCCCACGGCCTGCTCCCTTCACTGCGGTTTGGTTGTTCCTAGACCACTGAAGCAGCACCGCTGCGAAATAGGCCAGCGAAACAACTTGCATCTCAGATATTGAGACGGCAATATCATTACATGGACAATTCTAGTGGAGTCGGTGTCATTGATAAAGCGGCCCAGGTCCTCGATGCCCTCGAGGCCGGACCAACGACACTCGCGCAACTTGTAGCTGCCACGGGCCTCGCCCGGCCCACGGTTCACCGGCTGGCTTTGGCGCTGGTTCACCACCGTTTGGTGAGCCGCGACATCCAGGGCCGGTTCGTCCTCGGCAGCAGGCTCGTGGAGTTGGCATCGGCTGCCGGAGAAGACCGGCTGATCGCTTCGGCGGGCCCCGTCCTCATCCAGCTTCGCGATGCCACCGGCGAAAGTGCCCAGATCTTCCGCCGGCAGGGCGACTGGCGCGTTTGCGTGGCTTCCGCGGAACGCCCCATCGGCCTGCGCGACACCATTCCCGTTGGTACCCAGTTGTCCATGAAGGCCGGCTCCGCCGCCCAGGTACTCCTGGCATGGGAAGATCACGACCGCCTGCTGGAGGGGCTGCAAAATGCCCGCTTTACGCCAACCGTCCTGGCAGGAGTACGACGCCGGGGCTGGGGTCAGAGCCTCGGCGAACGCGAACCTGGGGTCGCCTCGGTTTCGGCCCCCGTCCGTGGGCCTTCGGGAAGGGTGATCGCGGCCGTCTCCATCTCGGGTCCCATTGAGCGCCTCACCCGCCAACCGGGCCGCCTGCACGCCGAAGTGGTCTGTAACGCTGCCCGTGTCCTGACCGAAGCACTGCGGAAGAACAACGACTAGTCCCCCACTGCTCTACGCTGTTCCAGCATCCACCCCTCCGGACGGGAGCCCGGCATGAACAACTACGCGATATTCCTCCGGGGCATCAACGTCGGCGGGATCAACATCAAAATGGCCGACCTCAAGAATGCGCTCCAGGACTACCCGTTCACCAAGGTCAAGACGTTACTGGCCAGCGGAAACGTCGTGCTGCAAACCGAACTCAGCGCCAAGGATGTCAAGGACCAATTCGAGAAGTGCCTCAGGGATGCCTTCGCCTACGACGCCTGGGTGGTGGTTCTCTCCGCCGAGCGGGTTGCCGAACTCGTCGAGGCTTGTCCCTACCCTGCCGACGACAAGTCCACCCACAGTTATGTGACACTGGCATCCGATACCGCCATGCTCGACGAACTTTTCGACGCAGGCCAGGCACTGGACGGCGTTGAACAAGTACGGCTTGGCCCCGAAGCGTCCGCCTGGTTGGCGCCCGCGGGCGGCACGCTGGACAGCCCTTTCAGCAAGCTCTCTTCGAAAGCGCGCTATAAAGCCAGCACCACCACCCGGAACCTGCGGACCCTGATCAAAGTCAGGGACGCGGCGGCAGCACTCTAGGTCGAACGGGCATCCTTCAACGCCGCGTTAAAGGCCTTCAGGCGTGTCATCTCCACCTCGACGGGCTCAACGATCCGCTTCTCGGCCACTGCGGCCACGGACACCTTCAACCTTTTCGCAGCTCCGGAAGCCCGTAACTTAGCTGCCCAGCCACCCAGGAAGCGGCCAACAATCGCCAAGATGATTCCTAACGCCACTCCCCCGGCCACCATCAAAGTGGGCCACGGCCAGCCCTCCGTTCGCGGGACGTCCGGCACCGGCATCTGGAAATAACCCAGCGCGGCCAGGACTCCGAGCCAGCCAAGTCCACCCACAGCCACCACAAATGCCAACCATTGCAGGGAGTTGAACATCGCCCACCACACAGGCCTCTTGGTGGTCTTCAGGTCGGTTCCGGCGATGGCCTGGTCCAGGGCATCGGGCAGTTGTTCGCGGCCGTCCCTGGCGACAGCGCGGATAGCGGCGCGCCACGGTCCCGGAGCACCTGTGGAGGCGTCATCCACGAAGTCCCGGACAGCGGCATCCGTCCGCGCCCGCTCGGGCGCGCCTGCCGGAGGCAGGGAGGTCCGGCTCAGCTCCGGCCTAGTATCACCCCGGCCCAGGTTCAGCCTCCGCAAGGGGTCCGGTCGGAAGCGGAGCAGCCACCGGGTCACGGGCCATCCTGTCCTCCGGGCCGACTCCCTCTTGAACGAGCGCTGAACCGCGTCCACTACAACGGGCACGTTAGCTGCGGCAGCCAACTCCGACGCGAGCCGTGCCTTGGCATTTGCCTTGATCCCGCGCGCTTCGCCCTCTCCTGAGGCTCTGGCCAGTTCCGTGGCCGCTTTGGCTACATCGGCCGCGAGGCGCTGTGTCGTTGCCTCCCGCTGGACCACGACGTTCCTGATCGCATCGCGGACGGCCGCTACGCCGTCGCCCGTCAGCGCGGAAGCACTGAGCACGCGGACCTTCCCCAGGCCATCGCGGGCCAGGATGCCCGCCAAGGACTGCATGACGGCGGAGGCGTCCGTGGGGCTGAGCCTGTCCACCTGGTTCAGGACCACCAGCGTGACGGCGCCATGGGAGGCCATGGGCTTCAGGAAATCATTATGGACCGCCGCGTCTGCATACTTCTGGGGATCAAGGACCCACACCAGGACGTCCACCATGCCCACCATGCGCTGGGCGATTTCTCTGTTCTCTGCGCGGGTGGAGTCGAAGTCAGGCAGGTCAAGGAGGACCAGGCCTGTGTCTTCGTCCGCAAGCCCGGCCACCGGTGGCAGGGTGTGGCGCTCCTTGACCTCCAACCAGTCCAGGAGTGGACCGCTGCCGTCTTCTCCCCAAACCCCCGCCAAGGGCTCTGAAGTGGTGGGACGCCTCGCCGTCGCTGTCGCCAGCTCACTGCCGGAGACTGCGTTGAACAACGAGGACTTGCCGCTGCCGGTGGCACCAAAAAAGCCCACCACCGTGTGTCCTGCTGATAACGAACGCCGGGACGCTGCCCGCTCAAGGACGTCGTAAACCGATTGGAGCTCTTCGTCAGGAAGCACTCCTTCGGCAAGTTCGCGGGCTTCGTTGAGCGATTCTAGCCTGCGCTGCAGGCGGGAGGATTCACGGACCTGGCTGTGGCGGCTCATGCGGCTTCCGCCATGCGGCGAAGTGCGGTGGCGTGCCGGGCGAGGTCGTTGCGGGACCGTGGATGCGCTGCTTCAAGGCGGCCCAGGAAGCGTTGCTTTTCATCGTCCAGGAGCCGTTGACATTGTGTGTGCAGGTCTTCCCTGGCCTGTTGCGCCAAGCGCCTGACCGCATCCTCCCCAAACACAGCTTCCAAGAGTTTCTGCCCCACTACTGCCGTTCCACCCGCGATCCCGATCTCAAGGCCTGTCAATCCGGCGGTCATCGAAAACACCACCACCATGAGCGCGGCACCCAGCCCGTTGATGCCGAAAGACAGCCAACGCGCCTGGGTCCGCTTGCCCTGTCCCTGCGTCCGGATCATCTCCATGAGGCCTTCCTGCCACGCGCGGATGGCGGCGGCAGACCTGGCATCGAATCCTTCGCTGGTGCCGGACAGGTCATCGGGGCCCAGCAGCTGGCGCCCCGCGGGATCCGAACGCCATCGCCTGTCCACGTTCTCCGCGGCGTTGGCAGCCTCGTCCAGGATCACTGCCTGCAGCCCGGTTTCGATGGCCGTCTCCACCTTCACGGCGGGGGCGGGTTCGCCCCGGAAGAAGGCCCCCATGCGGTCGCGCATGCGACCTATGTTTTGCTCGAGGGCCCTGAAGAACTCACCGGTGCCCACAAAGTCCTGCCAGCGTGCCAGGACTTCACCCCGCAGGAGCGCTCCGTCTTTGGTAGCGGCGAGAATGCGCGTAAGTGCCAGCTCATATTCCTCCACACAACTTTCCTCCAGCTCGCGCGCCGCGGTGTCCTGCGCTGCCGCTGCGCCGGCTATGCCGTCAAGGCGGGCACTCACCGCCTTCACGGCTCCGTTGAGTGTGCGGCGGGCGACGTCAGCACGTCCTGCTGCGTTGGCAGCCAAAGCGCCCAGCCATTGACGCAACGGGACCACCGCCTCGTGGGGCAGCATGCCAAGCGCGTCCAGCTCGCTTTCCGGAACCACGAAGAGCTTTGCTTCGCCAAGGCCCTGCCGGTCCAGCATCGCCTGCAGATCGGCCCTCACCTCATCCTCGGCGGCGGCCGGTACCCGGTCCAGCACCACGGCGACAGTGATATCCCGTGAAGCCGCATCCAGAAGCAGACGCCAGGGGACGGCGTCGGCGTATCGGTTTGCGGTGGTGACAAACACCCAAAGGTCCGCAGCGGCCAGGAGCTGCCCGGCCAGCCTGCGGTTGTCATCGGAGATAGAGTCGACGTCGGGCGCGTCCAGCAGTGCGATGCCTTGGGGCACGTTGTCATGGCCCACCAGTACCAGTGACGTGATCGCCTGCGCGTCAGGAGCAGCTCCGGCCTGGTTGGCCGGCACAGGGTTTGCCGACACCGTGCCGCGGATCCGGTGCAGGTTTGGCAGGATGCGGTTCCCTTCGAACCACTCGGCATCCTGAGGGTGGTGCAACAGGATGGGCTGGCGCGTCGTGGGCCGGATAGCCCCGGCGCGCGTCACCGGAAAGCCGACCAGCGCGTTGACCAAGGTGGATTTACCGGCTCCGGTTGAACCGCCGACGACGGCCAGCAGCGGAGCGTCCAGGCTCCGGCAGCGGGGAATAACGTAATCGTCGAGCTGGGCCAGCGACTCACGGATCCACTGGCGGGCTTCCTGCGCCTCAGGCACCGCCAGCGGCAGGGTGGTGGCCGCGAGTTCGGCGCGTGCAGCTTCCAGGGTTTCGACGGCGGCCGCAGCCCCTCGGGGTACTGGACTGGCCCCGGATGCTGATGGGTCTTGGTTTGCGATCACAGCATCATCATGCCAGCCCGATCACTATAGGACGCTCGGGGCAGGCGCCAGGGCAAAAAGAAATCCCCCGGAACCGTGAAGTTCCGGGGGATTCAACTGTGACCCCAGCGGGATTCGAACCCGCGTTACCGCCGTGAGAGGGCGGCGTACTAGGCCGCTATACGATGGGGCCTCGCACTTTTATCACCGTTTCCGGCGATCAAGCTGAATGAGTATTTCATACTTTCAGCTCCGCTCCAAATCGCTTCAGCGAAGTGGAAGGTTCCGATTTTCCGCGTATTCACGCGGATTTTCAGAGCTGGGATACCAGGACTCGAACCTAGAATGACGGTACCAGAAACCGTAGTGTTGCCAATTACACCATATCCCAAAGTGACTTTCGGACCAGAGTTCCTCGCCGCGGTTTCCCTTGGCTTTTCCCTCCGTGCCCCTCAGCACGAGTAATGACTCTACCGGAGTCTCGCCACCTGCACAAATCGTAAAGCCGTTACCTGCATCACACGGATCTCAGGCTGCGGTCGGAGCCGTCATCAGCAGGCGGGACAGGGAATCCACCTGCCGTCCAGTGAACTCCTCCACCACTTCCCCGGTCCTGTTCAACCACACGCCCACCAGTCCCGCCGCGGTTGCTCCGTCCGCATCGAGGAGTCGGTTATCGCCAACGTAGAGGGTCTCCGCCGGCGAAGTCCCCAGGAGGCGCACACCTTCGAGGTATATGGCAGGGTCCGGCTTGGGCACGCCAACGGTGTCCGTGCCCACCAGTGTCGCGATCCTGGCCAAACCGGCGCTGTCCAGCTTCGCGCGCTGGTAGTCGTGGACGTTGTTACTGACCGCGCCGTAGGGAATCCCCGCCGCATCCAGTGCGTCCAGGACTTCTTCAACGTCGTCGAAAGCCCGTACGTATGACGTCTGGCGCCGGTGATACTCGGCCACCCATGCCTGGGACTCCTCGCCGTCCCCCAGTTCCACGCCAAAGTGGCCCAGGGCAGCCCTGCCGCGAAGCAGCCGCTGCTCGTTGAACGTCAGCTCCCCTGCCAGGTAGCGGTCATAGAAATGCGTGGTTTCGTGCGTGAAGATACGTCCGAACTTCACCCACCCGGCCTGGTCCAGGCCGGGCAGGAGATGTTCGCTGACATCGCGCAACGCCGTCGTCATGGCGTACTCAAGGTCCACCAGGGTGTCATCAATATCGAACAGAACACCACGGATAGTGCCAAAAGTGCTTGCTATCGCCATGACGTTCGCCGTTACTGGCCGCGGAAAGCGCGGACGCGCGCCAGTGCGGAATCCTTGCCCAGGATCACCATGGACTCGAACAGCGGCGGGGAAATGCGACGACCGGAGATGGCCGTGCGCACCGGGCCGAACGCGGCGCGGGGCTTGATGCCCAGGTCCTCGACCAACGCCTGCTTAAGTGCAGCCTGGATGTTCTCGGCAGTCCAGTCCGTAATGGGCTCCAGTGCCGCCAGGGCCGCATCAAGGACCTCCTCCAGGTTCTGGGGCAGACCCTTCCGGGCGTCGTCCGCGACGTCGATCGCGTCATCAGCCTTGAACAGGAAAGCCAGCATTTCCGGCGCCTCGCCCAGGAGGGTGATCCGTTCCTGGACCAAGGGAGCTGCCTCTGCGAGGATCTCCTCCTGCCGGGGGGTGAGGATCTCACCAACAAATCCGGCGGCGCGGAGGTAGGGAACCAGCCTCTCCTTGAAGTCCTCCGGCGCGAGCATGCGCACGTGGGTTCCGTTGATGGCTTCGGCCTTCTTGATGTCGAAGCGTGCCGGGTTGCCAAGGACGTCATGGATGTCGAAGTTGGCAACGAGCTGCTCCACGGTGAAGATGTCCTCATCCGCGCTCAGGGACCAGCCGAGCAGCGACAAGTAGTTGAGCAACCCTTCGGGGATGAAGCCACGCTCGCGGTGCAGGAACAGGCTTGACTCGGGATCGCGCTTGGAGAGCTTCTTGTTGCCCTGGCCCATAACGTACGGAAGATGCCCGAACTCCGGCATGTACTCGGCAACCCCAATGGCGTAGAGCGCCCGGTACAGCGCAATCTGGCGCGGAGTAGAGCTCAGCAAGTCCTCGCCGCGCAGGACGTGGGTGATCCCCATGATGGCATCATCCACCGGGTTGACCAGGGTGTACAGCGGCGCACCGTTGGCGCGGACTACTGCAAAGTCAGGGACCGAGCCTGCCTTGAAGGTGATTTCCCCTCGGACCAGGTCGTTGAAAGTCAGGTCCTCGTCGGGCATGCGCAGGCGCAGTACAGCCTCCCGGCCTTCAGCCTTGAACTGGGCGAGCTGCTCCTCCGTCAGGTGGCGGTCAAAGCCGTCGTAGCCGAGCTTGGGGTCGCGGCCGGCTGCCTTGTGGCGGGCTTCGATCTCCTCCGGAGTGGAGTAGGACTCATATACGTGTCCCCCGGCCTTGAGCTTGGCGATGACGTCCTGGTAGATGTCGCCGCGCTGGGACTGCCGGTACGGTTCGTGCGGTCCGCCGACCTCGACGCCTTCATCCCAGTTGATGCCGAGCCACTTGAGGGCATCCAGCAACTGGTGGTAGCTCTCCTCGCTGTCGCGGGCAGAGTCGGTGTCCTCGATGCGGAAGACCAGCTTGCCGCCGGTGTGGCGTGCGTAGGCCCAGTTGAACAGGGCCGTCCGGATCAAGCCAACATGCGGAGTTCCGGTCGGTGACGGGCAGAAGCGGACGCGGACAGGAGTCTCGGCGTTGACGGCAGGGATGACGCTGGGGGCAGCGTTGGACGCAGAAGCAGTAGTCATAGTGGTTCCAACTTTACCGCTTGGCGCAGCCTGGGTTTCCCGGCCCTTAAGGCTCGACGGCGGCACTCGCCTTTCGTGCGAAAGGCGGGTGCCGCCGTCGTGGTTTGGCTTTGAACTGAATGCCTAGCGGCGGACCACCGGGTTGGAGAGCCGGCCGATGCCTTCGATCTCCACTTCGAAACGATCGCCTTCACTGACCAAGCCAACGCCGGCCGGGGTGCCGGTCATGATGACGTCGCCTGGAAGAAGCGTGAAGGCGTGCGAGACGATGGAGACGAGCTCGCGTACGCCGCGGATCATCTGGTTGGTGCTGCCGTCCTGGCGGAGTTCACCATTGAGGCGGCCCTGGATGGACAGGTCTTCGTGATCCAACTCTGTCTCGATCCACGGCCCAAGCGGCGCAGAGGTGTCAAAGCCCTTGGCGCGTGCCCACTGAAGGTCCGTCTTCTGAACGTCGCGTGCCGTGAGGTCATTGCCGCAGGTGTAGCCGAAGATCACGTCATCCGCGCGCTCTTCGGGAACGTCCTTGCAGATGCGGCCGATGACGACGCACAGCTCAGCTTCGAAGGAAACTTCCTCCGAGAACTCAGGAAGGACGATGGGATCATTCGGGCCGATCACGGACGTGTTGGGCTTGAGGAACAGCAGCGGCTGCTGGGGAACTTCGTTGCCAAGTTCCGCGGCATGCTCAGCGAAGTTCCGGCCAACACCGATCACTTTGCTGCGCGGAATGATCGGGGCGAGGAGCCGCACGTCCTCAAGCTTGTGCTTTACGTGGGTACGTTCGACGCCATTGAAGAAGGGGTCGCCGTTGATGACAGTGATTTCCTCACTGCCGGCCTCGCCTTCAACAACGCCGTAAAGGGGATCAGAATCAACTACAAAACGGGCGATACGCATGGGCCCAAGCCTACCGTCACGGCTCAGCTTCGCAGGTAATCCAACTGGGCAGCCACGGACGTCTCGGCGGCCCACCTGACGGAAGGGTCGACGTCGGGATACACGGCGTCGGTGACTGCCGCGATGGACGCGTCTTGGCCAAGGCGGTCAAGGGCTGTCCTGATCTGGTCCAGTCGCTGCTCACGGTGATTGCGATACTCCCGGCACTTTTCGTCCAGGGCAGGGAGCACGGGGCCATGTGCCGGGAGGAGTATCGCGGGCCCGAGCGCCTCCAGCCGATCCAAACTGGCCAGGTAGTCCCCCAGCCTGCCGTCGGGATAGTCCAGTACGGTGGTGCCACGGCCCAGGATGGTGTCGCCAGTGAGGACCGAACCCGTCGGACCGTCATCCGGCAAGTGGAAGCACAATGAGTCGGAGGTGTGGCCGGGCGTAGCGATGACGCGGATTTCGACGCCGCCAATGGTCAGCACCTCGCCGTCGGCGAGCGGTTCTCCACCATGGCAATACCCGGGCAGGAAGGCACGCACCGGCGCGCCGGTCAGTTGGTGGAATCGCGCTGAAGCTTCAGTATGGTCGGCGTGCCGGTGCGTGATGAGTACGACGTCGACACCTCCTGCCGCCGCCAGCTCGGCCAGGTGCTGCTCGTCCTCGGGTCCCGGGTCCACAACGGCGACACGGGCGGAACCGGGTGCACCGATGACGTAGGAGTTGGTGCCATCCAAACTCATCGGACCCGGGTTGGGGGCCAGCCGGAATCGCGTCAACCCACTGCTGCGCTGCAAGGAAGAGGAGGCGCCGCCCAGGGGTGCACTGCCTGGTGTGGGGTCAGCCGTTGTCGGGCTGCTGGAGGGTGAGTTGCGGGAAGGTGAGTTGCCGGAAGTCGCCATTGATTCAGAAGTCACCAGTCCATCTTGGCACTTCCCAACCCTCACTCACATCCCACCCCCTTCCACCCAACCCTCACTCACATCCCACCCCCTTCCACCCAACCCTCACTCACACCCCACCCCCTTCCACCCAACCCTCACTCACACCCCACCCCCTTCCACCCAACCCTCACTCACACCCCACCCCCATCACCCCAACCCTCACTCACTTACTGGACAGCCGAAGTACGCTCGACGGCGATATTCGACGCCTACGGTTTGTGGCAACTTTGGCCGCTTGTACGCGGAAGGTGAGAGAGCGTCCACCGCAAACAGGCGGAAGGTGAGAGAGCGTCCACGGGAAGCAGGCGGGACGTGAGAGAGCGTTTGGATCAAACGGGTGGGACGTGAGAGAGCGTCCACGGGAATCGGGTGGGATGTGCCCGAGCGTTTGGATCAAGCGTCCGGGAAGCAGAACGGCGGCCCTTCCGCTTGATAACCAAGGGAAGGGCCGCCGTCGTGCGGTGGTATTTCGGGACGTCCGGAAGGCTAGACCAGGCGGGTGAGCCAGCCGTGGGTGTCCTCAACGGTTCCGGTCTGGATGCCCAAGAGCTGCTGGCGGATGGCCATGGTGGTCTCGCCGGCCTTGGCGTCCTCGGCACCGATGAACTCGGTGGCGTCCTTGAGGACACCGATGGGGGTGATCACCGCAGCGGTACCGCAGGCGAACACCTCGGTGATCTCGCCGGAGGCAACGCCATCGCGCCATTCATCCAGCGTGATCTTGCGCTCGCTGACTTCGCGACCCATGTCCTTCGCCACCTGGATGACGGACATGCGCGTGACGCCTTCGAGGATGGTTCCGCTCAGTGCCGGGGTGACAAGTGAGCCGTCCTTCATCACGAAGAAGACGTTCATGCCGCCGAGTTCTTCCACGGCGTCGTCGTTGAAGTGGTCCAGGAAGAGGACCTGCTTGCAACCGTTAGCTTCGGCTTCCTGCTGGGCGATCAAGGACGCTGCATAGTTACCGCCGCACTTGGCCGCTCCGGTCCCACCGCGGCCCGCACGGGCGTATTCACGGCTGATCCAGATGGAGACCGGCTTGAGTTCGCCACCGAAGTAGTTACCGGCGGGGGAAGCAATGACGCGGAAGGAGACCTCGCGCGCAGCACGGACGCCAAGGAAAGCCTCGGTGGCGATCATGAACGGACGCAGGTACAGGGCTTCGCCGTCGCCGGAGGGAACCCATTCCTGATCCGCCTGGACGAGTTCACGGATCGCTCCGAGGAAGTACTCTTCCGGCAATTCGGGAAGGGCGAGCCGGCGGGCCGACTTGTTGAGGCGGGCGGCATTGGCTTCCGGACGGAAGGTCCAGACGGAGCCGTCAGCGTGGCGGTATGCCTTGAGGCCCTCGAAGATCTCCTGGCCGTAGTGCAGGACCGCAGCCGACGGATCAAGGGAAATTGGTCCGTAGGGCTCGATCCGGGCGTTCTGCCAACCGCCATTGCCATCGGCGTCGACTTTGTAGTCGACGACGGCGGTGTGGTCGGTGAAGTAGTCGCCGAATCCCGGGTTCGCCAGGATGGCTGCACGCTCCTCAGCAGACTTCGGTGTTTCCGAAAGCTGCTGGCTGAATTCGACGCCATGGGCAGTCTGAGTCATGTTTCCTCCACAGTCAGCTACCTGGCAGGGCGAACGCGGCCCCGAAGGGTGTGGTTCAGCGATGGACCAGGGAAGCAGGTAAATAATTCAAGACAAGCTTACGCCTGAGATTTGGGCCTAAAGTGCCGCCGCAATGGCGTCACCAACGGCAGCTGTGCTGCGCGGCTCGCCGGTCCGGCTTTCGACGTCGGCGACTACTGCCGCTTCAATCTTGCGGGCCGCCGTGGTGTAGCCAAGGTGGTCCAGGAGGAGCACTGCGGAGAGGATGGCCGCAGTGGGGTCGGCTTTCTGCTGTCCGGCGATATCCGGGGCGGAGCCGTGGACGGGCTCGAACATGGACGGTGCTGTGCGGTCCATGTTGATGTTGCCTGATGCCGCCAAGCCAATGCCGCCGGTAACGGCTGCCGCGAGGTCGGTAAGGATGTCGCCGAAGAGGTTGTCGGTGACGATGACGTCGAAGCGCGAGGGCTCGGTCACCATGAAGATGGTGGCGGCGTCGATGTGCAGGTAGTCGTGGGTGACCTCGGGGAATTCCTTGGCCACTGCCTCGACGGTCCGCTTCCACAGGTGCCCGGCGAAGACGAGCACGTTGTGCTTGTGGACGAGCGTGACGTGCTTGCGGGGACGCTCGTTGGCGCGGCGGAAGGCGTCGCGGACAACACGCTCCACGCCGTGTGCTGTGTTCAGGGAAACTTCGGTAGCAACTTCGTGCGGAGTGCCGCCACGCAAGGTTCCACCGTTGCCCACGTAGGGACCCTCGGTACCCTCACGGACCACGATGAAGTCAATGGTGCCTGGGTTTGCCAGGGGGCTGCCGACGGTTCCGTACAGCCGGGACGGGCGCAGGTTCACGTAGTGGTCCAGGCTGAAGCGGAGCTTGAGCAGCATCTCGCGTTCGATGATGCCCGACGGGATGCGGGTATCGCCGGGAGCAGCTCCGACGGCGCCGAATAGAATGGCGTCACGGGTGCGCAGGTCCGCCAGGACCTCCTCCGGAAGGGTCTCGCCGGTCTCAAGCCAGTGCTGTGCACCAAGCTTGTAGTGGGTCTGCTCGAGGGTGACGCCTTCCGCGGCGACGGCCTTTTCGAGGACCTTGACGGCTTCGGCGATGACCTCTGGGCCAATGCCGTCGCCTGGGATGACAGCGAGATTGATGGACGTTGCACTCATACGTCTATCTAGCCAAGCAATCCACATGCTGGTCAAAATCGTCTCACTCTTCGAACACCCCGTAGCGCTGGGTTCAGACCACGGCATGATGCCCTGACACTCCGGCTCCGCATAGAGTCGTATGCGTGGATAGACGGCATGCAATATACGACTGGTTCCGGGTCAACCGCTTCAAAGTGGACCTGACGGCCACGTCCCTCCTGATCCTCCTCTTTGGGCCGGTCTATCTCCTGGCCGGCCACCCCTGGCTCGCCCTGCTTTCCTGCAGCCTCCTGTTGCCCCTCGCGTGGCGACGCACCCGCCCCGCCACGGCGGCCGTCGTCGTCATCCTTGTGTGCCTAGTCCAGTGGGCGGTGGGTGCGGAACCCGTGGCGGGCCAGATCGCGGTTCCGCTCGTCATTTACGCCACCGCCGCTTACGGACCCGCCTGGGCAAGTCGGACAGTGCTGCTCGCAGGGATGGTCGGCGGCATCATGCTGACCACACGCGAGTTCTCCAGCACTGCGGAGTCGGGCATCATGGGCCTCACCATCGGCGCCCTCTATACGGTCCTGATTTGGATGCTGGTGCTGGTGAGTTGGACGCTGGGTGACCTCACCCGCGTTCGACGGCTCCAACTGCAGGCACTGGAGGACCGCACACGGCGCCTTGAAGTTGAACAGCAGCAGGAACGCCAGCTGGCGGCAGCTGACGAACGATCCCATATCGCACGGGAAATGCACGACATCGTGGCCCACTCGTTGTCCGTGATCATCACCCAGGCGGACGGCGCACGCTACGCGGCCGCTGCGAAACCCGAGCTCGCCACCGAAGCGCTGGCCACCATCGCCGCCACAGGCAGGGATTCCCTGGGCGAAATGCGTCGCCTGCTGGGCGTCCTCCGCTCCGACGACGACTCCCCCACCCGCCCGCAGCCCCGCCTCTCGGACCTTGACGAGCTTCTCCTGGGTTTCCGCGCCGCGACACTGCAGGTGTCCTTCGACCAAAGCGGTGCTCCCCGCAGGGCGCTTCCCGCAGGAGCGGAGCTGACCGCCTACCGCATCATCCAGGAGGCGCTGACCAACGTCATGAAGCACGCCGGGCCGAAAGCGACGGCGGGAGTCACCTTGACGTGGCAGGCCAGGGGCCTGCAGCTGGACATCCTCGACGACGGGCGGGGCGCCGCCGCTGATCCGCCGGCGGCAGGTGGCGGCAACGGCCTGCGGGGCATGGGCGAGCGCGTGTCCCTCTACGATGGTTCCTTGACCGCAGGCCCGGAACAGGGCGGCGGTTTCCGCGTGTCCGCTTTCATCCCCTATTCGGAGGCCTAACCCATGTACGATGTTCCTGCGCCCATCCGGGTTGCCTTGGTGGACGACCAACACCTGGTCCGCTCGGGATTTGGCATGCTGATCAACTCCCAGGCGGACCTCGAAGTCGTGGCCGAAGCGGCGAACGGCATCGAAGCCGTGCAGGCTTTGGGGGCCACAGCGGCCGACGTCGTCCTCATGGATGTCCGCATGCCCGGGATGGACGGCATTGAAGCCACCCGGCGCATCCTTGAGCAGGCAGCAGCCCAACCCGCGGGATCGCAGCGCGCGGAGGTCAAGATCGTGGTGCTCACCACCTTCGATCTTGATGAGTACGCCTTGGCTGCCATCCAGGCCGGCGCGAGCGGGTTCCTGCTCAAGGATGCCCCGCCCGAAGAGCTCCTGGAGGCGATCCGCACCGTGTACCGTGGTGACGCCGTGATCGCACCGTCCACCACCCGTCGATTGCTGGACCATGTGGCGCCCCTTTTGAGGACGCAGACGCCTGAGCAGAGCGAGCACGCCGCGGCCGTCGAAAGCCTCACCGCCCGCGAGCGCGAAGTGTTCCAGCTGATCGCCCAGGGGCATTCGAATCCGGAGATCGCAGCGGGCTTGTTCTTATCCGAGGCCACTGTGAAAACGCATGTCGGGCACATCCTGGCAAAGCTCGGCGCCAGGGACCGCGTCCAGGTTGTGGTCATCGCATATGAGACCGGCGTGGTTGCACCTGGGGCGTAGCCTCATCCCGGGTTCCTCCCGGGCTCAGACCACGGTATGAGTTGGCGTCCGCGGGAATCGGTCCCCGGCCCGATCCGGCAAGGGTGCACCGAAACCTAGCGTGGAACCATGACAACATTCACGCCTCTCCCCCACCCTTCAGGAACGAACCCGCCGCAGGGATCGGACGCCGCCCAAGCCCGTCCCGCCGTCGAAGCATTTGAGCTGACCAAAAGCTACGGACGCGCCGATACAAGCGTTACGGCCCTGAACAAGGTGTCGGTAAGTTTCGACGCCGGGAAGTTCACGGCCATCATGGGACCCTCCGGATCCGGCAAGTCCACCCTCATGCATTGCCTGGCGGGCCTGGACTCGGCGGATTCCGGGCGCATTGTCCTGGGTGGCACGGAGCTGACCGGCCTCAACGACCGCCAGCTCACGGCACTGAGGCGTGAACGGATCGGCTTCGTCTTCCAGGCTTTCAACCTGGTGCCTACTTTGACAGCCGAGCAGAACATCACGCTTCCGCTTGCGTTGGCGGGTACAACGGCCGACGCCGGATGGCTCGATACCGTTGTCAGCACGCTTGGTCTGAAGGATCGCCTGAAGCACCGTCCACATGAGCTCTCCGGGGGCCAGCAGCAACGCGTGGCAGTAGCCCGAGCACTGTTGACCCGGCCCGACGTCGTGTTCGGTGACGAACCTACTGGCAACCTGGACTCGAAGGCCGGCGGCGAGGTTCTAGCTCTGCTTCGCCGGAGCAGCCAGGAAATGGGCCAGACCATCATCATGGTGACCCACGATCCCGTGGCTGCAAGCTACGCGGACCGTGTGGTGCTGATGAGCGACGGCGGCCTGGTGGGGGAAATCCACGATCCCACGGCAGATTCTGTCCTGGCGGCCCTTGGCAAGCTGGGGGCGTAAGGCATGTTGCGCGTTGCACTGTCCCAACTGACTACGCATTACCGGCGCTTTGTGGCGATCGGCCTTGCCGTGATGTTGTCGGTGATGTTCCTCGCTGCCACCCTCATGGTGGGCGCAAGCACCAACGCGTCCTTGGGTGCGAGTATCGGCGAGGCCTACCGTAAAGCGGACCTTGTGGCGACGTCCAAGAACGGCGAACCTTTCACCCAGGCCGCCGTGGACGCTGCTGCTTCTTCGCCCGCTGTGGCTGAGAGCTACGCGGAGCGGTCGACGTATGTGACCTTCCAGGCCGGCGGGGGTGAGCAATTCGGCCGGCTCCGGAATGCTGCCCCTGTTGCCTTGGAGGGCGCCGTCCTCTCATCGGGGTCCATGCCCTCGCAGCCTTTGGAAGCGGCCGTGGATGTCAAGACCGCAGAGCACCTGGGTCTTACCGTCGGCAGCACCCTGGAATTGCACGGGGCCGGTCCGGTCAAGAACGCCAAGGTGACCATTACTGGGCTGACGCAGGCCACGAACGACCCCTTCTCTTCTTCGGCAGCCCAACTAATAGCCTCCGAGTCGGTACTCAACGCGGTGCAAGACGCCGGAGCCGGCTATACGGGCTTGCAGTTCGCACTGAAACCGGGCGAGGACGTGTCCGCGGCGAAGGACTACATTTCCCGCCGGATGGACGCTGCCGGGGTGGTGTCGCCCGTCGTTGAAACGGCCCAGGAGAAGGTCACCTCAACGGTCGCGATGCTCAGCGCCGGGCAGGACCAGTTGACGGTGGTCCTGCTCGCCTTCGCCGGGGTGGCCATCCTCGTTTCAACCTTGGTGGTAGCCAATACGTTCTCTGTGCTGGTGGCCCAACGGACCCGGGAATTGGCCCTGCTGCGTTGTCTGGGCGCCGGGCGTTCCCAGATCCGCGGCTCGGTCATGCTTGAGGCCTTCGTGGTCGGGTTCGTGTCCTCCGTGCTGGGTGTCCTTGCCGCCACTGGCCTGATGACGGCGCTGATCGCCTGGGCCAAGTCACAACCGGAGCAGGCTTTCGCGACCCTGGCAGTCCCGCCGTCGGCCATTGTTGCCGGCATGGTGGCAGGCACCTTGTTGACCGTGGTTGCGGCGCTGGTTCCGGCCAAGGCGGCAACCGCCGTCGCGCCTCTTGCCGCCTTGCGTCCCGCCGATGACGCGTCCGTCCGGAACCGGCGTGGCAAGCTCCGGCTCCTCATCGGACTGCTGGCTTTTCTGGGCGGTGCCGGCCTGCTGGCCTACGGCAGCCTGAACGTGGAGCTGCCGGTTGCGTTGCTGGGTGGCGCCGCGTCGTTCGTGGGCATCCTGCTCTGCTCCTCCCTTTTCATCCCCTCTGTGGTGGCCTTGGCAGGCCGGCTCGCGGCACCGGCAGGCGTGCCCGGCAAGCTTGCCGCCGTCAATGCCACCCGCAACCCGGCGCGTACTTCCGCGACGGCCGCGGCCCTGCTGATTGGAGTGACCTTGGTGTCCCTCATGATGACGGGCGCCGCGACGTCCCGGCAGGCGTTCAACGACACCCTGGCAGAGAACTACCCTGTTGACCTTTCCGCCCCAACGTCCGTGGACGGCACAGCAGACCCTTCCCAGGCGGTGGCCCGGATCAAAACCCTCGACGGCGTCAGCGCGGCGGTCCTGCTGCAGGCCGTGGGAACCTTGAAGGACGCGTCCACCCCCGATGGCGGACAGACCGTGTACGCCCTCCCGGGAGCTGACGCAGGATCGGTGGTGCGGGATGGCAACCTGAAGCCGGCCCCTGGCGTGGTGTACCTGCCCGAAGACTCCGCCGCCGGGCGCGCGAGTATCGGCACGACAGCCGGCGATATTTCGCTCGATGCCAAGGTCCTGCGCACCCGGAACGTCCCTGCCTTCGTCGATGCAACCAGCATTACCTCCGCGGCGCTCCCGGAGACCCCTGGCATGGTGTGGGTGAAGTTGGACGACTCCGTCCCGGCGGACCGGGTGCAGGCAATCCAGAAGGAGATCGCGTCGGCCCTCGGCGTCCAGGAACGCACTGTCAGCGGCGCAGCGATCGAACGTGTGACGTTCAACAGCATCATCGATGTCCTGCTGCTCGTGGTCACAGGGCTGCTGGGCGTGGCCGTGGTCATTGCCTTGATCGGCGTGGCTAATACCCTGTCGCTCTCGGTTCTTGAACGGACGCGCGAAAACTCGCTGCTCCGTGCCTTGGGGCTGACCAAAGGCCAACTCCGCGGGATGCTGGCTATCGAAGCTGTGCTGGTGGCGGGAGTGTCAGCCCTCCTGGGCGCAGGCATGGGCATCGTCTATGGCTGGCTCGGCGCGCAGGCAACCCTGGGCGGCATGGCTACGGTGGTTCCCGCTGTGCCGTGGCTGCAACTGCTGGCAGTCTTCGGTGCGGCCGTGGTGGCCGGGCTGCTCGCATCAGTGATTCCGGCCCGGCGAGCCGCACGCTTATCCCCGGTGGAAGGACTCGCCACAGCCTGACGCTCCATCACCAAATGGCGCTCAAAACCGAACGCTCCCGCATTTCCTTCGGTCCTGCCGGGTGGAAATGCGGGAGCGTTCCGCTGATGGGGATGGTTCGTGGAAGAGCGCTAGGCTTCGGCGGGTTCCTCGAAGCGCGGGAAGACAGGGGCAGGTGCCGGCAGTTCAGTGCCAGCGACAATCGGCGTGGCGATCGCAGCGAACTGGCGTGCGTCACCTTCCGGCTGCCCGAGGACCTCAAGGAGCTTGGCCGACGACGACGGCATGACCGGCTGGACGAGGATCGCCACGATCCGGACCACTTCCAACGTGACGTAAAGGACCGTGTTCATCCGTTCCACGTCCGTCTTGCGCAGCACCCAGGGGGCCTGTTCTGCGAAGTAGGCGTTGGTATCACCGAGCACAGCCCAAATAGCTTCAAGGGCGCGGCTGAATTCCTGCTTTTCGAACGCAGAACGCGCGATGTCCAACAGTCCACCGGCCCGGGCCAGCAGGGCGTTGTCCTCGTGGGTGAACGCACCGGGCGTGGGTACCTTGCCTTCGCAGTTCTTTGCCACCATGGACAACGAACGCTGGGCCAGGTTTCCGAAGTTGTTGGCGAGGTCGGAGTTCATCCGGCCCACGATCGCTTCGTGGTTGTAATTGCCGTCAGCGCCGAACGGAACTTCGCGAAGGAAGAAGTAGCGGCACTGGTCCAGGCCGTACTGCGCCACGAAGTCCTGAGGTGCCACCACGTTGCCCAAGGACTTGGACATCTTGACACCGTTGTTGGTCAGGAAGCCGTGGATCATGACGCGCTTGGGCAATTCAAGCCCTGCGCTCATCAGGAAAGCAGGCCAGTAAATGGCGTGGAACCGCGAAATGTCCTTGCCGATCACGTGGACATCGGCCGGCCAGAACTTCCTGAACTGTTCGGACTCGACGTCAGGGTACCCCACACCCGTGAGGTAGTTGGTCAGGGCGTCCACCCAGACATACATGACGTGCTTCTCGTCGCCCGGGACCGGAACACCCCAGTCGAAGGTGGTGCGGCTGATGGACAGGTCTTCGAGGCCACGCTTGACAAAGCTTATGACCTCGTTGAAACGGGACTGTGGAGCACCGAACTCCGGCTGCTCGCCGTAGAGCTCCAGGAGCTTGTCCTGGTAGTTGGAGAGCCGGAAGAAGTAGCTTTCCTCAGCCGTCCAGGTCACCAGCGTGTCCGTCTCCTTGGAGTAACGGAGGCCGTCCTCCTTGACCACGGTGTCGTCCTCGACGTAGTACGCCTCGTCGCGGACCGAATACCAGCCCTCGTACTTGGACAGGTAGATGTCGCCGTTGGCTTCCATCTTCTTCCAGATGGCCTGCGACGCGGCGTAGTGGTCCTGGTCCGTGGTGCGGATGAAGCGGTCATGGGAGATGCCCAGGTCCTGGCTCATCTGCTTGAACGCCGCCGAGTTCCGGTCCGCGAGCTGCTTGGCAGTGATGCCCTCCTTCTCCGCGGACTGCTGCATTTTGAGCCCGTGCTCGTCCGTTCCGGTCATGAAGAAGACTTCATGGCCATCAAGCCGCTTGAAGCGCGCCATGGCATCGGTCGCAATGACCTCATAGGCGTGGCCGATGTGCGGCACGCCGTTGGGGTAGCTGATTGCGGTGGTGATGTAGAACGGGGATTTCTCTGGAGACGTCACTCTAAAAAGTTACCTTTATTTCGGATGAAAGAGCTTAGTTAAGTTCGGTCAGCGTATCGCTGAGGCGTACCAACTCGTGGTCGTGGGAAGCCACCATGACAGCGATACCGTCGCTGGTGGTGTCCTTCAGGATTCCGATAATGCGGTTGGCCGCGGCACGGTCGAGGCTGGCTGTGGGCTCGTCCACTACCAGGACCCGGGTGCCCAGGATCAGTGCGCGTGCAATGGCCACGCGCTGGCGTTCGCCACCCGAGAGCTGGGCGGGACGGTGCCGCATTCGGCGGCCAAGCCCCACCAGGTCCAAAAGGTCCTTGGCCATTTCCGTGCGCTGTTCCACCTCGCCGTCGGGAACGGCAGGAAGCAGGACGTTCTCCAATGCGCTCATGCCATCGATCAGGGCACCACCCTGGTCCACGTAACCGATGAGGGCACGACGACGGTCGGCAATTTCGTCGTCGCCCATCGTGTCCAGGGGGACGCCTTCCCAGAAGACCTTGCCCGACGTCGGCAGCGTCAGTCCGGCGCTGACCGTCAGGATACTGGTCTTGCCCGAACCGCTTCGGCCGGCGATGCAGTGCATCTCACCGGCGTGCAGCGTCAGGTTGAAGTCGTCGACGACGTCGACTTCTTCGGCTCCGCCTTTGTCGCCACCGTAGTGGATGGTGACGCGGCTCAGTTCCAGGGGCGTGGCGTGGTCCGCTGCCCGCACGATCGTGTTGGCGCGGGTCTGCAGCGACTCTTCGGGGGATTCCGGGGTGGCCGCCAGCTCGGGGTTGGGAGTCTCGGTCATTTGACTACTTTCGTTGCGATCGGAATCCAGCAAATAACGGCCAGCAACCCGGCCAGGCCGGCCCAAAGGGCCGCGTAGGGGGCAAGGAGCAGACCCAATCCCAGTGCGCCAAGGACGCCCAAAGGAAGAGCCACGGTGCCCACCAGTGCATTTTCGAAGAAGCGGACCTGTCCCAGCATGTCCGGGTTCCAGCCCATGGCACGCAGTGTGCCCAGGTACTCCCGCTTGGCATGGAGCTCAAAGCGGCCGGTGACAAGTGTCAGGAGAAGCCCAACCACCACGCCAAAGACGGCGAGGATCACGCTGGGAGCCGCAATGCTGGCAGCCGCAAGACCACTCAGCGCGCTGGCACCTGCCGCACGGGGAATGTCGATCAGCAGGGCGATCAAGGCACCTACCGCGGCACCGAAGACCCCAACGGCCACAGCCAGCGAGATGGAGTTGAACCTGTTGGTGGTGAGCTGCCTGTTGGCGAACGTCAACGGGGAATCCACGGTAACCAGGCGCTCATCATGCTGCGGTTCCTGGTCAACCACGACGCGGTGGCGCAACTGCTGGGCGGCCAACATAGCCGCTCCGATGTAAATGACCAGCATGGTCGCCGAGACGATCACGGTGGCAATGTTCCAGCTGAGGAGACTGAGGACCACTCCGGCAACCGTCAGCGCAGCAGCACCCACGGCGAACTCTTCAAGGACCCAGGACCGGATCCGCTTCTGGGTCCAACCCATGGCCCGCAGGATGCCGGCCTCGCTTCTCCGCTGGCGTATGTAGCTCACCGTTGAGGCACCGGTCAGGAGCGTGGCGCCCAACAGGGTCAGGAACAGGAGGGTGATGTTGGTTCCTGTGAGGGACCCGGAGACTGCGTCGGCAGCATCCTGGCGTACCCATGACTGCTGGACGGTGCCCAGGGGCGACTCCTTGCCGGCGTCGTCCTTGCTGTAGCCGGGAACAAAGATGTTGGCGTCTTCGCGGGCGGATCCAGCCACCACGGTGGCTTCGAGGCCGAGTTCGCGGATCTGGGTGGCGAGCTTCTCAACCTCGGGCTGGGCTGTCTTCCAGTTTCCCGCGGCGTTGGCACGGACGCGGACGGCGTCGATCACGTTGGCGTTGGAATCGTAACCACGGGCCGTGGCCAGGCCATAGTAGTCAGTGATGGCGCCGGCAGACTGGCTGACCAGGCCTGTAGCGCTCAAGGAAGGCTTCAGGGCCGTGCTTTGGACGTCCTTGCCGTTGGCGTCCTTGCTCAGTGTCATCGGGGCGGGGTCGTAGCCACCCAAAGGCAGCTTGTTGACGTCACCGGCTGCGGCTTGGACGGCGGCCGGATCAAAGGTGCCATAAACCATGGGCAAGGGGGCAGCGGGCTTCTTGCCCGTTTCGAGGTCTTCCCGGTACGACCGTTCGTCGACCGGTTTGCGCTGGGTCTGGTCCACAGGCGCTCCGAAGGAGGACTTCTCAGGCAAGCGGTTCACAGTGACCCAGTCCCCCGGCGTGGCGCTCTTGTCCGAAGCGCCGTTGGCGGCGTCCTCGCCGTCCTTGTACTTCGGCGCAGCTGCGAAAGCGGTGCTCCAGGTGGCCGGGTTGTACAAACCCTGGCTGAACGACGCCGTGCTGCCAAGCAGTTGGCTGTGGTCGGTGGAACCGGGCCACTCCAGGGCAAACGGGGACTTGGAAACGAACGGGAGGTAGTCCTTGTCCAAAGAACGGGTGACCGTGCCGACGTCCTTGACGACCTTGCCGCTTGCGTCAATTTCCTCGATCTTGACCGAGTACTGCAGGTCCAAGGAAGTACCCGTGCGCACGATCAGCGGGATCGCCTTGGAGTCGTTCGTCAGCAGGCCATCACGCTTGGCTTGCTGGTACTGCGTCATGAGCGGTGCCCAGTACTTGAGCTTGACGCCCAGGAAATCAGGGCCCTCCTCGAGCTGTTGCATGCTCAGGCCTGTGGTGAAGAGGCTCTCAAAGTGGCGTCCGATGGCTCCCGCGTCGCGGGCGTCCGCCGGGGGCGCCTTTTCAAGCGGCGCCAGGAAGTCGCCCGCTGAGCCCAGCAGGGCCCTTTCGGCAGCAGGATCGACGGCGACGACAGACTCAGTCACCTCAGGTGCCAGGGGAAGCGCGACAGAAAGGTTGAACAGGTTGTGCTCGGACCCGAGAGCCGGAGCCGGGAACTTGACGCCGGTCTCCCCCTCAGGACCGGCGATCCGGACGTTGCTGCCGCCGGCAGCCTGCTCCTGCACCAAGCGGCCCTTACCCAGGGTGCCCTCGGCGCTGGTCTTGAAAAGAGTCTGCTGGTTGACTCCGTCAGAGCTGGTTGCCGATGCTGTCAGGCGGTACTTCTTCGGTGAATCGGACAACACGGACTCGGCCGCAGGCCACTTGCTTGAATCCATGGCGGAGGGGTCGCCCGCAGTGATAGCGCCGGCAAGGCCGGCGTTATATCCCAGGTAGTCCATCGCATTCAGCCGGGGGGCTTCCAGGTTCTGGGACACGCGCGAGACCAGGCTGATGGGAGCCGCTACGGCCGTCTGGCCCATGCCGCGGATTTTGTCCAGTTGATCAAAGCTGATGCCGCCCTGACCATTGGCAATCTCCGGCTGGATCAATGCACCGCCGTCCCCGTTCCGGGACTGATCCGGCTTTGCCTGGACCAGGATGTCGTAGAGTCCCCGCGAGTTCTCGTCCACTGTACGGTTCAGGGCTGCCTGTGACTGGCTCTGAACTAGGACGGACAAACACATTGCGACGATCAAAATGGCCGCGGTCAGCAGCAGCACACGGCTTCTGATGAACCTTTGGACGGCGTTCATTGGGCTCCCTGAGACCTTGATTGCGGGCGCGCACACATGATCCGGCATTTTGCGAAAAACGCGGGAAATACCGGGCTGTATGTGCAAAAAGTTTGTGGCCGGCCTGCTGCCGGGTCCGAATCCCGGACCCAGCCATTGTAAGCAGACCGGCCACTCCTGCGTGCCTTAGGGTGTGTCGCAGGCACGCGAACATCAGCTGATACAGATCAGTCCTAGTCCTCCAGGTCCACTTCCCGGACCATGTCTGCACCGATCCCGGCCTTGATGGCTTCCAGGACCTGCTGCGGAACGGAGCTGTCGATGGTCAGGAGGGCAAGGACCTGCCCGCCCTCGGTCTGGCGTGCAACCTGCATGCCGCCGATGTTGATGTTGTTCATGCCCAGGATGTGGCCAATGGTGCCGATAACGCCCGGGCGGTCTGCGTATGCCACGACCACCAGGTGTTCGCTAATGGGAATTTCAACGTCGTATCCGTTGACGCCCACGAGCTTCTCCACCTGCTTGGGGCCCGTCAGAGTTCCGGCAACAGAGATCTGCGAACCATCGCTGAGAGCTCCGCGGATCGTCAGGACATTGCGGTAGTCCTCAGCGTCCGGTGTGGTGATAAGGCGGGTGTTGATGCCGCGCTGCTCGGCGATGACAGGGGCGTTGACGTAGGAAACCTGCTCGGTGACCACATCAGCAAAAACGCCCTTCAGGGCAGCGAGTTCAAGGACCTTGACGTCAAGCGCAGCGATCTCGCCTGCCACCTCAACATCGATCTGAGTGAGGGAAGCATGGGTCAGGGCGGTGAAAATGCGCCCCAGCTTTTCGATCAGCGGGATGCCTGGACGGACGTCCGGTGCAATGACTCCCCCGGCGACGTTGACGGCGTCCGGCACGAGCTCGCCGGCCAAGGCAAGGCGCACCGACTTGGCCACGGAAACGCCTGCTTTTTCCTGTGCCTCATCCGTTGATGCTCCAAGGTGCGGAGTAACCACTACGTTGTCGAGCTCGAAGAACGGCAGGTCGGTGCTCGGCTCCTTGACGAAGACGTCCACGCCGGCACCAGCGATCTGGCCTTCCTTCAGTGCGGTGTAGAGGGCTTCCTCATCCACCAGTCCACCGCGGGCAACGTTGATGACGTACGCCGATTCCTTCATCTTCGCGAACGCATCCGCTCCCAGCATCCCCACCGTTTCGGGCGTCTTGGGCATGTGGATGGTGATGAAGTCGGAGTTTTCCAAAAGTTCATCCAGGGTGACCAGCTTGACGCCGAGCTGGGCTGCGCGCGCCGAGGTGATGTAGGGGTCGTACGCGAGGATCTCGGTCTCGAAGCCCTGAAGACGTGCCGCGACCAAGGCACCAATACGTCCGAGGCCAATGATGCCGATCTTCTTTTCGAAGAGTTCGATCCCGGTGTACTTGGAACGCTTCCACTCGCCGTTCTTCAACGCCGCACTGGCCTGCGGAATGTGGCGGGCCAGGCTGAGGATGTGGCCCACAGTAAGCTCAGCGGCCGAGACGATGTTCGACGTCGGGGCATTAACCACCATGACGCCGGCCTGTGTTGCGGACTTGATGTCCACGTTATCCAGTCCAACGCCGGCACGGGCGATGATCTTGAGGTTCTTGGCAGCGGCGATCGCTTCGGCATCCACCTGGGTGGCCGAGCGAACCAGGATGGCGTCGACGTCGGCGATTGCGGACAGCAGCTGGGAACGGTCGGCGCCGTCGGTCTGGCGGATTTCAAAGTCCGGGCCCAATGCCTCGACGGTGGCGGGCGAAAGTTCCTCGGCGAGGAGGACGACGGGTTTGCTGGCTGACACGGGGTGGCACCTTACTTTGGACAACTTTGGGACAGAACTGGACAAGGAGCGGATGCGTGGCCCGGGCACGGCACCGGGACCAGCCCAGAATATCGAATCCGGGCTCTGTTTCCGGTGCCGGGGAGGGATGTTACGACCGGCCGGACCGTTGCTGTGAAGAAGTTCACAGCCAAGGTTGCTGAGTAACCGGAAGGGAAAAGTGTGGGGAAACAACGACGCCCGCCCGGTTGTGTAGGCCGGACGGGCGTCTGCTGCAGTTCTTGGGCCGTAGGGTCCAATCAACCGGAAATCAGCGGGCTGCGGAACCCTCGACGTAGTCGGCGTCCTGCTGCTGCCAGGAGAAGAGCGAACGCAGTTCACGTCCAACTTCCTCGATCGGGTGCTGCTCTGCCTTGGCACGCAACTCCTTGAACTCGACGCCGCCGTTGTCCTGGTCGTCGATAAAGCGCTTGGCGAAAGCACCGCTCTGGATGTCCGCGAGGACAGCCTTCATGTTTTCCTTCACCTCGGGGGTGATGACGCGGGGGCCGGAGACGTAGTCGCCGTACTCAGCGGTATCGGAAACGCTCCAGCGCTGCTTGGCGATGCCACCTTCCCACATGAGGTCCACGATGAGCTTGAGCTCGTGAAGTACCTCGAAGTAGGCGATCTGCGGCTGGTAGCCGGCTTCGGTCAGGGTTTCGAAGCCGTACTGGACGAGCTGGGAAACACCACCGCAAAGAACGGACTGCTCACCGAACAGATCGGTTTCGGTTTCTTCGGTGAAGGTGGTCTTGATGACGCCGGCGCGGGTGCCGCCGATGGCCTTGGCGTAGGACTTGGCCAGGTCCCAAGCGGCACCGGAAGCGTCCTGCTCAACAGCGATGATGTCCGGAATACCGCGGCCGGCTTCGAATTCGCGGCGAACAGTGTGGCCCGGAGCCTTCGGGGCGATCAGGATGACGTCGACGCCGGCAGGAGCCTCAATGTAGCCGAAGCGGATGTTGAAACCGTGTGCGAAGGCAAGCGCCTTGCCTTCGGTCAGCTTGTCCTTGATGGAGTCGTTGAAGATCGAGCGCTGGTGCTGGTCCGGAGCCAGGATCATGATGACGTCTGCCCATTCGGCGGCGTCGGCAACGTTCTTGACCGTGAAGCCTGCGTCTTCTGCCTTGGCGGCCGACTTTGAGCCGTCCTTGAGTGCGATGACTACCTCGACGCCGGAATCGCGCAGGTTGAGGGCGTGGGCGTGGCCCTGGGAACCGTAGCCGACGATGGCTACCTTGCGGCCCTGGATGATCGACAGGTCTGCGTCGTCGTCGTAGAACATTTCAGTCACTTGCGTAACTCCTCTTGAGTGGTTTCTTAGATATTGATGGTGGTGCTGCGGTACTGGGCGCGTGCTCACGCGGAGCGGAGCGCCCTGTCACTCATGGAGCGGGATCCCCGTCCAACGGCCAAGGTGCCGGACTGCACTATTTCACGGATGCCGAACGGCTCCAGCACTGAAAGCAGCGCTGCGAGCTTCTCGGGGGTACCGGTTGCCTCAATCACCAACGAGTCTGTGGACACGTCGACGACGGCGGCACGGAACAGGTCTGCAGCCTGGGTAACCTGCAGACGTGTCGCGGCATCCGCACGTACCTTAACCAGGATGTGGTCGCGTTGTACGGAAGATTCAGAAGTGAGCTCCACAATCTTGATCACGTTGACCAACTTGTTGAGCTGCTTGGTGACCTGCTCGATCAGGTCGCCGTCGGCGTCGACGACGACAGTCATGCGGGACATGCCGGGAACCTCGGTGGGTCCCACAGCAAGGGAGTTGATGTTGAATGCGCGCCGGGCGAACAGGCTGGCCACGCGGGTCAGCACGCCGGGCTTGTCTTCTACCAGAACCGACAGTGTGTGGCGGGTCATGCCTAGTCCTCCTCTTCCCATTCGGGGGTCATGTTGCGGGCAACCTGGATCTGGTCATTGCTGACCCCCGAGGGCACCATGGGCCAGACCATCGAGTTGGGGCTGACGACGAAATCGATCACCACTGGGCGGTCATTGATTTCGAGGGCCTTCTGGATGGTGGCGTCGATGTCCTCGTCACGCTCGCAGCGCAGGGCAGCGCAGCCGTAAGCGTCAGCCAGCTTGACGAAATCCGGAATCCGGATGGTGTCGTGGCCTGTGTTCAGGTCCGTGTTTGAGTAGCGGCCTTCGTAGAACAGTGTCTGCCATTGGCGGACCATGCCCAGCGAGGAGTTGTTGATAATGGCGACCTTGATCGGGATGTTGTTGATGGCGCAGGTGGCCAGCTCCTGATTGGTCATCTGGAAGCAGCCGTCGCCGTCGATGGCCCAGACCACGCGGTCCGGCTCACCAACCTTTGCGCCCATGGCAGCCGGAACCGAGTATCCCATGGTTCCTGCACCGCCGGAGTTCAGCCACGCGTGGGGGCGCTCATACTTGATGAACTGTGCAGCCCACATCTGGTGCTGGCCGACGCCTGCGACGTAGATGCCGTCCGGACCGGTCAGCTCGCCAATGCGCTTGATCACGCGCTGGGGTGCAGTCAGGCCGTCCTCGGGCTCGGTCCAGCCCAGCGGGTAAGTGTCCCGGAGGTTGCCCAGGAAAGCCCACCAGGAATCCAGGTCGGGGGTTCCGCTCAGCTCGAACTGCGTCTTCACGGCCTCGGTCAGTTCCGGAATGATTTCCTTGACCGATCCCACAATCGGCACGTCGGCGGTGCGGTTCTTGGAGATTTCCGCAGGGTCGATGTCGGCGTGGATGACCTTTGCGAACGGCGCGAACGTCTTCAGCACGCCGGTCACCCGGTCATCAAACCTGGCACCGAGCGTGATCAGCAGATCGGCCTGCTGGAGCGCGGTAACAGCGGACACGGATCCGTGCATGCCGGGCATGCCCACGTGCTGCGGGTGCGAGTCCGGGAATGCACCGCGTGCCATGAGGGTGGTGACGACAGGAGCGCCAGTTGCCAGGGCGAGCTCCATGAGCTCCGCCGAGGCGTGGCCCTTGACGACTCCACCACCGACATAGAGGACAGGCTTGCGTGCTGCGGCGATCAGCTTGGCAGCTTCGCGAACCTGCTTGTTGTGTCCGCGGACCACCGGACGGTAGCCCGGCAGGTCCACCTTCGGCGGCCAGGAGAACGTCATCTGGCCAACTTGGGCGTCCTTGGCGATGTCCACCAGCACAGGGCCGGGACGGCCCGTGGAAGCGAGGTGGAATGCCTCGGCCATGACATGGGGAATGTCGTTGGGGTCGGTGACCAGGAACGAGTGTTTGGTGATGGGCATCGTGATTCCCACGATGTCCGCTTCCTGGAAGGCATCCGTGCCGATGACTCCACTGGAGACCTGGCCGGTGATGGCCACCATCGGCACGGAGTCCATGTGGGCATCCATGATGGCGGTAACGAGGTTGGTGGCGCCCGGGCCTGAGGTGGCGATGCAAACGCCAACCCGTCCGGTAACCATGGCGTAGCCTTGCGCGGCGTGGCCGGCTCCCTGTTCGTGACGGACCAGGATGTGGTTCATGCTGGAGGCCATCAAGGGGTCATAGGTGGGCAGGATCGCGCCACCGGGCAAACCGAAAATATCATCCACGCCGAGTTCTTCGAGCGAACGGACAATTGCTTGCGAGCCGGTCATCACCGTTGGGGGTACAACGTTGTTCGGCCCAAGTACAGGAGAGAGAGGTGCAGCAGCGTCGACGACGACGGCCTCAGCCGTGCGGTCGACCTTTTCCGGAGCTTTGTGGGCTCCAGCGGACTTTGCAGCCATCAGCGAGGGGCTGATCGGCGATCCTTTGCTCATCGGA
Source organism: Paenarthrobacter sp. UW852 (assembly GCF_024608385.1). Lineage (NCBI taxonomy): Bacteria > Bacillati > Actinomycetota > Actinomycetes > Micrococcales > Micrococcaceae > Paenarthrobacter > Paenarthrobacter sp. UW852. The sequence continues at coordinate 128,589 of NZ_JAMSGY010000003.1, forward strand.
CTCTTCCTTAGTGGATCTTCATTGGTGGGACTTGGGAATAAAAAAACCCCTCAGCCTTCCGGCTCTTCGAGGGGTTTGCGCGTGACGGTTCGTTACCAGTCGGGCTAAGCCACGCGCTTGGTAAGGACGACGACGCCGACGGTAACGAATGTGATCATGCGTTCAGTGTTCCCTCTTAGGGAGATACGTGTCAATTGACGACTATCGTATCTCACTATTTGGACAGCGATGTCCGCCTGCCGGACTCCGACTGTCTCAAAACAATCGGAGCCCCCGGCAGGATTCAGCCGCAGTAAGCTCCAGTGGAGGCACTGTGGACCAGCTTGGCGTACTTGGCGAGGACACCCTTGGTGAACTTGGCCGGCATGGGCTCCCAGCCGACCTTGCGGGCTTCGAGCTCGGCTTCGTCGACCAAAAGGTCGAAGGAACGGGCCGCGATATCGACCCGGATCCTGTCCCCGTCCCTGACAAAGGCGATGGGACCGCCGTCGACCGCTTCCGGTGCGACATGGCCGATGCACAGGCCGGTGGTACCGCCCGAGAAGCGGCCATCGGTGAGCAGCAGGACATCCTTGCCCAGGCCGGCGCCCTTGATTGCTCCCGTAATGGCCAGCATCTCGCGCATGCCCGGACCACCCTTGGGACCCTCGTAACGGATGACCACAACGTCGCCCTTGTTGATTTCGCCGTTGTCCAAGGCATTCAAGGCACCCTGTTCGCGCTCGAAAACGCGGGCCGTGCCTTCAAAGACATCCGCGTCGAAGCCTGCGCTTTTCACGACGGCACCTTCCGGGGCCATCGAACCGTGGAGGATGGTGATGCCACCGGTCTTGTGGATCGGGTTGTCCAGGGCGCGGAGGATCTTGCCGTCGAGGTCCGGGGGGTTGATCGAGGCGAGGTTTTCGGCCAGCGTCTTGCCCGTGACCGTGAGGCAGTCACCGTGCAGCAGCCCGGCGTCGAGCAGTGCCTTCATGATGACCGGCACGCCACCGATCTTGTCCACATCGGTCATCACGTAGCGGCCGAATGGCTTGAGGTCGCCCAGGTGCGGGATTTTGTCGCCGATGCGGTTGAAATCGTCCAGTGTCAGCTCGACCTCGGCCTCGCGGGCAATGGCCAGCAGGTGCAACACCGCGTTGGTGGAACCGCCAAAGGCCATGGTCACCGCAATCGCATTTTCGAAGGCCTTCTTGGTCATGATGTCGCGGGCGGTAATGCCCAGGCGCAACAGGTTGACGACAGCCTCGCCGGATTTCCGGGCAAAGTCGTCACGACGGCGGTCTGCCGAGGGCGGCGCCGCGGAACCCGGGAGTGACATGCCGAGGGCTTCGCCGATGCAAGCCATGGTGTTGGCTGTGTACATGCCGCCACACGCACCCTCGCCGGGACAGATGGCCTTTTCGATGCGGGTGAGGTCTTCCATGCTCATCTTGCCGGCCGCGCAGGCACCCACCGCTTCGAAAGCATCAATGAGGGTGACTTCCTTTTCGGAGCCGTCTTCCAGCTTCACCCAGCCCGGCATGATGGACCCGGCGTAAAGGAAGACCGACGCGAGGTCCAGGCGGGCGGCAGCCATGAGCATTCCCGGAAGGGATTTGTCGCAGCCGGCCAGCAGCACGGAGCCGTCAATGCGCTCGGCCTGCATAACGGTCTCCACGGAGTCGGCAATGACTTCGCGGGAAACGAGGGAGAAGTGCATGCCTTCATGCCCCATCGAAATGCCGTCGGAAACGGAGATGGTGCCGAACTGCATGGGGAATCCGCCACCTGCGTGGACGCCTTCCTTGGCTCCCTGCGCCAGGCGGTTCAGCGAGAGGTTGCAGGGCGTGATCTCGTTCCAGGAACTGGCGACACCAATTTGCGGTTTGGCGAAGTCGTCGTCGCCCATGCCGACCGCGCGGAACATGCCGCGGGCGGGCGCCGCGTGGATGCCGTCGGTGACGACCCGGCTACGGGGCTTGATGTCCGGAGTGCTGTCTGTCGCATTGTGGGTGGTGTCACTCATGGAGCAAAGTCTATGTGCACCCGGTGCCGCAGCACGCCGTTCGCTCCCGGGTTAAGCGCCACCATCCAATTGTTGCGGACGTCCGCCGTCAGGCCCCGCCCGCTCCCCGGGCGACGGGAGCGGACCCGTCGAGTTCCCCGGCAAGAGCGGCCGCTTCACTTTCGAGCATGTCGAGGACGCCCCTGATGGTGGTGCGGGCAGCAACTTCCTGGCGCGCCAACGCCACAATGCTCCTGCTCGCCTTAACATCCGCGAGCGGGCGGAGCACCAGGCCCCTGCGGGCGCTCGCCCTGGCCGTGTACCGCGGCAGCAGGCAGATTCCGTGGCCTGCGCCCACCAACGCCTCCAAGACCCGGAGGTCGGGATAGCGTTGCCCTCTTTGGGCAGGTCGCCCGGCATGCAGCTCGATCTGGCGAAGGACCGTATCGAAGGGAAACCCTTCGGGCACGCCTATCCAGGGAAAATCGATGACATCGTCCGGGCGCAGCTCGTTGCGGGCAGCCAAGGGATGCCCGGCAGGCATGGCCACGTCCAGGGCCTCTTCCAGGAGCGGCACTACGGTGAGCCCGCTCCGGGCGAACACGTCCGGCCCATCCACGCTGTGGGCAAGCACAATATCGTAGTCAGCTACCAAGGGGGCGAAGTGGGCCGTCCCGGGGTCCTCGAAGTGGGCATCGAAGGCTAGCCCTTCCACCGCTGCCACACGGTGAAGCACGCCAGGCAGCAGCATCTCGGCGGCACTGGGAAAGAAGGCAACGGACACCCGTGCCTGCCAGCCCTTCCTGTAACTGTCCACGGTGGACTCCGCCCTGGCCATGGCCGTGGCTATATCAGCGGCAGCGGCGGCCATGGCTTGCCCCGCTTCGGTCAGTTGCACACCGCGCCCGACTTTCTCCACCAGGACAACCCCGATTTCGGCCTGCAATGTCTTCAACTGCTGCGAGACCGCCGAAGCCGTGACATTCATGGCGTCCGCTGTGGCGCCAACACTTTGCCGGTCCGCCAATTCACGCAAAATCTGCAGCCTTTTGAAGTCCATGCAGCCAGACTAGGCGACCTGCGGGAATTCGGAGACCGTGAACATAAAAGCCATAATCACTAAGGAGACTGACAAATTTGGGTAAACCAGCAGGTCAAACGCTGGACAGCCCAAAGGCGGACACGTAACGTCGGAAATACCACGAGCTGCACCCCTGTGAGCAGAAGGGCATCCGCCATGGATTGGTTAATTTGGGTCATTGTCATTGTTTTGGTCGTCGCGATTATTTGGTGGCTCATGAGCCGCAACAAGGCGCCGGATTCAACCCCCACCCGGACCGGGGCAACAACAGCCCCAGCGGCCATGGAGCCGGGAAACCGGGGGGCCATCCCCGATACCGCAGCAGCAGCCGCGGGCGTGGCAGGTTTGGCAGGCGTAACGAACCTGGGCACCACAGCTGCCGAGGGCAGCGGGCCTACCCGCGAGGAACGTACGGCCGAGGAACCTGACGTCGTGGCGGAACCTGACGTCATGGCGGAACCTGAGGTGGCCGAGGAAGCTGTGGTCGTCGAGGATTCGTCCTCCGCCGGTTCGTCGGACATCCAGCAGGACCAGACTCCCGGCCTCACGGTGGAGGAGCCGGTTGTGGCCGCGCCTGTTGTGGATGAGCCCACGGTGAGCGAACCCAAGGTGGACATCGAACCCAGCGTGGACATCGAACCGGTGGTGGATACGGACGTTCAGGTGGATAGGGACGCCGTAGTTGATACAGACGCAGCGGTGAATACGGACCCGGCAGTCGATCCTTCCGTGGCCGGCGGCAGCCACGCCGACAAAGAAGCCGACAAGGCCGAGTGGGAATCATCGTGGACGGATGAGAGCGGGGCGCCCGTGCATCACCACGAGTACACGGATTCCCACTCCCCCACCCTGCCGGGCGCCGAAAGTGCAGCGGCGGAAGAAGCGGTTCCTTCAGGGCACCTGGCAGTTGAGCATCCTTACGGGACGGGATCCTCGAGCTCGCCGGGCGACGGCCACCCCGTGAAGGCGAGTGCTTCTGCCATGACCTATCACGATGAAGATACGGCTGGCTACGAAGACGTTGCCGCGGATGTCTGGTTCGAATCCGCGGCGCATGCGGAAGCTGCAGGCTTCCGGCCTCCCCGGCGAAGCCGGCATTAGCGGGCGGGCCCTGCCTTGATCCGGCGGCAGCGGGCAGGACAGGACCGTCCACCAGCAGGCGGGCGGGCGGGACTGGCGTGTGCCATCGCCACGGTCCTTGTCCTGACCGCCTGCACCGGCAACCCGTCGTCGCCCGGTTCAGCTGCGACTCCCGGTGGCAGCGGCGGCCCGGTGTCGCACGAAGCTCCCAAGGGCCTCCGGGTGGAGCAAAAACTCGACGTCGGATTGCAGCTGCCGTGGTCGGTCATCTTCCTGCCGGGCGGCACAGCGCTGGTCTCCGAACGCGATTCAGGCATGATCAAGAGCATCCGTCAAGGCAAGGCAGCCACCATTGGCCAATTACCGGGCGTGGTCCCTGGCGGGGAGGGCGGACTTCTGGGGCTCGCGCTGTCCCCCACGTTCGCATCCGATCACTGGCTGTACGCCTACCTGACCGCCACCAGCGACAACCGGATTGTGCGGGTCCGACTCAAGGGCGATGCGGACGGCAGCTTGGCCCTGGGCGAAACAGAGGTGATTTTCTCCGGAATCCCCAAGGCGTCCACACACAACGGTGGCCGCATCCGGTTCGGCCCGGACGGGCTCCTGTACGTGGGCACCGGTGACTCCCAGCGGCGTGACCAGCCACAGGATCCCAGCACCCTCGGGGGAAAGATCCTTCGCCTGACACCGGATGGCCGTCCGGCACGCGGAAACCCCTTCGGCGATGACAACCCCGTCTACAGCTACGGACACAGAAACGTCCAGGGCCTGGCGTGGGACAGCGGAGGGCGGCTCTGGGCCAGCGAGTTTGGGCCCGATGTGGACGACGAGCTAAACCTGATTACCCCAGGCGGCAACTACGGGTGGCCAACAGTAACCGGAGCACCAGGACGGAAAGGCTTCATCGACGCCAAGGTGGTCTGGCCGTCAACATCGGATGCCTCACCCAGCGGGTTGGAGATACTCAACGACGTCGCCTACACGGGCGCCCTCCGCGGGCAGCGGTTATGGGCCATTCCCCTCGAAGGCGAAGCGACGGGCGCGCCTGTGGCCTATTTCACAGGCGAATACGGGCGCTTGAGGGACGTCGCCGGCGCTCCGGATGGGACCTTGTGGGTCATCAGCAACAACAAGAACCCCGATTTTGCACTGATTTTGAGGCCTTGACCCCGGGGCAAACCTCCACGTGGGCCTCGATTTCACACCGACGGGCAAATCGTGTAGAGTTACTTGTCGTTGCGGAGATCGCCGGGGAAAACAAAGCCCAGTTCGATCGAAGACAACAGATGCACCTCTAGCTCAACTGGCAGAGCAATTGACTCTTAATCAATGGGTTCCGGGTTCGAGTCCCGGGGGGTGCACCATTGGAAAAGGCCTTGGAGATCATTGATCTCCAAGGCCTTTTCTATTTAAGTATTGGCAAAAGGATCGCAATCCCCGAAGCGGGACGGGTCACCAGGCCGATGGTCATTAGCACTCAAAAAGTAGTGTAGAGTTATTTGTCGTTGCGGAGGTCAACGAGGAATGCGAATTCTTCGAATTGGTCTTTGTAATTGCTGCACCTCTAGCTCAACTGGCAGAGCAATTGACTCTTAATCAATGGGTTCCGGGTTCGAGTCCCGGGGGGTGCACCACGAAGAAAGGCTCCGGATCGTTATGACGATCCGGAGCCTTTCTGTTTCCCGCACATGCTGAACCCGGCGAGGGGCGTGTTGTTACAAGGGGGCCGGTACGGGCTCAGCCTTGGGACGGCTCGGCGTCGTCGTCATGGACCTGCTGCTCCGGCGCCGGGATGCCGGCAAGCCCCCGGACCACAATCCTGAGTTCTTCACGCAACCTGGCGGTGTCCACTGCTACAGGCGACAGGACATCCTGTTCGAGCTTCACGGCTTCCGCGAGGGCTGCCGTGCCGGCCTCCGTCAATGTCACCACGTGGCTCCTGCGGTCGGAATCACTGCGGTGGCGCGTGACGTGACCGTGGAGCTCGAGCCTCGCGAGGGTAGTTCCCATGGTCTGGGCCTTAACCCTTGCAACCTCGGCAAGCGCGGCCTGGGTTATGGCACCCTTGGCGGCAAGCACCTGCATGGCAATGACGCCGGCGTGGGTAAGGCCGATGGACTTCAATTTTTCGTTCCACGAGATTTCCACCAGGCGCGCAGCCGTTGAAAGCAATCGGGTAGTGGGCCATCTCTCCATATCTGGCATGCCGACAGTATATGCGCGCAACAGGCCAGGACGTGCCTTCTCCCCACTAAACTGGTGAATCGCGATCGTTAGCAAGGAGATTATTGTGGCTGAACGACTTATGCCGGGCGACACCGCACCGGACTTCACCCTTCAGGACCAAACCGGCAATAGCGTGGGATTATCGGACTTCCGTGGGCGAAAGACCATCGTCTATTTCTACCCGGCGGCCTCCACGCCCGGGTGCACCAAGGAGGCCTGTGATTTCCGCGACACGCTGGCTTCACTGCAGGCCGCTGGGTACGGGGTGGTTGGCATTTCCCCCGACCCGGTCAAGGACCTGGCCAAGTTCGCGGAAGCGGAGGCCCTGACATTTCCACTGCTCTCGGATGCTGACCACGCGGTGGCCGATGCATACGCTGCCTGGGGAGAGAAGAAGAACTATGGCAAGACCTACATGGGGCTGATCCGTTCCACCGTCGTGGTCGACGAGGACGGAAAAGTGTCGCTGGCGCAGTACAACGTACGGGCCACAGGGCATGTTGCCAAGCTCCGGCGCGATCTGAAACTGGATACGTAGCGGGTACACTGGAGGCCGGTAGATGGCGGCCCAGTGCTGCCAGGCTGCCGCCGGCGCGAGTGGTGAAATTGGCAGACACGCAGGATTTAGGTTCCTGTGCCTTCGGGCGTGGGGGTTCAAGTCCCCCCTTGCGCACAGATGCAGTGAAGAAGCACAGCGGCCTCGGGCCGCAGGAGTGCCCCCTGGCGAGACATCCGGGGGCACTCTCCTCCAGCAGCCGGGGAGCTTCCTGAAGACGCGCTGGGGAGCGCGCTCAGGACGTTCATTTACACTGGAATGCGGTCTGGCCGAAGCCGGCCACAGCACTTCCAACCGGCTTGAGGGGACAACAGTGGCAAGCAGCAAAAGGCGGCGCCTGACCGTACAGTTCGGAGCCGTGGTTGTGGCGCTGGGGCTCTCAGCATGTACTGGACTAACGGGCCCCTCGCCTACCCCAAGCAGCACCACCACCGCTGAGCCCACCGCCACGTTCAACTTCGGAACATCCTCCATGCCGTTGGGCCTTGATCCGGCCTTGACCTCCGATTCCGAGTCCTACCGCATCACGCGCCAGGTCCTCGAAGGCCTGGTAGGCGTCGACGGCGAGACCGGGCAGACCACCCCGTTGCTGGCAACGGAATGGAAAGACAGCAACAATGGCCTCAGTTACGATTTCACGCTCCGCTCCCAGGTCACCTTTCACGATGGAACCCCGCTGGATGCGGCCGCTGTCTGCGCCAACTTCGACCGCTGGTTCACCTTCTCCCCGGACCTCCGGAAACAAGCCCCGGGGATTTCCTTCCAGAGCGTCTTCAAGGCGTACTCGGACTCCCCCGTCTTCTCCATCTTCAAGGACTGCAAGGCAGTTTCAGCCAACAACGTCCAGATCAACCTGACGCGTCCCTTCACCGGATTCCTGAAGGCCCTCACGCTGCCGGCATTCGCGATCTCCTCTCCGGCAGCTTTGGCAGCCCAAAAAGCAAACGTCCTGGACCAGGTCCGCAACGGCGAAGCGATCTCCACCTACGCAAGCCACCCTGTAGGAACCGGCCCTTACGAATTCAGCGCCTGGGACGACAAGCACGTCACCCTCAAGAGCTACAGGAACTACTGGGGTAACCGGGGCCAGATAGCCACCATCAACTTCATCCCTTACGACCGCGCCGAGACCCGCCAGCAGGCTTTGCTGGACGGAAAAATCGACGCCTACGACCTCGTGACGTCCGGAACCTTCGACCAATTGGTCAAGAAGGGAGTCCAGATTATCCAGCGGGATCCCTTCTCGGTGATGTACCTCGGTATCAACCAGGCCGTCGCGCCCTTGGACAAGCCGGAGATCCGCCAGGCGATCGAAATGGCCATCGACAAGGAATCGCTGATCCGGAAGTTCTTCATCGACAACACCACGCAGGCGTCACAGTTCGTTCCGCCCAAGCTCAGCGGCTTCAACAACAATGCCCCATCTCTGGGGTACAACCCGGACAAAGCCAAGGACCTGTTGTCCAAGGCGGGCTATAAAGGCGAAGAGTTGAAGTTCTACTATCCGTTGAACGCCACCAGGGCCTATATGCCCACACCGGAGAAGATCTACGCCGAAATCAGCCGTCAACTGGTTGCCGTGGGCTTCAACATCAAGCCTGTGCCCGTGGACTGGGAGGATGGCTACCTCCAGAAGGTGCAGTCACCCGGAGACCGTGCCCTGCACCTGCTCGGCTGGAACGGCTCCTATGCCGATGCCGACAACTTCCTTGGGCCCCTGTTTGGGGAAACCCGCGCCGAGTTCGGATACAGCGATTCGGACGTCTTCCACAGGATCGAGCGGGCACGCGCACTGCCCGACGGCGATGAGCGCAATGCGCAGTACCAGGCCATCAACGCTGCCATCGCTGCGTCCGTGCCGGCTGTCCCGATCGCTTTCCCCATCTCAGCGCTGGCTTTGTCCGACAAGGTCGAAAGCTACCCGGCCTCACCGGTACTCAACGAAGTTTTCACGAACGTCCGGCTAAAGCCTTGACGAGCGGCCGTAATTTCAGTATTGGGACTTCGCGGGGATATTCTGTAGCAGCCAGTGCCGCCGCTAACGGAGATTGATTGTGACCTTCATTTCCAAGACTCAACATGCCGACGTCGTCCTTATTGGCGGCGGAATCATGAGTGCCACCCTGGGTGCGTTCATCAAGCAGCTTGAACCCTCCTGGACCATCTCCATGTTCGAACGACTCGACGAAGTGGGGCTTGAGAGTTCCGGACCATGGAACAACGCAGGCACCGGACACGCCGCGCTGTGTGAGCTCAACTACTCCCCGGCAGCCAAGGACGGCTCCGTGGACCCGTCAAAGGCGCTGCACATCAACGAGCAGTTCCAGCTGTCCCGGCAGTTCTGGTCCCACTTGGTGGACAGCAACGTCATTGGCTCCCCCAAGGGCTTCATCAACACCGTTCCGCACATGAGCTTCGTCATCGGCGATGACCACGCGAACTTCCTGAAGACCCGTTACGAGGCCCTTAAGCCCAACACGCTGTTCCGCAGCATGGAGTACACCGAGGACCAGGCCCAGATCGCCAAGTGGGCGCCCTTGATCGTCAAGGGACGTGACCCCAAGCAGCGCGTCGCCGCCACCCGCGCGGCTGAAGGCACCGACGTCGACTTCGGTGCCCTGACTCGCGAACTGACCGGCTACCTGCAAGCCGCCGGCGCTGAAGTCAACTACGGACACGATGTCACCAACATCAACCGAGCAGCCGGCGGCGGCTGGGACCTTTCCCTCAAGCACGCCAAGTCGGGCGAGCACGGGCGTATCCACGCGAACTTTGTCTTTGTCGGCGCCGGCGGCGGTGCGCTTCACCTGCTCCAGGCCTCCGGCATTCCGGAAAGCAAGGGCTACGGTGGATTCCCGGTCTCGGGCCAGTTCTTCCGCTGCACAGATGACGCCATCACCTCCCAGCACAGCGCGAAGGTCTACGGCCAGGCATCCGTTGGCGCCCCTCCGATGTCCGTCCCCCACCTGGACACCCGGTTCGTGGATGGCAAGCGCTCCCTCCTGTTCGGCCCGTACGCAGGTTTCTCCACGAACTTCCTGAAGACCTCCAGCTACCTGGACCTTCCGCTGTCCATCCGCCCCGGGAACATCATTCCGATGCTGGCAGTGGCCAAGGACAACATGGACCTCACTGCCTACCTCATCAAGGAAGTTGCCAAGCGGCACGAAGCCAAGGTCGAGTCCCTGCGCGAATACTATCCGGAGGCTTCCGGCGGCAATTGGGAACTGATTACTGCCGGCCAGCGTGTGCAGATCATCAAGAAGCACCCGCAAAAGGGCGGCGTGCTCCAGTTCGGCACCGAAGTCATCGCCTCCCGCGATGGATCGATCGGCGCCCTCCTTGGCGCATCCCCGGGAGCTTCCACTGCCGTGCCGATCATGATCGAACTGCTGCAGAAGTCCTTCCCCAAGAACTTCAAGGGCTGGCAGTCCAAGCTCAAGGACATGATGCCGGGTTACGGTGTCAAGCTCAACGAAAACCCTGAATTGGCTGCCGAGCTGGAAGCAAGCACCGCACGTTCCTTGCAGCTGGAAGTGGCCAACGCCATCCAAAGCTAGGCCATACCCGGGGCTGCGGCCGGTTCCCGTCAGACGAATCGTTACGTAGACCCTGGGAGTCAATGCAATGTTCCGCCTGGCCAAGCTTTCTCTGGGAAACCGGGCCCTGATCGCGCTGATCACCGTCTTTGCGGCGGTGTTCGGCGTGATCACCATGGGATCGTTGAAACAGGAACTCATTCCTTCGATCGAGTTCCCGCAGATCACCGTGGTGACCTCCATGCCGGGCGCCTCCCCGGAAGTAGTGGACAAGCAGCTCAGCCAGCCGCTTGAGACTGCGCTGAACAGCGTCGAGGGCCTTGAGTCCACTACCTCAACGTCCCGCAACGGCGTTTCCCAGATCACCATGGTGTTCACCTACGGTTCAAATCTGGACCGGGCCAGGAACCAGATTGACCGGGCCATTTCCAACGCCAAGCGGGCGTTGCCCGCCAATGTGGAACCCCAGTCCATCGCCGGGAACATCAGCGATTTCCCGATCGTCTTCCTGGCGGTTTCCTCGGACAAGCCGCTCAGCGAACTCAATGCCGACCTGCTGCGGCTCAGCGTTCCCAGGCTCCAAAAGATCGACGGCGTCCGCGGCGCCGATGTGACCGGTGGCGCGAGCCAGCACATCCTGATCCAGCCCCGGCCGGCCGATCTTGCCAGCACAGGGGCGTCGGTCCAGTCCATCAGCAGCGCGCTGAAGAACAACGGCACCCTGGTCCCCGTGGGCACCATCGAGGACCAGGGCAAGACGTTGTCACTGCAGTTGGGCAGCCCGGTGGACTCCCTGGAGATCATCAAGGGACTTCCCTTGGCTGGCGCCAAGAACGCCGCAACGATTGGCGCTGTGGCCGATGTCAGCATCCAGGATGATGCCGCGACGTCCATCACCCGCACCAATGGTAAACCCACGCTGGCGTTGTCGGTCACCAAGAAACCCGACGGCGATACCGTCGCCATCTCCCATGCCGTGCGGGATGCCATCGGACCCATGCAGGACGAGCTGGGCAACAATGCGGCGTTCACCCCGGTCTTTGACCAGGCTCCGTTCATCGAGAAATCCATCAAGGACCTCACCACCGAGGGCCTCCTTGGCTTGGGCTTTGCCGTGGCCGTCATCCTGGTATTCCTGATGTCCGTGCGGTCCACGCTGGTCACGGCCGTGTCGATCCCGTTGTCGCTGTTGATTACGTTCATCGGCATTTCCGCCACCGGCTACTCGCTGAACATCCTGACGCTTGGCGCACTCACCATCGCGATCGGGCGCGTCGTGGACGATTCCATCGTGGTGATCGAGAACATCAAACGGCACCTCAGCTATGGCGAAGACAAGCTGACGGCAATCCTGACATCCATTCGGGAGGTGGCCGGGGCTATCACCGCGTCCACGCTCACCACTGTTGCAGTGTTCCTGCCCATAGCGTTCGTCGGGGACCTTGCCGGAGAGTTGTTCCGCCCCTTCGCTTTGACGGTGACCATCGCCTTGTTGTCGTCGCTGCTGGTCTCGTTGACCATTGTCCCCGTCCTGGCTTACTGGTTCCTGTCTTCCAAAGGCAAGGGAGTGGAGGATCGTTCTTCTGCCAGGGAATCCGCGGAAAAGGCTCGGGAAGCGGAGCAGCGAAGCCGCCTCCAACGCGGGTACTTGCCCATTCTTGAAAAGACGCAGAGGCACCCGGTCCTGACGTTGTCCGCGGCGGCAGTCGTCCTCGTTGCTACCATCGCGGTTTCACCGCTGCTGTCCACGGACCTGCTGGGCCGCTCAGGCGAAAACAGCATGACGGTGCGGCAGGTCCTGCCCGCCGGAACGAGCCTCCAAGCCACCAGCGATGAAGCGGCGAAGATCGAGGACGCCCTCAAGGGCATGGACGGCATCAAGGACGTGCAGGTTACGTCGGGGAATGCCCAGACTGGCTTTGCAGCACTGACGTCCACGGGATCCTCGAACTCCACGTTCACGATCGTCACGGACGAGAAGGTGAACCAGGCCAAGCTCCAGGACGCAGTCCGCGCCAAGCTCGAAGGGGCGGCCGGCAAGGTCACCGTTGGATCCCAGCAGGGTGGCTTCGGTACTTCCTCCACGGTGGACATCACCATCAAGGCCGCAAACTCCGCGGACCTCCGGACAGCCAGCGACGCCATGGTCCAGGCAATGACGGGCGTGCCGGGAAGCAGCGAGGTGGCCACCAACCTTGCCTCTACCCAGGCGGTCGTCCAGGTCCGCGTGGACCGTGCCAAGGCCGTAGCTGCCGGGCTGACGGAGGAGCAGGTGGGTGCTTTCCTTGCTTCCACCGTCAGCCCCATCCCCGCCGGCACGGTACGCATAGCCACCAATGACTATCCGGTGCAGATCGGCGAGGGAACCCGCTTTACCAGCATCGCGGCCGTGCGCTCCCTGCAATTGCCGACGGCGCGTGGTCCCGTGGCGCTGGAAAGTATCGCCGCCGTCGAACAGGTGGACACGCCAGTGTCCGTTACCAGCAGCAACGGTCAACGGACCGCGAAAGTGACCGTGACGCCGTCGGGTTCCAACCTTGGCAGCGTCAGCAGCGCAGTCCAGCAGCGGCTGGCTTCTGTCGAATTGCCCGCGGGCGTCACAGCCACGATCGGTGGTGCCACCACGCAGCAGGCTGAATCCTTCCGGCAACTCGGCCTGGCGTTGCTTGCTGCGATCGCGATTGTCTACGTCATCATGGTGGCGGCTTTCAAGTCCCTGATCCAGCCGTTGATTCTGCTGGTTTCGGTCCCCTTCGCCGCCACCGGCGCCGTCGGCCTGCTGCTGCTGACCGGCGTTCCCCTGGGCCTGCCCTCATTGATCGGTATGTTGATGCTGGTCGGCATCGTGGTCACCAACGCGATCGTGCTCATCGACCTCATCAACCAGTACCGCAAGCCACAGGATGGCCGTGCCGGCATGAACGTGGCCGACGCCATCACGCACGGGGCACGCCAACGCCTGCGCCCGATCCTGATGACTGCCCTTGCCACCGTGTTTGCGTTGACTCCCATGGCGCTGGGCCTGACCGGAGGCGGCGGCTTCATCTCGCAGCCCCTGGCCATTGTGGTTATTGGCGGCCTGGTCTCCTCTACCGCACTGACCTTGATCCTGGTTCCCGTGCTCTACAAGCTGGTCGAAGGGCGGCGCGAGAAAAGGCAACTGCTGAAGGACCTGCAGGATAAGCCAACTCCGCATCCCCAAGAGGGCGCGGGCGGAACCGGGGAATTCCAGGACTGGACCACGGGCATGATTCCCCGGGTGAAGGGCCGCCGCGCGGCCCACAATCCCGCGGAGTAACCGCAGACAACCCATCAGGCAGGGCCGGGAACATTTCCCGGCCCTGCCCTGTTACAGACAGCGATACATGCAAATGCATCTAGTTTGAGGTACACTGTTTACAACGCCCGGGACTACGGGCAGGGAGAAAGGCACATCATGCAGATCGGTGTATTCAGCGTCAGCGACATCACGACTGACCCCACCACGGGCCGCACGCCCACGGAAAACGAACGCATCAAAGCCTCGGTGGCCATCGCCAAGAAGGTCGAAGAAATCGGCATGGATGTCTACGCCTTGGGCGAGCACCACAACCGCCCCTTCTTCTCCTCCTCCCCCACCACCACCTTGGCCTACATTGCGGCACAGACTGAGCGCATTACGCTCTCAACTGCCACCACCCTGATCACCACCAACGATCCGGTCAAGATCGCTGAAGACTTCGCCATGCTCCAGCACCTCTCCGATGGCCGTGTGGACCTGGTTCTCGGACGGGGCAACACCGCGCCGGTCTACCCATGGTTCGGGAAGAACATCCAGGACGGCATTGAGCTGGCCATCGAAAACTACAGCCTGCTGCGCAAGCTGTGGGATGAAGATACCGTGAACTGGTCGGGCAAGTTCCGCACCCCGCTGCAGAACTTCACCTCCACGCCGCGGCCGCTGGATGACGTCGCTCCCTTTGTGTGGCACGGTTCCATCAGGACTCCCCAGATCGCAGAAGTTGCCGCCTACTACGGTGACGGGTTCTTCGCCAACAACATTTTCTGGCCGAAGGAGCACTACCAGCAGCTGATCGGCTTGTACCGCGAACGCTACGCACACTACGGCCACGGGACTCCGGAGCAGGCCATCGTGGGCCTGGGCGGTCAGTTCTTCATGAGGAAGAACTCGCAGGATGCGGTCAAGGAATTCCGGCCGTACTTCGACAACGCTCCGGTGTACGGCCACGGACCGTCCTTGGAGGACTTCACCTCCCAGACGCCGTTGACCGTGGGCAGCCCGCAGGAAGTGATCGAAAAGACGCTCACGTTCCGCGAAGCATTCGGGGACTACCAGCGCCAGCTGTTCCTGATCGACCACGCTGGCCTTCCGCTGAAGACCGTACTGGAGCAGTTGGACCTCTTCGGTGAAGAGGTGCTGCCGGTCCTCCGCAAGGAGTACGCGGCCATGAAGCCGGCCAATGTACCCGACGCACCCACGCACGCTTCCCGTGTTGCGGCAGCGCTGGAGGCCAAGGTCAGCGAGTCCGCTGCTGCCGGGGCCGCGGGTCAGGACGCCTGATGTCCGCCCCAACAGGCACTGCGTCTTCCGCTGTTCGCCTCGCCGCAGAAACCTGGGAGTCGTTGTTCCGCTCCCAGGTGGCGGTGATGCGGAAGCTTCAGTCCGGACCGGCCTTCAAGACGCTCCCCGTCAAGGAGTACGACGTCCTGTTCACGCTGTCCAGGTGCCCGTCAGGGCAGCTTCGCCTCAACGAGATCAACGACAAGGTCCTGCTGAGCCAATCCAGCTTGAGCCGTTTGGTTGACCGTTTGGAGAAGCGTGGTTTGGTGGAGCGGACCGCAGCGCCCGACGACGGCCGTGGAGTCCTGCTCTCACTCACCGAATCAGGGCGCGAGTTACAGAAAACCATCGGCCGGGAGCATGTGCGCGACATAGCCAACCTGGTGGCTCCCGCGCTAACGCCGGAGGAGCAACGCGAGTTGTTGCGGCTGACCGAAAAGCTCAGGGCTTCGGTAGCGGGCCACTAGCGCAGGCTGACAAGCTCCCGGGGGTTCTCCTCCGGGAGCGTCCCGTTAACGGATGCGCTGACTTTGAGTGTCTTCAAGGACAGGCTGCCGCCCACCGTGGACAGGAACGCCGTGTCCGAGGAGTCGCGTCCCGCGGTGATGCGCAGCATGGATCCGCGCGGTGCCAGGCCAGTGGGGTCGATGACGTGCCAGGCACCGTCGATGAAGGCCTCAGCCACCGCATGGAAATCCATGGGGCTCAGGCCGGGTGCGTAGACAGCTGCCAAGCGCGCCGGAACATCCTTGGATCGCAGCAGGGCGATGGCCAGATGGGCAAAGTCCCGGCAAACACCCTTGCGGTGGAGCAGGGTCTCCACTGCCCCGTCGGTTCCCCGTGATGAGCCACTGACGTAGCGCAGCTCACCGTTGACCCAATCGCGGACGGCCTGGAGCAGTTCCGCGCCGTGCAGTCCGCCGAACTCGGCGTAGGAGGTCGGCAGCAGCCTGTCGGACTCCGCGTATCGGCTGGGCCTGACGTACCTGATTAGTTCCATGGGATCCGAGGTAGTGGGCTGCCCTACCCCGAGGACAGTGGCCCGGTAATCCACCGTGACTTCCGTGGGTTCATCGAATTCCAGGTAGTGGAAGCGGCCCCCGTGGTGGTCGCTGAGTTCGGCATACGGAACCTCGTTGCCGGCGGCGGTAATGGAGAGGCTCTCCGTGACCGAGTCGTACCCTGCGTTGCTGGCCACGGCAATGGCCATGGCCACTTTCGTGCTGGCTGCGGTCTTGAAAACGAGCGTGGCAGCTACGTTGCGTTCCATTAATCTCCGGAGTGGGTTGCGGCAGGCAGGCCCGTGCCGCCGTTTGCGTGGATCAGCCAAATCGCTGGGCTACAAATTGACCTTCAGTGACAGTAGCATCCGCTGGACGTTCGCAAAATCGGAGCCGTGGACTGCGTATTTGGCGGCCAGGTCCAAGGTATCGAATGCCTTGGCGGGAGCCACTTTCTCGTCTGCGGCAAACGCATGGATGGCTGGAACGTCCGCGAAGGAATAATCGCCCTTGCCGGCCGGCCCCTGGACCCGGTTCCGGAGTTCGCAGGACTGCCCGTCACTTCCTGCCACCACATTGGTGACGCCATAGGATCCAAAGAACTTGTAGCCCTGGATCACGCGGAAAACAACCCTGGGATCGATGGTTTCGGGACCTTCGGAATGCGGGAGGTCCAAGGGAACGCTGCTGATCACCACGTAGGGTCGCGACTGCCCGGCAGGGCAGGCAGAGGGGGCCTGTGCCGGCAGGCCCGTCTGGAGTGTAGCGACGTACTTCCCGGCCCCGTCCTTCACCTCGACCTTCACCGCGCCTGGCAGGGACCCTGCCTCCGGCGTGAGGGACTGGGCTATCCAATCTTCGGGCAACTCGAAGCTGACCGTCTTCGCGGGGTCGGTAAAGGTCTTCCAGGACAACGCTGTCGCCACGGGGCTGGCCGCTGCGCTGGGCGATTCACCCTGACCAGCCGACACGGAAGGCGAGCTGGACGCGGACTCGGCAGCCGTCGTCGTGCTCTCCGGCGTTGCCGTCCCGGATTCCGAGCTGTTGGGTTTGGAACTGATGGTGGGGCTGACCTGCGGGCCCTTGTTGTCGGCCGAACAGGCAACGCCAGCCAAAAGAACGCCGCATGCCAGTACTGCCGCGGCAACAGGCCGCATTGCCGGCCGGGTCGGGATCATCAAGCCCTTCATGGTCCCAGCCTATCGGCGGGGATAGTGCGACACGCACAGGGCTAGGCTGATGGTATGTCTCCTGACCAGTACGACGAATTTGAGGACACCCTGCCCACCATGTCGGCGGTCGATATTGCCGACTGGCGGTTGCGGACCTTCGCCCTGTACGACAAGGTACGGCAACTCGCAGCCACCAACCCGTTCGACGCCCATGTGTTCTGGCGCCAGGAACGGGATCTGATGTTCGCCACGCACCCGGCGTCGGCGCTCACTGCGGACATGAAGGCGCGCTTTTCCGGATTGCGAACCGCCGACTACGACCCCTCCTTCCGGATGTACGCTGCGCTCTCGCCTGAAGGTACCGGCCAGGAGATGAACGTCGAAACGGGCACGGACGGCGTGGTGCCCTTCACCAGGATCGGCACCTTCGAACTTCCCGGGCTCGGTTCCCTGGCCGTATGGCGGCTGAGGAGCTACGGCGGAGGAATATTCGTTCCCTTCCGTGACGCCACCGCCGGGAAACCAGGCGGAAGTTACGGTGCTGGCAGGTACCTGTTGGATACGGTCAAGGGATCCTTCCACGGAACGAGGGGCTCTGGAGGGGAGCAGGAGTTTATTCTCGACTTCAACTTCGCCTATAACCCGTCCTGCGCCTACAACGAAGCCTGGGCGTGCCCGCTGGCAGGACCGGCCAACCGGCTGGCCGCGGACATTCCAGTAGGCGAACTGTATCTGGGCTAGCCAAAAAGCCCGCCCGGGCTTACCCCGGCGAGCGCAGCCACCGCCGCGACGATGGTTAAGGGGGCCACGATCAGGCCGAGCAGTGCATACCCTTTCCATTTGACCAGGACGTTCATGCGGACCAGCCGATCGTGCCACAGGAGGGTGGCCAACGACGCCCACGGTGCCACCAGCGGTCCGGCGTTGACGCCCACCAGCAACGCGGCCATCCTTTCCGGGGTTCCAGCCAGGGGCTCGGCCAGCAGGTAGGCGGGCAGGTTATTGACGACGTTGGAACCCAGGGCACCTGTCATGGCCAACCGCAACAGTTCAATGAAGCCATTGCCTTCGCCCGCTGCTTGCCCCAGCAGCGCTGATGCGCCAATGTACTGGGCGGCCTCCACCACCAGGAACAGCCCGCAGGTAAACAGCAGCAACGACCACGGGATCAGGGTTATCGTCAGCACCTTGGGTCGCCGGACGGCGAACGCCACTACCAGGATCGCGGCCGCTGCAGTTGCGGGAATCCAGATAGCCACGCCGGAAACCAGCGCCGGCAAGAGAAGTACCAGCACAATTGCGCTGACCAGCAGCAGGGTCTTGTCCTGCGACGCTTTGGACTGGGCCGGGACTGGCGGCCTTGTGGAATCCCGCGCATAGGTCCTGCGCAGATCGCGCCTGAAGACGATTCCTATGAAAGCCAAGGGGACCACAACCGCGGCCAATGACGGCGCCCACATCAGCTGGGCAAACTGTGCCGGGCTGATTCCGCCCAGATTGTGCTGCGCCAGGAGATTGGTCAGGTTGGAGATGGGAAGCAGGAGGCTGGCCGTGTTCGCCAGCCAGACCGTTGTCAGGGCGAAGGGCAGGACAGGCAGGCCCGCCTGGCGTGCCACAGTGACAACGACCGGAGTGAGGAGCACGGCCGTGGTGTCCAGGGAAAGGAAGACCGTGCTGAGCGTGGCGAACAGGGCCAGCAGCAACCACAGCAGGACGGCGCGGCCACGTCCCCACCCGCGCAAATGCCGGGCGATCCACTGGAAGGCACCGCCTTCGCTGACGAGCTCGGTCACCACCGTCATGGCGACGACGAAGGCCAGGATCGGGGCTACCCTCTCGACCAGAACGGTCACTTCGTGCCAGGGCAGGATACCGGTGGCAACGGTGACCCCGCCCGCCACAAGGAGGATCAAACCAATTATCGCCAGACGCATGGAACGGATTCTAAGCCCGCGTTCTGTGTTCTTTCTGCGCGGCACGGCCCCACAGCCGCCTGCGGGCCAGTTAACCCCGACGGGCCCGAGTACTTCGCCTCGCCCACACCGAGCGGACCGAGAACCTGGCCAGCAGCGACGGTCCGGGCGTCAAAGTCTGGCTCAGAGCTCACCGGATGAGCGTTGCGAGGCCCGCTCTGCGCGGATCGGATGGGATATGGGGCGTCAACCGGGCCTCACAACGCAGTAGACCTTCACAGAGGACGTAGGATGTCTTCATGACATCACGCCTTCCCCGTCGTATCGCCCGTGTTCGCCCTGTTGCCGCAGAATCCTCCACGGACCAGGCTCCCGACGAACAATTCTTCGTGGCCAACGATGCCGCTGACTTCGACTCCGCTGAGGGCAGGACGTGGACGATCATCGACTCGCCTTTCCCTGCATCGCGGGCCAATGCGTCCAGCTCCAACCGCCAAGGGTGGGAATTGGGCACCGAGGTCAGTGAAGACAGCTTCCATTTCCTGGCGCCCTCCGTACCGGTCAACGTCTTCGGGATGGCCCACAACACCGGACAATCAGGCCGCGACCTGCCGCCCCAGGCATTCCACAAAGCGGCGTCCAGCGTGATCGGCCCGGGCGAGGCGATCCAGCTGGGCTCGACGGTGGGCCACGTGGACCCTGAAGCTGAGTTGACCGTCGTCGTGGGCTGTAAGGCGCGGGGCCTGACCCTCGAATCGGCGAAATCGGCAATCCTGGGTTACACCATCGGCAATGATGTCTCTGCCCGCGACCTCCAGAAGTCTGACGAACTGTGGATCAGCGCCAAGAGCCAGGACACCTTCACCCCGGCTGGCCCCTGGATCGTCACGGAGCTGGATGACTCAGCCCTCTCCATCGGTATAGTCCACAACGGCACCGAACTAAGGACCGCCAGTTCGGCGGACCTCGGCTGGAAAGTGGATGAGATCCTGGTTTACCTGACCTCGTTTATGACCCTGCAACCCGGCGACCTTGTGCTCACGGGATTCCCGGCAGAGTCGGCGCGCATCCGTCCCGGGGACACGGTGGTGTGCCGGGTGGAAGGCATCGGCGAGCTGCACAACCCCGTCACCGGCGCATCCTGGGAGGAGCACCCGGCTTAGTGTGTCAGGCTTAACCCATGGAGATCGCCGCGGAAGCCACTGAGCTACGCTCCTCTCCCCCACTCAAGCCGCCCAGAAAGCGGCATCGCGGCGTCCTGAAGTACCCGGTGGTGCGCCAACTGCTGCGGTTCACGGGCGTCGGTATCGTGTGCACAGCCAGTTCGTTGGCCCTTTATGCGTTGCTGCGTCCCGTGATTGACCCACAACTGGCCAACGCTGTTGCCCTGATCGTGACGTCCTTGATGAACACTGCGTTGAACCGGCGCCTCACCTTCAAGATCACAGGCAAGAAGAAACGGGCCAAAGACCACCTCAGCGGCGCCATCGTCATCGGCATTGCGCTGGTCATCACGGGCGGCAGCTTGGGGCTTCTGCATCTGTTCAAGCCCGGAGCCACGGTAACCGAGGAGCTCTGGACCACCACATTGTCCGGGTTCGTGGCCACGGCAGTTCGTTTCACCCTGCTGCGGCACTGGATTTTCCGGCGCGCCCGCCACGTGTAGCCGGGCTGGCTACTGCGAGCTTACGGACACGTCCGACGGCGGTTTCCACGGCTGCGGCCGCCTGCTCCAGTTCGGCGTCCGTAACAGCTGATGTGAAGCTGAAGCGCACGGCGGTTTGCGCAGTTTCGGGGGCAATGCCGAGGGCCAGCAGAACGGGCGACGGCGCATCGGAACCGGCCGCGCACGCCGAGCCACTGGAGCACACCACACCCAGCCGCTCAAGCTCCAGCAGCACCGATTCGCCGCTGGTTCCCGGGATGCAGAACGACGCAACCGAGGGCAACCGCAGGCTTCGGTGGCCTGTGAGCATGGAGTCGGGCACGGCCTGAAGTACCCGGTTGATAAACCCGTCGCGCAGCACCGACACTCTGGCCGCCTGTTCCTGCTGCTCGGCGTGCGAGAGCCTCAGTGCTGTGGACAGGGCCACGGCCCCGGCAACGTTTTCGGTGCCCGAGCGCCTGCCCCGTTCCTGGCCTCCGCCATGGACCAGTGGCTCAACCCGCAAGCGACCCCTGGTGAACAGCACGCCGGATCCCTTGGGCGCTCCCAGCTTGTGCCCGGAGATACTCATCGCGTCCACGCCGAGGGCCTTGACGTCCACAGGGAGCCACCCTGCAGCCTGCACGGCGTCCGTATGGAACGGCACGTTGTACTCCCTGGCCACGGCGGCAAGTTCGGCGACCGGTTGGACGGTTCCGATCTCGTTGTTCGCGTACATGATGCTCACCAGGGCAGTGTCCGGACGCAGCACTGCCCGCAGCGCCGCCACAGTGACCATTCCCTGGCCATCGACCGGGACAACATCGACGTCGAAACCGTGCACTCGCTGGAGGTAGCGGGCCGATTCTTCAACAGCCGGGTGTTCAATTGCGCTGATGACCACACGGCTCAGCGACGGATCCGTCGCCCGCCTGGCCAAGGCAATGCCCTTGACTGCCAGGTTGTCCGCTTCTGTTCCTCCCGAGGTGAACGTCACCTCGCCGGCGCGGCAGTTCAATACCTTCGCGACGCCGGTGCGCGCCTCTGCGAGCGCAGTGGCAGCGGCCTCGCCCAGGCTGTGATGGCTGGAGGGGTTGCCGAACTCGCCGCTCAGGTACGGCCACATGGCATCCAGGGCTTCGCGACGGATCGGAGTGGTGGCTGCGGCATCGAGGAAGATCATGGGAATGACGTTGTTCCTAGGGTTGCGATGTGGTGAGTTCGATGTCGAGGCCCAGGTCCAAAGCGTTCACGCTGTGGGTCAGTGCGCCGACGGAAATGACATCCACGCCGGCCGCTGCGATCCCGGTGACGGTGTTGATGTTCACGTTGCCGCTGGCTTCGACGATGGCACGGCCGTCCACCTGCTTGACACCGGCGCGGAGTTCTTCAACGGAGAAGTTATCCAGCATGATGGTGTCAACGCCGGCCGCCAGTACCGGTTCGATCTGTTCGGCGCTGTCCACTTCGACTTCGAAATGCGTGGTGTGGCCCAGCTGGGCCTTGGCCGCTGCCAACAGCTCGGTGAGTTTGGTGGTGTCACCGCCTGTCATGACGGCCAGGTGGTTGTCCTTGGCCAGGACAGCATCGGAGAGGCTGTACCGGTGGTTCGCTCCTCCGCCACAACGCACGGCGTAGCGTTCGAGCACCCGAAGTCCGGGAGTGGTTTTCCGCGTATCCGTAATACGGGCGCGGGTGCCTTCAACCAGCCTGACGAACTCGGCCGTCTTGGTGGCTATCGCGCTCATTCGCTGCACCAGGTTGAGCCCTACGCGTTCAGCCAGCAGCACCGAGCGGGCGCTGCCGCTGACCCGCGCAAGGTGCGTGCCGGCGTCGAACGCTTCACCGTCGGCGAGCAGCAGCTCAACGTCGGTGTCCGGGTCCACCAGCTTCATAGCGTCGCGGAATACCGTGCCACCGCTGAACACGCCAGGAACGCGCGCGTTCAGCACGGCCGTGGCCCTGGCCTCAGCAGGAATCAGCAGCTGGGAGGTGATGTCGCCACTCGGCGCGTCCTCCGCGAACGCCCGTTCAAGAATCTCCCGGACTGGGGCTGCGGGGAGGGTCAGGTTAGTCATGGACGAGGCTCGCTTTCCGGCTCATGGTGTAAGTCTGGTCAAAATGTTCGACGGCGGCCGGTTCGGTCACGCTGTCGCTGCGGTAGTGCGCCCCCAGGGACCCACGCCGCTTCCGGGCAGCCTGCACCAGCAACTGCCCGGCGAGCAGCAGGTTCGCATCCTCATGCTCCCGCACATCAAGGGAGTCAGGAACTGTGAACGGAAGAACGTCGCCCTCCCACTCACCAAGGGCCGCGGCAGCCTCAGCCAACAAGACCCCGTTGCGCAGGACCCCGGCCTTGGCTGTCATGAGTTTCTGGAGCGCACTCCGGGAGAACGCGGAGCAGCCGTCGTGAGCAAGCGGAGACGGGAGGGGCTCCGCACCAAGCGGCACCGAAGGCCCCGACAGCGCCGTTGTCGCGTGAACGCCCGAACCGGCCGCCGAGCCTGCGAGGCGAGCGCCGGTACGAGGCGTGAGCGCAGGCGCCAAGGGGCCTGCGGCGTCGCGGCCACCAGCGTCAGCCGACACCATGAACGCACACACAGCCCGGCGCCCGAACACCAGTCCCTCAAGCAACGAATTACTGGCCAAGCGGTTGGCACCCTGCACACCGGTACAAGCAACTTCACCGGCAGCCAGCAAACCGGGAACAGAGCTCCGGCCGTGCAGGTCGGTCACCACCCCACCCATCCAGTAGTGCGCGGCTGGCGCTACGGGAACGGGTTCCCGGGTCCAGTCGATACCGGCTTGCCGGGTGTGTTTGCTGAGGGTCGGGAATCGCTTTTCCAGAAATCCCTGCCCTCGTGCCTCTTCGACCACGGTGGCGTCCAGGAAGACGTGGCCGTTGGGGTCGTTGAGTTTTGCCAGGTGCAGGGCGATGCTGCGTGAGACCACGTCCCTGGGGGCGAGTTCGGCATCCGGATGGTAGTCGGGCATGAAGCGGTGGCCAGTGGCGTCCACCAGGGTGGCCCCTTCACCGCGGACTGCTTCGGAGATCAGCAAAGGGGCGGTGCTGCTCTGGCTGCCCGATGAGTCCCAGCCGATGCCGACACGGACCATGCACGTGGGGTGGAATTGGAAGAACTCCAGATCGGACACAGCAGCGCCGACGCGCCACGCCAGCGCCAGTCCGTCAGCCGTGGCCACGGAAGGATTGGTGGTCTGCGCGAACAGCTGCCCAGCGCCTCCTGTGGCGAGCAGTACGGCGTCGCCCTGGATGCTGTGGTGGCGTCCGTCCTGGATATAATCGGCACCCGAGATGCGAACCTCGCCAGCGAAGCCGACGCCCTGGGTCAGGGACGTGACAAACGCATGGCTGATCACCCGGATCCTGCCGGCGGCCTGGAAGTCCAGGACAGTCCGGATCAGTGCGGCGGCAACCCCGGCCCCGGTGGCGTCGCCGCCTGCGTGAAGGATGCGTGGCGCTGAGTGGGCGGCTTCCAGGCCCAGGGCGGGGTCGCCGTCGTCGTCAACGTCGAAGCGGACCCCGAACCGTTCCAGCCCGGCGATGTCCAGCCTTGCCTCGGTGCACAGCACCCGCACGGCTTCTTCGTTGCAGTGCCCGGCGCCCGCTTTGAGGGTGTCAGCGATGTGGGCGGCGACCGTATCCCCGGGCGCCGGCTCGTCCAGGACCGCTGAGATGCCACCTTGGGCGTAATAGGTGTTGCTGTCCGCAAGGGCCCCCTTGGTCAGCAACACCACCTCAGCGCCCGCTTCCGCGGCCAGCAACGCGGAGTACAGTCCCGCGATACCGCTTCCGACGACGATCAGCCGCTTGGGCCGGGGCCCTCCAGCAACGCTCTCTGTGGTCATGCGAGGCTCTCTTCAACTAGGGGTAATGCCTGGTGCTAGGCAGGCTTGGCGGCCAGCATGCGTTCCAGGGCAACTTTTGCGTTGTCCTGTACGGCGTCGTCCACAGTGATGCGGTTGACGATGCGTCCTTCGACGAGTTCCTCCAGCACCCAGGCGAGGTAGCCGGGGTGGATGCGGTACATGGTGGAACACGGGCAAATGACGGGGTCGAGGCAGAAGATGGTGTGCTGCGGGTTTTCCGCGGCAAGCCTGTTGACCATGTTGATTTCTGTGCCGATGGCGAAAGTGGTGGGTTCGGTGGCGGCGGCTATGGCCTTCTTGATGAAGTCGGTGGACCCGGCGGAGTCAGCTGCGTCCACTACCTCCATGGGGCATTCGGGGTGCACGATCACGTTGACGCCCGGGAAGTCCTGGCGGGCTTTTTCGATCTGGCCTACGTTGAACCGCTTGTGCACCGAGCAGAAACCGTGCCAGAGGATCACCCGGGAATCGAGCAGTGCCTGCTCATCGTTGCCGCCGAGTTCCTTGCGCGGGTTCCACATGGGCATCTGCTCCAACGGGACGCCAAGGGCTTTGGCCGTGTTGCGCCCGAGGTGCTGATCGGGGAAGAAGAGGACGCGCTGTCCGCGTTCGAAAGCCCATTCCAGGACCACTTTGGCGTTGGAGGACGTGCAGACAATACCTCCGTTCCGGCCACAGAAGGCCTTGAGCGCGGCAGAGGAATTCATGTAGGTGACGGGAATGACCGGTACCCGGCCGTCAGCATCCGGTTCTGTGCCGAAGATTTCCTCCAGCTGCTCCCAGCATTCCTCCACGGAGTCCTCATCTGCCATGTCTGCCATGGAGCAGCCGGCGGCGAGGTTGGGCAGGATGACGGCCTGCTCGGGTGTGGAGAGGATGTCCGCAGTCTCGGCCATGAAATGGACGCCGCAGAAGATGATGGCTTCGGCATCGGGCTTGGTCAGCGCGGCGTTGGCCAGTTGGAAGGAGTCGCCCACAAAGTCCGCGTACTGGATGACTTCGTCGCGCTGGTAGAAGTGGCCAAGGATGACCGCCCGGTCCCCGAGCGTGGCCTTGGCGGCCCGGATGCGGGCGTCAAGTTCGGCGTCGGAGGCTTTCTTGTACTCTTCCGGCAGCTGGCCCTGGCGTGGCGTGGCCTTCGGCGCGACATCATTGCTGGAGGCACCCGGGCCGTAGGCCGGCTCGCCTGCGAGTGCCTCGGCAAGGTCGTATTCCCATGGGCCCCTGGCCAATGCCGGGCTGCACGTGGACCCTGCACGGGAGAGGCCTTCCTCGGCTTCTTCGCGAGTGATCAGTTGGACGGCAGTGTTGACGCTGCTCATGGTGTACTCCTGTTATCTGGCCCGAGGCCGGGCGTGCCGGTGAAGCGGTAGAGGCGTGGCGGACGGTGTTTTCCGCCTTGCAGGTATTCACCGGTTTCTTCGATCTCCGGTGTGGCTTTGATGTGTCGGCGGAAGTTGGCGGGATCCAGCTGGCGGTCCAGCACGGCTTCGTAGACTTCCCGAACCTGGGCGAGGGTGAAGAACTCTCCCAGCAGGTGGTAGGCAATGGACCCGTAGGCCATCTTGTTCCGAAGCCGCCACAGCGCGTAGTCGACGATGGCGTTGTGGTCGAATGCCAGCTCGCCGAGTTTGTCGGCACGGAACCACCGGACATTCTCCGACTCGTCCGCCAGTGCGGCCTCGGTGGGTTGCACCAAGGCCCAATACACGATGGAAACGACGCGCTGGGTCGGTGATCGATGGAGTCCGCCAAAGGCGTAGAGCTGCTCAAGGTAATGCGGGGTTAGTCCCGTGGTGTCCCGCAGGTTCCGGGAGGCTGCATCCTGCAGGGACTCATCATGCGCCAGAGGGCCGCCGGGCAATGCCCACATGTCCCGGTACGGTTCACGGATCCGGCGGACGAGCGGCAGCCACAGCGTCGGGCGGCCGGACGTCTCGCTGGGGCGGAGGGCGAAAATCACCGTTGAGATGGCCAACGACGGCGGCGCGAGCCGCCGTTCGGCGACATTGGCTGAGCTGGTGTTCACGGCGTTCACCTCGCTTCGTCGCCGCTGCAATCCTGATCGGATCTTAGTTAAAGTCATGTTGACTAGAACTAATGGTACGACTCAATCCGCGGTCCCGCAAAATGCTTTGCGTCACACTGACTTGGCTGCTGCCTCCATCAGGGGAAGGGTCCGCCCCTGAATGTGGCTGTTCAGCACAATGACCGAGGAACAACGGACCACTGACTTCGTGGCGATCATGGCATCGAGCACCCTCTGCATGTCGGGATTGGACCTCGCGGCTATGCGGACCATAAGGTCCGAGTTCCCCGTGACCGTGTGGACCTCGATGATCTCCGGAATCGCGCCCAGGCTTTCGATGATCGCGTCATGGCCGATTTCCTGCGTGATGGTCACCGAACAGAAGGCCACTACGGGAAACCCGAAGTTTGCCGGATCCGGCTGCGGCACCCAAGAGCCTATGACCCCGTTTTCGATCATTCGGTCGATCCGGGACTGCACCGTAGCCCTCGCGACCTTCAGCACCCGCGACGCTTCCAGCACCGAAGATCGCGGCGAATCGGTGAAGAAACGTACAATTTTTGCATCAAGCGCATCGACCAGCATCAAAGTTCCTGTCCCCTGGGTTTCCTACCCATCACATCGCCACGGCAAAAAGTGATGTATCTTACAAACTGCGAGAATTATTCCACGGCTCTTGCTGCGTCGTCGACGCCCGCGTGCCAAGCCTATGAAGCCGGCACGCCAAACCAGCATGAAATCCATAGAAGGTAGACACGTATGACAACGAAGTCCATCGCGGCTCCTGCATCAACGGCCGGCCTCGGCCACTCACTCAAACCGCGCCAGCTGACCATGATGGGACTGGGCAGCGCCATCGGCGCCGGCCTCTTCCTTGGGTCAGGGGCGGGAGTCCAGGCCGCCGGGCCGGCTGTCCTGATTTCCTACCTCGTCGCCGGAACGCTCATCATCCTCGTCATGTGGGCGCTGGGTGAGATGGCAGCTGCGAACCCCAACAGCGGGGCATTCTCGGTCTACGCCGAAAAGGCCCTCGGCAAAACGGCCGGCGGCACCATCGGCTGGCTC
The DNA here is from genome assembly GCF_024608385.1 of Paenarthrobacter sp. UW852. Taxonomy (NCBI): domain Bacteria; kingdom Bacillati; phylum Actinomycetota; class Actinomycetes; order Micrococcales; family Micrococcaceae; genus Paenarthrobacter; species Paenarthrobacter sp. UW852. The sequence continues at coordinate 156,335 of NZ_JAMSGY010000003.1, forward strand.
TGGTGGCTCCAGCTAGTGGTGGTCATCGCCGCTGAAGCCCTCGGGGCGGCAGGGTTGCTGTTCTCCGTCTGGCCAGTCATCCCAATATGGATACTGGCCCTGGTCTTCATGGTGGCCTTCACCGGGATCAACCTCGTAGGCGTCCGCAACTTCGGCGAGTTCGAATTCTGGTTCGCCATCCTCAAGGTCGCCGCGATTGTCATCTTCCTGCTCATCGGCGCAGCGCTGCTGTTTGGTTGGCTGCCGAACGTACCCTCACCGGGCCTCTCCGCGTTCGGGGATTTCGCTCCCCACGGTATTGGTGGCATTGCCGCCGCACTGTTCGTAGTGATCTTCGCCTTCGGTGGAACCGAGATTGTCAGCGTTGCCGCCGCGGAAACCGAAAACCCCGCCCACAGCGTCGGCAAGGCGATCCGCACTGTCGTATGGCGCATCCTTGTTTTCTACATCGGTTCGGTCTTCGTCATCGCAGCCGTCCTCCCCGTAGGTTCAGAAGGCCTGAAGTCCCCGTTCGCCGGAGTCCTGGACCTCGCAGGGATTCCCGGCGCAGGCGCAGCAATCACCCTGGTAGCTGTTGTGGCGTTGCTCTCGGCACTGAACGCCAACCTCTACGGTGCCTCGCGGATGATCTTCTCCCTCTCCGAGCGCGGGGAAGCTCCCCGGCTCCTGTCCCGCCTGAGCGCTTCGAAGGTTCCGGTAGCCGCCGTCGGCGTTTCAGTTGCCTTCGGCTTCATCGCAACCATCCTGGAACTGCTGTTCCCGGACAAGATCCTGCCGGCGCTCCTGAACCTGGTCGGCTCCACCTGCCTGGTGGTCTGGGGCACCGCACTGGTGTCCCAGTTCATCCTGCGCCGCAGGGCGGACCGGGAGGGAACCGAATTGCCGCTTCGGATGAAAGGCTTCCCCTACCTCACCATCGTTGGCCTGGTCCTGCTGGGCCTCATCCTTGTGGTGGGCTTCGCCAACCCCGAAAGCGCCGGCCAGTTGGTGGGCACCTTCCTGCTGATCCTGGCCATTGCTGCCGGCTGCTTCCTCAACGCGAGGGCAAAAGCCGCCAAGGCTGCAGCGGGCGCCTAAAACCCCTCCTGCCAGCAAGCATCCAGAAGCCCTGCACAGTTTGTACTGTGCAGGGCTTCTGCGTGTGCCCAAATTGTACAAAGTGTTCCGTTTGAAGTGAGCTGATTGCGCACAGTCGAGCCCGGTGACTAGGGTCACAGCCATGACTCTCAAACCTGTGCTGGCCGCACTCGATGATGATGCGGCCCCGCTCACCCACCATCAACTCCGTGAGCTGTACACCCTGATGGCTGCCGTCCGCCACCTCGACACTGCCGCAGTCGCCTGGCAGCGCCAGGGCATCATTCCCGGCTACGCCCCCGAGCTTGGCCAGGAGGCCGCGCAGGTGGGCAGCGGATACGCCGTGGACCGCGCCCGCGACTTCGTTTTCCCCACCTACCGCGAAATGGGCGTTGCCCGCGCCATGGGCGTGGACATGGTGGGCTACATGTCCACACACAAGGCAACCTGGCACGGCGGCATGTACAACCCGCTGGAATCCAGGTTCGCACCCATCCAGGCAGTGGTTGCGGGTTCCGTCCTGCACGCCGTCGGATGGGCGCATGGCCAAACCCTTGCCGGAGCACAAGAGACGGGGGTTGCCGTGACGTACTTCGGGGACGGCGCCTCATCCCAGGGTGACGTCCATGAAGCCATGAACTTCGCATCCGTTATGAAGGCCCCGGTGGTGTTCTTCATCCAGAACAACGGCTGGGCCATCTCCGTCCCGACCGAACGGCAGGTTGCCGGCGGTTCCGTCGCCGCCCGCGCCGCCGGATACGGCATCCCGTCACTCCAAGTGGACGGCAACGACGTGGTGGCAGTCTTCGAAGCCACCCGTTCGGCCCTCGCACATTGCCGCTCCGGCAACGGCCCCGTGGTGATCGAAGCCATGACCTACCGCCGCGGCCCGCACTCCACCGCAGACGATCCCGGCAGGTACCGCACGCTCGATGAGGAACGGCTCGGCGCGGGCGAGGACCCGCTGGAACGCTTCAAGCAGCGCCTGCTCGCGGACGGGGTGGCCGACGAGGCCTTCATCGCCGAGGCTCAGCGCAAGGCAGCCGAGGAAGAGGAAACCATCCGGGCCGGGATCGCAGACCTCGGCCCGCGCCCAGGCGCTGAGATGTTCAGCCTGGTCTTCCAGGAGCCAACGCCCGCCCTTCAATCCCAGGCCACCGCGTGGCGCGAGGAGTCCGAACATGCCTGAGACCACCACCGCTGAGGCCACGGCAACCACCGCCGTCGGCATTCAACAGCTTTCCATGCAGCAGGCCCTGAACCGGGCCCTCGACGAAATCCTTAACGAGAACCCCAAGACGGTGATCTTTGGAGAGGACTGCGGCCAACTCGGCGGAGTTTTCCGCATCACCGACGGCCTCCAAGCCAAACATGGCGAGGCGCGCGTTTTCGACACCCCCCTTGCCGAGTCGGGCATCCTGGGCATGTCCGTTGGCTTAGCCATGGCCGGCTTCCACCCCATTCCGGAGGTCCAGTTTGACGGTTTCGCGTACCCGGCGATCAACCAGATCGTCTGCCAGATCGCCCGGATGAACTACCGAAGCCGCGGCACGCTGCCCATGCCGATCACGCTGCGCGTCCCCAGCTTCGGTGGCATCCGCGCCCCCGAGCACCATGGCGAAAGCCTTGAAGCACTGTTCGCCCATGTGCCCGGCCTGAAAGTGGTTTCGCCGTCGAACCCGCACGACGCCTACCATCTCCTCAAGTACGCTGCCAGCCGTCCGGACCCGGTCATCTTCATGGAACCAAAGTCCCGGTACTGGCAGAAGGGACCGGTGGACGTCGCGTCCGCCGACCAGGACACAGCCGCGCACGACGGCGGAACGGACGACGCCGGAAGCCTCACCGGCGCCCGCGTGGCCAGGGAAGGCCGGCACCTTACGCTGGTGGCCTGGGGAGCCATGGTCTCCCGCTGCCTTCAGGTGGCTGAACTGGCGGCCGAGGACGGCATCGACATCGAAGTCCTGGACCTGCGCTGGCTCAAGCCCATCGATGCCGAAGCACTGGCGACATCCGTGGGCAAGACGCGGCGCGCCGTCGTCGTCCATGAAGCGCCGCTCACCTCCGGCCTTGGGGCCGAAGTTGCGCAACTGATTACCCAGAGCTGTTTCGCGACACTCAAGGCACCGGTGGAGCGTGTGACCGGCTTCGACGTCCCTTATCCCTCCGGTGACCTGGAGGACGAATACATCCCCAACATCGATCGCATCCTCTTTGGGATCCAACGAGTACTGGAGTACCGCCGTGGCTGAAATTTCCTTCCCGCTTCCCGATCTCGGTGAAGGCCTCATCGAAGCAACCGTGCTCGAATGGCTGGTCGAACCCGGCCAGCAGGTCGAACGCAACCAGGCGATCGTCGAGCTCGAAACCAGCAAGTCAGCCCTCGAGTTGCCCAGCCCGCAGGCAGGTAAAGTGGTGCGTATTCACGGGGCGCCCGGTGAGACCATCAACGTTGGCGAACCGCTGATCGTGTTCGAGGTTCCGGATGACACCGCCGGAATCGTGGGCACTGTTCCGAAGGACGAAGCACCCAAGCGCCGGGTCCGCCTGAGCGCCGTACTCGATGAGGACTGACACCATGACCGGCAGGCACACCGTGGAACACAGCAGGCACACCGTGGAGGGCACAGACCCGGGACTGTTCGTGGAAGTCCATGAGCCAAGTGCCGACGCCGGACTACGCCCGGTGCTGCTGATTCACGGTTTCTCCTCCTCCAGCAAGCTGAACTGGGTAGACAGCGGATGGCTTGCAGCCCTCCAGGATGCCGGCCGCAGGGCGATCACCGTTGACCTTCCAGGCCACGGCCGAAGCCACTCCCCCGAAGACCTGGACTCGTACACGCCCAGCCGTATCCGGGCGGACCTCCTTCAGATAGTCACCGACGTCGGCGCCCGGCCGCTGCGCGACGGCGACCCGTCCACCGGGCTGGACATCATCGGCTATTCGCTGGGGTCCCGCCTGGCGTGGGAGTTCGGCGCGACCCAGCCGGACCTGGTCCATCGGATCGTCCTGGGTGGGCCCAGTTCGGCTGATCCTTTGGCCGCTTTCGACCTCGCAGCCGCGCAACGGCACCTGGCCGACGGCACGCCCATCGCGGACGAATCGACGGCCGGACTGCTGAAGATGGCGCAAATGCTGCCGAGCAACAACCTGTTCGCCTTGCTCTCACTCATCGAGGCCATCAAGGGGGAACCTTTCGATCCGGCCGAGGCGGCCCCGCACATGCCTCTCCTGCTGGTTGCCGGCGAGAAGGACGAACGTGCTGCGACGATGCCGGAACTGGCCTCCATTGCTGGCAAGCACGGTGGCATGGTTGAGACTCTGGTGATTCCGGGCCGGACGCACACCAATGTAGTAACCAGCCGGGCCTTCAAGGAAGCTGCCCTCGAGTTCCTGGGAGTGTAGGCCCGACTCCCCTTGCAGGCGGCTGGTGGAAGGCGGCTGGTGCTGCTGGCTGAGGTCAGCGGGCCAGCCGCTCTGCATTGAGGCTCATGCGCTCCAGGACGCTGAGCGCCATGGCGTACTCGTCGATGCCGATGCCCAGGGACAAGTCCTGGCGGGCATCTTCGACGAGTCGTTGGGCCTCGTGGTACGTTTCCCGGCCCCGCTCACTGAGCGTCAGCCGGTCATCGACCATGGTGATCAAACCGCGGCCCACCAAGGCAGCGAGCTCCCGCTCACGCAAACGGATATCGCTGCCCCACAACGGTCGCAGGCCTTCCTCGAGTTCGTCAGGAAGCATGGCACCCCCCGAGAGGGTTCCCAAGGCATGCCACTGACGTTTGCTGAGCTTGATCCGCGCCAACGTCCTGTCCAACTGGACATCCAACGCGGCGTCGAGCCTCTTGATCCAGTATCCGATGGGCTTGTTCACACTGCCATGCTTTCAGTGGAGGCCTCGCCCGGCAAGGCATGGACGGTAGGCTTGGGAATGCAACGAATTTCGTGGAAGTGGAGCAGATGGGCATGCGTTTCAAGGACCGTGCGGAAGCCGGTCGCCGCCTGGCCGAAGGTCTCCCCCAGCTCAGGGAACGCCCTGACACCATCGTCCTGGGCCTCGCCCGCGGGGGGATTCCCGTGGCCGCCGCCGCGGCCGCCGAACTTTACCTGCCCTTCGGAGCCGTACTGGTCCGTAAACTCGGCATTCCGGGCCGGGACGAGACCGCATTCGGCGCCCTGGCATGGTCCCGGGGCGACGTCCTCCGGATCGTCAACAAGCCGCTCAAGGAACTCATTCTTTCCCGCGGCATTTCCCAATCCGCCCTGGACGCCGTGGAAGCCCACGAGCGCTCTGAGCTCCTTCGACGCGCCAAGCAGTACCCGGGCACAAGCCATGACCTCCGCGACAAGACCGTGGTCCTGGCAGACGACGGACTCGCCACCGGCGCCACCATGCGCGCTGCAGTGGAAGCCGTCCGGGCCGGGGGTGCCAAAACGGTGGTGGCCGCCGTTCCGGTGGCATCACTGGAGGCGTCAACGTCTTTGGGCAGGGTGTGCGACTTCGTGTTTGCCCTGCATACCCCCGGTAAGTTCCATGCAGTCGGCGCCTTCTACGAGAGATTCGATCAGCTGTCCGACGCCGACGTCGTGAGCCAGCTGGAAGCTGCCGGTGCCAGCGGTCGCCGCTGACCGCCGTCGTGACGCTGCAAGACCTGAGGCGTATCAAAAGGGTGCGGCCCAGAGGACCGCACCCTTTTGATTCGCCTGATAGCGGAAGAGCCTAGTGGTGGACGCTGTAACCCAGGGGCCGTCCCTTGGTCTCCTTGGCGAGGATGACGCCTACCGAGGAGATGATGCAAAGACCCATGATGTACAGGCCCACTGAGCCCGACCACTTCGTGGAATCCAGGAGTGCTTGGGCAATCAGCGGTGCGAAAGCACCACCAAGGATGGCACCGAGGGCATAACCGATGGAGATGCCTGAGTAACGGACCTGTGCCGGGAACATCTCGGCGTACATCGCAGACATCGGGCCGTAGGAGAGTCCGAGTCCGATGGTCAGGACAAACAGGGCCGTCCCGTAGAGCAGGATGTCCTTTGAATCGATGAGCACGAACATGGGGATCATCCAGGCGAAGACAAGCCCGTAACCAATCAGGAAGGTCTTAACGCGTCCGATCCTGTCCGACAGCCAACCGCCCACCATGGTGAAGATGAGCCAGCCGAAGGAAGCAATGGTTGTCGCCAGGAGGACCTGGGGCGCGGGCATCTTCAAGGTCTTGGTGGCGTAGGAGATGAAGAACGCAATGAGCAGGTAGCCGGCGGCGTTGTTGGCAATGAAGATCAGCGCGGCGAGGACGACTTCCTTCTTGTTCCTGCGGAAGAGTTCACCAAGAGGTGCTTTGCTTTCTGCCTTGCGCTGGGCAAGCTCCTTGAACACAGGGCTCTCGCCAACGGCGCGGCGGATCAGGTACCCCACCACGATCAGGACCACCGACAACAGGAACGGCACGCGCCAGCCCCAGGCCGCAAAATCCTCCTTGGACATCCCCGACTGCAGGAAGAACAGCAGCCCGGTAGCAAGGATCATGCCGATGGGCACGCCAATCTGGGGGTAGGCACCGAAGAGGCCGCGCTTCTGGATAGGCGCGTGCTCCACGGCCATCAGGGCTGCTCCACCCCACTCGCCACCAGCCGAGAAACCCTGGAGGACACGCAGGAAGATCAGCAGTACCGGCGCCCAGAGCCCGATGGTGTCGTAGGTCGGGAGGACACCGATCAGGGCGGTTGCTGCACCCATCATGACCAGCGTCATGACCAGCACCGCCTTGCGTCCCATCCTGTCGCCCAAGTGCCCGGCAACGAACGCCCCGAGCGGACGGAACAGGAAGCTGATGCCAATCGTGGCGAAGGACAGGAGCTGGGCTACACCCGGGTTGGATTTTTCCAAAGGAGAAAGAAACAACGGAGCCAGCAAGGTGGCCGTGAGCTGGGCGAAGATGAAGAAGTCGTACCACTCGATAGTGGTGCCTACCAGCGTCCCGGCAAGCACCCGGCGCTCTTCGCGCTTGCTGCTGGGGCCTGACGGTGAGTCGACAGTGGAAGTTGCGGTCATTGGAACTCCATGTGGGGTGAGGGTGCGGTCAACGAGTGACGTACATAAACCGACAGAACGGTCAGTTAGGAAAGGATACTACATGCTGTGACCCAAGGCACAGGCACGCGCCGAGGCCGGTCCAACATAGGATGGTTCGCATGAATCCCCGCAGCGGCACCCAGGGCACCACCGACGCGTCCACCCAGGCGCCGCCGTCGCAAACCCTCTCCCGGGGGATCCGTGCGCTGGAAATACTGGCAGCAGCAGAGCGTCCCCTCAGCATCGCGGAGCTGACCGAGGCCCTGGGAGTACACCGCTCGGTGGCCTACCGCATCCTGCGGACCCTCGAGGACCATTCACTGCTGGTCCGCGACGACTCCGGACGGGTCCAGCCCGGGCCGGGATTGGCCGTGTTGGCCCGGGGCGTGTCACGGAACCTGCAAGCGGCAGCGCTGCCCGAACTGACACAGGTGGCAAACGAACTGCACATGACCGCGTTCGTCGCGGTCTGGGACCACCAGGAATGCGTCACCCTAGTAACGGTGGAGCCCCGCCACTCCGGTGCGGCACTCGCCCAGCATCCGGGCAGCCGGCACCCCGTTGGCACAGGCGCCCCAGGGATCGCCATCCAATCCACCATGACCGAGGAACGGTGGCAGCAGGTGGGTGCCGGCATCCCCTACCGGGAAGAGGCCCGGGAGGCGCACCGCCTGGGCTATGCCACCAGCCACGACGAAGTCATCGCCGGGCTGTCCTCCATTGCCGCTCCCATCCGGGTTCCCGGCGGACGGCCGGCCGCGATCGCCGTCGTCTACATCCGCCTGGACCAGGATCCGGACGCCGTGGGCCAGGCACTGGCGGCGAGCGCAGCGCGCATCGAAAGCCAACTCGCCTGAACTGGCTGCCGCTGGAGGGTTTGGCACCCGGCTTCGACGCCAACAAAGCCCCCACCGTCCAGGACCTGGCGGGACGACAGTTCTCCCTGCACAGCCCCGGCGGATCCATGTCCTTCAGCTTCGACGCCGTAGAGGTGCAGTGGTCAGCGGCGGGGCACGACGGCACATCCGCGTACGAGGCGTTCGCCGTGGCAGAGGAACTGTAGTGGATCGCACGCCTACGAGCACATTTATCTCAGCCCCACCTGGTACACCTGGCAATGCCTCGCAGGGCCGGAGCGCGGTTTGGCTGACACCGATTCCAACACCGTCTTCGAAATCCGCCCCGGCATTTTTGTGTTCACGTGGCGGGAAAAGGTCATTCCGTGCGGCTCGGTCACCATTGCCGACCACCGCCACCCGAACGCCATCCGCTCCCATGGAAGCCTGTTCGGCTGGGATGAGGCAGGAGCCCCCGTGCACTTCATCAGGGTCAGTCTTCGGCGCCGTGGCCAATCCGGGCGTAGAGCGCCGGCTGCGAGCGCCTGAGGCGCAGGCCCCAGATGATGCCCACGACGCCGGGCAGCAGGACCAGCGCGGGCAGGACAAACGTGGCTGGTGTCGATTCGGTTTGGCCCAGCAGGACGTTGAAGTTGGTGGCGATCAGCACAAATACCACAGCCAGGAGAATGAAACCCAGGCCCGGGGCGACAACCCTGACCCACAGGCTTGCCCCATGCTGCTGCCGGCGGAAGAAACCGATCACGGCAACGGAGACCACGGTCATGAGCAGCACCAGGCCGATGGCGCCGCTGTTGGTCAACCACGTGAACATGGTCAGCACGGGGTACAGTTCGCCCAGCTCGGAGCCCGATCCCGCGATGGCAAACCCAACGGTCACGACGACGGCAATCACCGTTTGCGCCAAGGAACCGGCGAACGGCGCCCCGCTCTGCGTGCGAACCTTGGCCAGCGCGGCCGGAAGGACCCGTTCGCGGCCCAGGGAGAAAAAGTAGCGCGCCACTGCATTGTGGAAACTGACGAGCGCGGCAAAGAGGCTTGTGACAAACAGGACCTGGGCGATATCGCTGAGCAGCACACCACCGTTGGCGCCCAGGAAAGCAAAGATCATGTCCGGGCCGGAGGTTGCCGCGGTCTCAATGACAGCTGACGGCCCCGTTCCTACGGTCATCGCCCAGGCAGATACCGCATAGAAGACGGCGATGATGCCCACGGCGGCAAAGGTGGCACGGGCGACGGTCCGCTGGGGGTCCTTGGATTCCTCGCCGTAGATAGCTGCCGATTCAAAACCCATGAAGGCGGCGATGCCAAAGGACAGTACCGCGCCGATGCCGGGAACGAACAGGCTCTCAGGGCTGAAGGCAGCTGCGCTGATGCCCTCAGGGGCCACGGCGAGGCTGATGATGTCGTACACGATCACCACCAGGAACTCGAGGGCCACCAGGACACCAAGGACCTTCGCCGACAAATCCACCCTGTTCACGCCCAGCCAGCCCACGATCGCGATGCACACCAGCACGGGTACCCACCAAGGAACGCTGATGCCCAGCCGCACGGACAGGAGTGATGAAACTGTGAAGCCGAAGAGTCCGTAGATCCCCACTTGCATCAGGTTGTAGGCCATCAGGGCAACCAGGGAAGCGCCCACTCCGGCCGGCCTGGAAATGCCTTGCGCTATGTACGCATAGAACGCGCCGGCGTTGGTGACGTAGCGGCTCATAGCGGCGTAACCCACAGCGAACAACGCCAGGATTCCGCCGAGGAGCAGGAAGGACAGCGGGACGCCGGTCACCCCCGTGACGGCGAACGTGGTGGTTACTCCGCCTGCCAGGACGGTCAGCGGCGCGGAGGCCGCGATGATCATAAAGGTCACTGCCGGTACGCCCAGCCGCTTCTTGGTGACGGCGGCTGCGGGGGTCCTGCCTTTGACGGGGTTGTCCACGCTCATAGTGTGCTCCTGCCTCGGTGCCGCGGGAGAGAGCGCGGCACGGTGTCTGTCATTCCGCAATCTTCCACCGCCGTGCCACCGCGTGACTTGTCTCACACGGCAAGGTCGTTGTCGCTGGACGCAGGCACAGTGCCACATGGTCCCCGGTGTAGAATCGTGGGCAAGCTCACGTCCCGCAGTGCCGGCCCTCCCGGCCCACTCGCAGCGGCACCGCGGGCCTCTGAAAGGGAGTTTGATGACCGTCGCGGCCGAAACCGGCCCCGCAACCGTGGAAACCATCGTGGCGGAGTCGTTCCAGGAGTGGAGCAGGGCAATCTCCGCGTCCTTCGTGCCATTGCTGGCCCAAGGCCCACGCAACTCAGCCTTCCACGGAACCATGCGGGCACGTGTCCTTGGCCAGATCTCCGTAGTTGAAGTCACCGCCGGACCCCATGCTGTCCTCCGCACTCCTGAGCTGATAGCCAAGTCCACCGGCCGCTTCTTCAAACTCAGCATCCAGCTCAGTGGGTCCGGTCGCCTGGTGCAGGACGAACGCGAAGCCGTGCTGCGCCCCGGCGACCTCTCCATTTACGACACCTCACGCCCGTACCAGCTAACGTTCGACGACGACTTCCGCACTTTGGTGCTGATGTTCCCTCACGTCCTGCTGGACTTGCCGGCCGAAGCCATGGGCCATGTGACAGCTTTGCGGATTCCCGGTGACGAGGGGCTCGGCGAACTCATCAGCCCCTTCCTGGTGAAACTGGCCGACAACCTTGAAGCCCTGTCCGGCACCAACGGCCTACGGCTGGTCCGCAATGCCCTGGACCTGGTGACAACGCTCTTTAACGGCGAACTCGACCAAATGATCGAGACGGGCCGCGATCCCCACCTCCTGTTGCTGGGCCGCATCCACGACTACATCGAAGCCAACCTCGGCGATCCCGGACTCTCCCCCGGAACCATCGCCGCAGCCCACTACATCTCCACCCGCCACCTGCACGACCTCTTCCAGGAGATCGGCACCACGGTAGCTTCGTCGATCCGGCAACGGCGTCTTGAGCGGTGCCGCCGCGACCTGATGGATCCGGTGCTGGCAGAACGCCCTGTCACGGCCATCGCAGCGCGGTGGGGGTTCACTGACGCAGCCCATTTCAGCCGCATCTTCAGGGCTGCTTTCGGCAACTCCCCCACCGGCTACCGCAATGCCGGAGCGTGACCAGCCCTAACGTCGGGGCTTGGAAGGTCAACCCTGGGGCCGACGCTTCATCACCAGGAACGTGACGACGCCCAGCATGAAGAGTCCTGCTGCTGCGCCCATGGAAACCACGAACGCCGCCCCGGAGCCCTGGGTTTGGGCCAATTGCCCGGCCAGGTAGGAGCCCAGTGCGGTACCCGCTACTATTCCGCTGGCCAGCGCCGTCATCACGGTTGCCATCCGGCCGGCAGGCGCCACCAGGCCACCGATGCTGAAGACGGTGACCATGACCGGTCCCACAGGAATGCCAAGGACCAGCAGCACCAGGACCATGGGCCAGATTCCGGCCGGGAGCAGCAACAGCAACGACAACACCGACATCGCCAGGGCAGCGGCTACCCAGCGCGCAGCCAAGCTGAACCGTTGCGGCCAGAAAGCGACAGACAACGCCGCAACCGCTGAGCTCATGCCCATGACCGCGTACAGAAGCCCGGCGATCTCGGCTGTCGCGTATTGCGCCGAGAACGCGCTCAAAGCGTTCTGGGTCGCGCCGAAAAAGGTGCCCATGCAGACCATGGCCAGGACCGGAACGGCAACCACGGCACCGGCCCAGCGGTGACGCCGCTGTGGTTTCGCTCCGCCGTTTTGCCCTGCGGCGGGCACGCCGCCGGTGCGCGCCTTTCGTGGGGCCGGCACCACAGCTTGTTGGCTGGGATGGACGGCAAAAGCAGGAACGAGGGTGATGGTCATGACAGCAGCCAGGGCAAGGGGCAGCCAAGGGGCTACGATGCTCGCCAGGACGCCCACCAAGGCGGGACCAAGGACGAAAGTGATTTCGTCCGCGGTGCCCTCGTAGGACAGGGCGGTATCCAGGTCGGCCCGGTTGGCCGCGACGCTCCTGCCCCGGCTGCCTGCCGCAGGCGACAGGTTGCGTGTGGTCAGCGCCATCCAGCGGACCCTTGCCATGGGACCTACCTGGGGACAGCTCGCCCCGGCCAGGAACGCGGCGACAAGGACGGCGATCGCGTCAGCCGCCGATTCGTAGCCGGGAGTGAGGTAGGCCGCAGCAAGCAGTCCGGCAACGGCCAAGGTGTTGACGATGGCCGCAACGACAAGCACGATGCGTTGGCCGGCGCGGTCAGCCAGGGAGCCCAGGACCGGAGCACCCAGTGCAGAGCCGATGCCTACGGCTCCGGCTGCCATCCCGCCGATCGCGTACGAATGGCTGACGGCTGTCACCAAGGTCAAGGTACCCACGGTAAGCATGGCCAAGGGGAGCCTGGCGAAAAGACCCAAAGGCAGGAAGCCGGGTCCAGCCAGTTCGGGAAGCCGGGCGAAACGGCCTGGCAGGCGTGAGGGACGTGCTGGCGCCAATGACAAGGGCTCGGAGGCCACAGAAGATTTTTCCATTAATCCGGGTTCGCTAAAAGGTGCGCATCGTCCCTCCTCCCGATGCGCGCGACCCGGTGTAACGGGGTAAGTCTATCGGATATGGGTCATGAGGGAACTACCTCGGCAATCCGCACACTGGACCCATGGCGCCCCTTGACCACCTGGAGCTGGCTGGTGATGCGCTGCTTCATCTCCGCAACGTGGCTGACCAGTCCGACGACCCGGCCGCCGTCGCGTAGTCCTTCCAAAGCGTCCATGACCTGCTCGAGCGCTTGCTCGTCCAGGCTGCCGAAGCCTTCGTCGACGAAGAGCGTTTCAATGTCCACTCCACCTGCCTCATGCTGGACGACATCCGCGAGCCCCAACGCCAGGGACAGGGAGGCCATGAAGGATTCACCGCCCGAGAGCGTGGACGTGTCACGATGTTGGCCGGTCCATTCGTCGACTACTTCCAACCCAAGGCCGGACTTCGCGCCCCGCGCAGCCTTGGCATCGGTGTGCTGCAAGGTATACCGGCCATCACTCATGGCAACAAGCCTTTCGGAAGCGGCAGCGGCCACCTGCTCCAAACGAGCAGCGAGAACATAGGTATTCAAGCTCATCCGGTAACTGTTCTCCCCGGCTCCCCGGACTGTTTCAGCCAGCCCGGCAAGCACGCGGGCCTTCCTGCGCGGTTCTTCAGCGGCCTGGGCAAGGGAACGGTACTCCGCCCGGTAGCGGCGAATGGCGTCAACCGACTTGCCCGCGAGCCCTGCGGCCAGGGCAGCAGACCGGGCATCCTCTGCGGCCTTGGCAGCACGAAGCCGTGCTTCCGCGCGTTCGGATTCAGGCATAGGCAGTTCGCCGATGCTGGCTTCCTTGCCAGCCAGGACCAGGTCCTCGCTGGCAAACAGCTCGTCCAACTTTGCTGCTTCGGCGTCGAAATCGGCGAGGTCCTGCTCGAGTCCAACGACGTCGGCGGGAGACAGCAACTCGCGACGGGCTTCTTCAGCGGTGGCAAACCCGGATTCGGGCAGCGCGCGTTCCAGTGCGGCCGCGGCCTCGCTCATGACATGCCGGGCGCCCTCCAGCTCCTGCTCCCCATCGACAGCCTCCTGAAGGAGCGCACTTTCCCTGGACAGCGCTTCCAGACGTTCACGCAGGCTGGGGAAATCCCCCCTTAGACCTTCCAGTTCGGCTGTCAGCGCATCGCATTGCTCCTGCAGAAGCTGGACACTCGAGGCCGCCTGCGCTGCCGCGCCGACTGACGCGGAGTGTTCTTCCTGCACTTGTGCCACTCGTTTGCTGAGGGTCTCATGCTCGCCCCGCATCTCCGCCAGCAAGGTGGACGCCTTCCGGGCTTCCAGCGCAGCAGCCTCAGCCGCCACAAGGCTGGCCTTAGCCTCGGCGAGGTCAAGTGAACCGCCTTGGGCCGCCAAACCGGCGACAACCTGGGCCGCAGCGGAAACGTGCCCGGCCAACTCTGCCAGGGCTTTCTCGCTGCCCTCAAAAAGCTGCCTGGCTTCTTCCTCGTCCTGGGCCAGAGACAGGGCCGAGCGCGCAGCTGCCGCGGGCTGCGGATGGTCGGCACTGCCGCAGACGGCGCACGGTTTCCCGTTCTCCAACGCCGCGGCAAGCTCCCCTGCGGCGTTGGCGAGGCGGAGCTCGCGGACATCAAGCCAGCGCTGACGAAGATCCTGCGACGCTGACCGTGCTTGGAGGTGTTGGCCGTTGAGGGTGTCGAGTTCGTGTGCTGCGGTGGAGTAGCGGGCTACGATGCCTACCAATTCGGCTGCTGACGCGGCGTCCCGTTCCCGGTCTGCGAGGTGGGCAGCGAGAGGTTCCAGCGGCTCAATCCGTGACTCCAACGTCGAGGCTTCCTCGCGTAATTGAGCCAGCAAGGACGTTGCTTTGGCCGCCGCAGCCAGCTGGGTTGTCTCTTCAGTCCGCTTGGCAGCGAGGCGTCCGGCGATTTCCTCCATGCGTTGCTCGTCCGGCAGCCGGGCCTGGAGTACCGCATGCGACGCCTTCGCTTTATCCAGGGCCACTGTGGGATCTTCGGTCGCCACGCCCGCCGCAGCCAGTTTGCCGCGAGCCTTTGCCACCCGTTCAACAGCGGCATCGACCTTTCGGGCCGCAGTTCCAACAGCGTCGAGCTGGCCGCTGAGAACGGCAGCACGACGGTGTTTGGCCAACGCTTCCCTGTTCTCAAGCGCCCGGGGTGCCGCCAATTCAGCCACGATCTTCCGCTGCAAGGCGGCAGCGAGGCGGGCATGCCGCAGTGACTTCTCCTCGGCTTCCTTGAATTCCTCGGCATACCGGACGGATCGCGTTTCCGCTTCGGTGGCCGCGGCCTCCCGGCGTTTCCGTTCGGCCTCAACGTCTTCTTCGACAACTTGGAGCCACGCCTCAGGGTCCTCGTTGTCAGCCTGGGGTGTCTCTCCAGCAGTAAGGGCAGGCCCGTCATGGTCGTCCGGTGCGTCCTCCCCCGTGGCGCCGGAAACACCCAACTGTGCCTGTTCTGAGGCAATCCTGTCCAGCAGCATCTGGAGCCCCGATGCGTTCTCCCCAACCTCTTTGGCTGCTGCCGCCGCTTGCTGGGCGAGTTGCTGTTCGACGGCCTCGAACCGCTGAGTACCGAAGAGTTTCTGGAGGAGGTCCAGGCGGTCGCCGGCCTTTGACCTCAAGAAGGCTGCGAAGTCCCCTTGGGGGAGCATCACTACACGGGTGAACTGGTCCCGGTCCATCCCCAGGACGTCGGAGAGCTCGGCACCTACCTCGTCATTCCTGGATGACTTTTCCTCCCATGTGCCCCCGATGCGTTCCCGGAGAAGCGTCTTGGCCTGCTGGGTTGTGAACCCCTTGCGGCCACGGGCGCTGGGTCGTTCCCATGCCGGAGAACGGCTTACCTCGAAACGCCTGCCACGGGCTGTGAATTCGCAGACCACGCGCGGTTCGGCCCCCGGTGCCGCGTGGTCGCTGCGAAGCCGCTTACCTTCCTGGCGGGCGCCGGGCACAGATCCGTACAGGGCGAAACAGATGGCATCCAGGATGCTCGTCTTGCCGGCCCCGGTGGGGCCATTGAGCAGGAAGAGTCCCTGGGAGCTCAACTGGTCGAAGTCGATGTGCTGCGGGGTCGCAAACGGACCGAACGCTTCGATGTCCAGGCGGTGGATTCTCACAGCTCCGCTTCCTCCAGCCGAACGGCCTCAAGGGCTTCCCGCAGCGCAGTTTCTTCGGCCTCGCCTGCGGTACGGCCGCGGACATGGTCCAGGAAGCCGCAACATACTCCGAGGTCGTCCTCAGCCTCGGCAAGCCGGGTGCTGTAGCTGGTCTTGGACCGGGCTTCGACGCCTTCGGGGTCGAATGCCAGGACCAGGGTGTCTGGAAAACGGCTGCGCAGCGTCTCCATGGCTTGGGCGGGTCGCTGGGCGTCCGTCAACGTGATGTGGCAGTACGCAGCTTCCGCCCACGCATGCTCCGCGGACCCCAGCAGGTCATCGAGCTTTCCCCTCAACACGGCGAGTGTCCGTGGGGCCTCCCATAGGACTTCCTGGACGTCCGGCACGCCATCGGCACCGATCTCCACCAGCCAGGCGCCCTTGTGGTGCGTGGCCTCCGAAAACGAGTAGGCCAAAGGTGAACCGGAGTAGCGGACGTGGGGTGCCAGCTCCTGGCGGCCATGGAGATGACCGAGCGCGGTATACGTGAAATCCTCGAAGAGATCCAACGGGACTGCGCCCAGGCCGCCGATACTCAGGTCCCGCTCACTCTCCGAGGTGATACCGCCGCTGGCGAAAGTATGGGCCAGGACCACCGGATGAACTGGCCCGGAAACGCGGCGTTGTGCAACGTCGGCCTTGATGCGCTCCACCGCAGCGAGCGTGACCTCAAAGTGGGTGGCGCTGGGGGCCTCCAACCGCTCAGCCACGAGCCGCGGTTCAAGGAACGGAATGCCGTAAATGGCCACTGTCGCAGGGTTTCCTTGGCCGTCCGTACGTGCAGGCAACATGACCGGTACGTCCAGGTCCTCGATCCGGGTCCGCAAATGCACTCCCCCACGTTCCAGCAACCGTGAGGCGAAGCCCAGCCTGATCGCCGAGTCGTGGTTGCCGCTGGTCAGCACAACATTTGCCCCCGCCTGGGTAATGCGCACCAAAGCCTCATCAAGCAGCTTGACGACATCCAATCCAGGCAGCGCGCGGTCATAGACGTCACCGGCAATCAGGACAACGTCAACGGACCTGGCTTCGACGAAAGACACCAGCTGGTCCACGAAGTTGCGCTGGGCTTCAAGCATCCCAACGCCATGGAAAGACCGGCCAAGATGCCAATCGGAAGTATGGAGTAACCGCATATTCTCAAGTTATCCGGGAGCACCGACATTAAAGCGGAGGCGAGCCGACCGCCGTCGATCCTGTCCGGCTGCTAGCCTTTCTTGCCCTCGAAAAAGTCGCGTGCGTCATCGTCGGCGACGGGAGCAGCAGGAGCCGGACGGGCCGATGTGCTGCCTTCATCCTGGCTGCCCTTCGCCTCACGGGTCACTGCAACGTCCTCGGTGGGGTCCGCCTCCGCGTCGAAGGAATCGTTGACGCCGCCATCTGCGAGCACGGAGCTTGCTTCGGCACCCCGGTTGCCGGCAGAGAAACCCTGAAAACCCCTGAATGCCAGACCGGCGAGCGCGGCACCCATCAAGGGAGCCACCCAGAAGAGCCACAAACCGTCCAATGCCCAGGAGGGGCTGAAGAACGCCTGCCCTGTGGCACGTGCAGGGTTGAACGGAAGGTTGCCCAGGACCTGTCCAAACTGGAGCAGGACAGCCGTGGCGAGTCCTACTGCGAAAGGTGCCACTGCAGGAAGTGCGCGGCGGCCGGAGGTGGCCCCAAGGAACACGGCGACCAGCAGTGCCGAACCGATAACCTCAACGAGCAGGACCCCGGCCATCTGGGTTTGTGCAGCGGCGTGTTCACCATAACCGGCAGCCACAGAGCCGAAGGCTGCGCGGGCGTCCGTCAGCACGGGAACGGTCAGCACCACGCAGTATGCAAGGGCGGCACCCACAACACTGCCAATCACCTGGGCCACGATGTATGCGATCGCGGCCACCGCGCGGATGCGGCCCGCAATCAGGTTGCCCAAGGTGATCACCGGGTTGAAGTGGCCACCGGAAACGTACCCGAAAGCCAGCATCGCCACGGTAACCGTCAGGCCGGTTGCCAATGCTGCAGGCAGCGGGGCACCGGAAGGGTTGGAGAAGATCGAGACACCGACCGCAACCAGCACGACGAACATGGAGCCCAAAGCTTCAGCCGACAGCCGGGCGATGAGTCCCGGTTGGGGATCGGAGGTGGCGTGCACAGGAGAGGTCATGACGAAGTTGTCCTTACGGTTGGTGTGCAGGCCGGTATGGCCTGCCGCGGATCGCGCTGCACGGTGGCGTGCCCATGGTTCGCCCGGAACGTCCGGAGTCCTTGAGCATCTTGCCAGCCGAATCTGGGCAGTTGCTGAATCCCGCCTCCGAGCTTATCCGCCCAAGGCTATCGCTGCGATGGCCGTGCCCCCGAGGCCCACCACTGCCAGCGTGCTGACCAGGACCAACCGTGCCGATGCCGCCTGGCTGCCAGCCTGGAGCTGGCGTGAGCGGACCCACACCACTGCGGCGAGGACTACCGTGGCCGCTGCGGCCATGAGAGCGCAAAGCCCTTGGTAGTCCAGCCCTGGCAGGCCGGCGACGACGTTGCCGGCGGCGGGCTCCGATGTCAGCCAGCTTCGCCAGATGAAAAGGTCCACCACCACCAGCGAAATCAGTGTGCGTCGCCATGCCAGCGTGGTGCGTTCGGGTTGCAGGCCAGGATCCCGGACTTCCACGCTCACGGTTCCGTCCTTTTCGATCCGACCATACTCAACGCGCCACGAGGATCAACACGGCGAAGGCGAAGGCGGCTACGGCCACCACGATGGTCATGAACAGCATCACCCGGGAGAAAGGGAGGGCCTGGTCATTGCGCATCGCGGCTTCCATCTGACCCCAGCGACGATACGACAAGGCGGCCAGCCCGGCCCCGACAAGCGCCAACAGTACACACAGAACCAAGCGCACCGGCGTAGGGGCGATGTTGGGGGCCAGTTGGTCAACCGCTACCGCACCCGCGAGCAGCGCCAGGGATGTGCGGATCCATGCCAGGAAGGTACGTTCGTTGGCCAGCGAAAACCGGTAGTCAGGTGTCTTTCCGGTCCGTCGCCAAGCAGGTTCACGCACGTTGTCTCTCCAGGGTTTCATCGGTGCCGGCAGCTTCCCCACCATATCAGCGGGGGCCTGCGGGCACGGTAAGTTACTGGCATGAGTGTTGACGCTTCCTCCCCCGCCGTTCCGTCCTTCGAATCCCGGGTTTACGGGTCACTTTTGGGAGGGGCGTTGGGTGATTCCCTGGGTTACGAGGTGGAGTTCGATTCCCTTGCCGCCATTCGCGCACGGTTTGGGCCGAACGGCCTGACCTCGTTCACGCAGCTCGACGGCGGCAGCCACTTTTCGGACGACACCCAGATGACGCTGTATACGGTTGACGGGCTCGTAGAAGCCCTCGAATGGGCGAACGACGGTGTAGCTGCGGACGAGATCGCCTGCCTCTGGCTCGCTTACCTGCGTTGGCTTGCGACCCAGGATGTCGCCGTTTCGTCCTCCGCTCCAGCGCCGCAGCCCCGGTGGATTGACTCCCAGGACGTGCTGAAGCATCGCCGCGCGCCCGGCAACGCCTGCCTCAGCGGCTTGGCAACCGGCGACATGGGAACAGTAGCCCGGCCCGTCAACCCGGACTCCAAAGGATGCGGCACAGTGATGCGCTCAGCCCCGTTCGGGCTCATCCCCCACATCTCCCGTGAAGCGGTCTACAAGCTCAGCTCCGACGCCGCCTCGTTGACCCACGGACATCCCTCGGCACGGCTCAGTGCGGCCGCCTTCAGCCTGTTGATCCACAACATCGTGGCAGGCAGCGACGTCCATACTGCCGCCGTCGACGCCCTTGAGTACGTCAGCGCCGTTCCCACCAAGGCACCCGAGCTCGGTGAAAGGCTGAACGCGGCCCTGCGACTGTCCGCGGAATCCACCACGCTGGGCCCGGAAGAACTGACCGCGGAGCTCGGTGAGGGATGGGTGGCTGAGGAAGCACTCGCCGTCGGGCTGTACGCCGTCCTGTCCACAGGTGGCAGCGAGCCGGCAGAACATTTCCGCAACGCAATCGGCGTCGCCATTAATCACAGCGGTGACAGTGACTCGACCGGATCGATCGCGGGCAACATCCTCGGCGCATACTACGGCGAGAGGTGCCTGCCCGCGGATTGGCTGGAGGCATTGGAAGCACCGGAGGTCATCCGCGGTATGGCCGACCGTCTCCTCGCCGTCACCACCGGCTGAAGGCAGGGGCTAGGTTCTGCGAAGCGTGATGTTGTTGCAGGCCTCGCACACGTCCTCCGGAATGAGGCCACGGCGCTGCAGGAAACCGAAGATTGCACACCCCAGGCAGAAACCGGCGAATGCCTCCAGCGAGGCCGCAACGATCAGCAAAGCGAGCAAAATCCAGGCAGCTGGCTGGAAGCCAGCGAAGAACAGGACGACGGCGGCGCTCGTCAACGCGGCCCCGATACCTTGCGCGAAGCGCTTGGGGGGACCGGCGACCAGCTTGGCGTGCCCTATCCGCGGAGCCAGGACCTTGACGGACAGCAGGGCCAGCGGGGAAATCCGCGGACCAAAAAGCACGCGGAGCCAGAAACCTGCGGCGAGGGCAACCAACCCCCAGCCCCAGCCGGTCACCAACGTCACGACAGCGAGCACCACCACAAGCCCAGCCGTAATCCGGGCGGCGTACTCGTTGACGGGATTGGGAAAGGCAAACACTGCGCGCCAATCAATCCCACCGCTAACGGGAGTGTCCGCAGCTTGGCGGGCCGGCGCTTGGGGAAAGCTTGGCTTGGTCATGAACCAAGGCTAGGAGCGCTGCTGCACGGACGGGAAGCAATGTTGCGCAGTGTGACCGTTTGGCGGTCAGGCTCCGCCCACCATCTGCAGGAACTCACCCTCGGAGACTACCTCGATCTGTTGGCCCTTGGCGTGGAGCTCAAGGACCCGCTTTGCCTTGCCCGTGAGCCGGCCGGCGCGGAGGTCCCCGGCAACAAAACCGTCTCCGACAATCAGCACCGTGGTCCGGGCAGTCACACGGCTTTCGGGGCGGGCCCCCATGTCCGCGGCCCGGGACTTGGCTTCCGGCCGTGTAATGGCAAGATCACCGGTGAATACCACTGTTTGGCCGAAGAGCGGGTGTCCCGGCTCGGCCGCGGGGTTGGGCAGCGGGTTGGGGCCCTCCTCCGGCCACGCCGACCAGCCGCTTGGAACGCCCAGGGCCCCTTCCAGGGCACGTTCCAGGGAACTGCCGTTCTTGGCGGCCAACGCCGAGACTGTGGCTTTTGACAAGCCCAACGCGGGATCGAACGCCGGTTGATGGGGCAGGTTCAGCCCCAGCGAAAGATAGAGTTCGGCGATGCTGTTGGCATTGTTGCGCCGGGCAATGTCCACCAGGATGCCGGCGCACGCGCGGGCGTCCTCGGCTGCGTCGTGGTGGTTCACCAGCGGGACCCCGGCTTCCTCTGCCGCGTACGGCAGGGAATTGGACACCAAGGAATAGCATCGACGCGACAGCATGACGGTGCAGACGTAGTGGTAGGCAGGCCCGGGCAGCCCGGATACTTCCAAGCCCGAGCGGATCACGCCGAGGTCAAAGGCCGCATTGTGGGCGGCAAGTACGTCCCCACCGATGAATGCCCCGATCTCGGGGAAGAGGTCCCCGAACCGTGGGCGCCCGGCGACGTCTTCAGCACGGATACCGTGGATCCGCGTGTTGTGGAACTCGAAATGATCGTGGTTCTCCGGAGGGCGCATCAGCCATGAGGCTTCCTCCACCACAACCCCGTTGCGGACCTTACTGAGTCCAACTGAACACGGGGAGCCCCTGAAGCCGTTGGCTGTTTCAAAGTCGATCGCCGTAAAGTCCAATGCCACTGGTCAAGATTACAGCGGGAAAAGTCCGCCCCCGCCGATTTGGACGGCGGGGCGGCCATTGCATGGGTGATTGTGGTGACATGCAGCCGTTGCGGCTTACGGAAATTTCCGCGGACCGGCTTCAAGTAGGCTTAATGGGTGATCTTTTCTGCGATAAGCGATATGGCCGTATCCACTTTCGGGGGCGCGGGCCCAGTGCAGCCGGCCATGGCGTCGTTCCTGCCGGACTGGCTGAACCCCGACGTCTTCCTGCGCGATTCACCGCTGGGACCCTGGGTGGTTCTTCTGGTCTGCGCCATCGTCTTCGCTGAGACCGGGTTGCTGGTGGGCTTCTTCCTGCCCGGCGACTCCATGCTCTTCACAGCCGGGTTGCTGGTGTCGACAGGCGCCATTGAGTTCAACCTGTGGGGCATGTGTGGCCTGATCATCGTCTCGGCCATCCTGGGTAACCAGACCGGCTACCTCATCGGAGCGAAAGCCGGCCCCGCGATCTTCAACAAGCCCGATTCCAGGCTGTTCAAGAGGGAAAACGTCGAAAGCGCCCACGCATTCTTCGAGAAGCACGGCGGCAAGGCGTTGATCCTGGCCAGGTTCGTGCCGATTATCCGCACCTTCGTTCCGGTCATCGTGGGCGTGGCCCAGATGGACAAGCGCAAGTTCTTCCTCTTCAACGTCATCGGCGCCGTCCTGTGGGGCGGCGGAGTTACCCTGCTCGGTGCATGGCTTGGCCAGTTCGAATGGGTCGGCAAGAACATCGACATTATCTTCATCGTCATCGTCCTGATCTCCGTTATTCCGATCCTCATCGAGGTGGGCCGCGGATTCGTCGCCAAACGCAAGGCGGCCGCCCAGGGAACCGATCCCGTGGAGGAATTCATCGACGAGCACGACGGCGGCAAGACCGGCGAGCTCTAGGGCCGCCCGGCGTTCCGCTCAAGCAAGCAAAAAACGAATGGCACCCCGCCGCGCGGGGTGCCATTCGTTTTCGCATGTCCAGGCTTACTTCAGTTGCGGCTCTGACAATGCGTCCACGATGGCGGGCAGCAATGCCCGGAACGCCTGGCCCCGGTGACTGATGGCGTTCTTTTCCTCGGAGCTGAGTTCGGCGCAGCTGCGGTCCATTCCGGCTGGTTGCAGCACGGGGTCGTAGCCAAAGCCACCCTCGCCGCGGGGTTCACGCAGCAGGGTCCCCTCCAACTGGCCGTACTCTACGGTTTCATGGGCAATGCCATCGGCACCGGGCGCCGCCAACGCAGCAGCGCAGACAAAGGCCGCGCCACGGAAGGAATCGGGAACGTCCGAGAGCTGCGCCAACAAAAGGTTCAGGTTGGCAATGTCATCGCCGTGCCGCCCCGACCAGCGTGCAGAGAAGATCCCGGGGGCTCCGCCCAGTACGTCCACTGCCAGGCCGGAGTCGTCGGCGATGGCCACCAGGCCGGTCGCTTCCGCCACCGCGCGGGCCTTCAGCAGCGAGTTCTCCGCGAACGTAACACCGGTTTCGGCGACATCCGGGGCGCCGGCCGCAGCGGCGTCCACCACTTGGGTGTCGACGTCGAGCCCTGGCACCTGGCCCCGAAGAAGTTCACGCAGTTCTTTCAGCTTGCCCTTGTTGTGCGTGGCCAGCACCAGCCGGGGTCCGCCCGGCTCTACGGCGCTCACGGAGCCTCCGCCAGCGTTTCACGCTGGATGGCCGAGAGCTGCGTGGTGCCCAGCAGGGCGAGGTCCAGGAGGGCATTGAGTTCGTCGCGATCGAAGGGTGCGCCCTCAGCGGTGCCCTGCACTTCAACGAATTTGCCGGAACCGGTCACCACCACATTCATGTCGGTCTCAGCGCGGACGTCTTCAACGTAGGGCAGGTCCAGCATGGGGACGCCGTCGATGATGCCGACAGAAACGGCCGCGATGGTGTCCACCAGGGGCTCGGCGTTGCGGGCAATGAGCTTGTTCTCCCGGGCGAAGCGGATGGCTTCCGCGAGGGCCACGTAGGCGCCGGTGATCGCAGCCGTACGGGTACCGCCGTCGGCCTGGAGGACGTCGCAGTCCAGGACGATAGTGTTCTCGCCCAGGGCCTTGGTATCGATGATGGAGCGCAGCGAACGGCCGATGAGGCGCGAGATCTCGTGGGTGCGTCCACCAATCTTGCCCTTCACGGACTCACGGTCGGATCGGGTGTTGGTGGCACGGGGAAGCATGGCGTACTCGGCAGTGACCCAGCCACGGCCTTCTCCTTTGAGCCAGCGCGGCACGCCCTCAGTGAGCGAAGCCGTGCACAGGACCCGGGTGTTGCCGAACTCGATCAGCGCCGATCCCTCGGCCTGCTTGGACCAGCCGCGGGTGATGCTGATGGGGCGCAGTTGGTCGGGGGTCCGGCCATCGGCGCGGATGACGGGTGTGGCTGTTGCTTCAGAAGTCATGCTCCAAGCTTAGCCAAGCCGACCAGGCCACCCGACGACGGCCCACCTAGATGGTGTAGTGAACCCCGGCGACAGCCACAGCCACGTCTCCGAATACCGGCTTTGCCTCCGAGAGTACTTTGGTCTGCGAGGTCCACACGGGAATGTGCGTCAGCAGCAGCCGTTTGGCCCCTGCGTTGGCAGCGGCCTCGCCTGCCCGCTTGCCTGTGAGGTGGACATCCTTGATGTCGTCGTCGCGGCCCTCCTCGAAGGCAGCCTCACAGAGAAACAGATCCGACCCCTTGGCAGCGTCCTCGAGCCCCTGGCAGGAATCAGTGTCCCCGGAGTACGTCAGCACCTTGGTGACCGGGACGCCATCCTTGCCCGGTTCCGTAGCGGTTACACGCAAGGCGTATGCCTCTTCAACCGGGTGGTTGACGGAATAGGGCGTGACGGTGAAGGGCCCCACAGTTACGGGCTTCTGTTCGGCCCAGTTGGTGAAGTCGAACTCCTCGTGCATCCCGGGATCAAGTTCCAGCCCATAGGCGGTCGCCATCCGGTCCGCGGTTGCCGCAGGCCCCCACACCGGAAGCCTGTCACGACCCCAACCGCCTGGTTTCCAACGGACGGCGACGTGCAGGCCGCACAAGTCCATGCAGTGGTCCGGGTGCAGGTGGGTGAGGAAAATCGCGTCTATGTCCTCAAGGTCCGTGTAGCGCTGGATCGCGCCCAAGGCTCCACTGCCGAGGTCCATGACTATTTTCCACTCACGTTCGCCATCGTGTGCCGTCACCAGGTAGCAGGACGCGGGCGAACCGGGGCCCGGGAAGGATCCGGTGCACCCCACGATCGTCAGCTTCACAGGCCACGTCCCATGGCCGAACCGGAGCCGAAGGCGGGGTTGCCCTCTGGCTGGACGAAGTAGGAACGTCGCGACAACCCGGATCCCGATCGGGCAGCTTCCAGCATCTCGGGGGTAATGCGGGCCAGGCTGCCAGTGGGGTACTGGGCAGCCACATGGTCAACGTGCTTGACGGAAAGGACCTCGGGACCCAGGAAACGGCGGGCCAGGGTTTCGAAGTGTGCCGCATCCCCCGTGGCGATGAACTCGTGGCTGGGCGCTGCAGGCTCCGTCCGTTGGATACCGTGGTTGGCCAACGCACGGTAGACATCCTTGGCCGTCTCTTCGGCGCTGGATACGAGCGTCACGTCTTCGCCCATGACGAACGAGATGACCCCGGTAAGCAGGGGGTAGTGCGTGCACCCCAGGACAACGGTGTCCACGCCGGCCGCTTTGAGTGGTTGCAGGTATTCGTTCGCTGCCGACAGGAGGTCCGGGCCGGTGGTGATTCCCGCTTCCACGAACTCGACGAACGCTGGGCAGGCCGCAGACGTGATGGTCAGGTCCGGTGCAGCAGCGAAGGTGTCCTCGTAGGCGCGGGAACCTACGGTAGCGGACGTGCCAATAACGCCTATCCTGCCGGAGCGTGTGGCTGAGACGGCGCGGCGGACGGCCGGCTGGATGACCTCGATAACAGGGATACCGTAACGGGCCGTGTAGCGTTCACGGGCATCCCGGAGCACGGCAGCCGACGCGGAATTGCACGCAATGGTGAGCAACTTGACGCCGGAGTCCACCAGCTCGTCCATGACGCCCAGGGCGTTGGCCCGCACTTCGGCTATCGGAAGCGGGCCGTAGGGGCCGTTGGCGGTGTCCCCCACATAGAGGATCGACTCATTGGGGAGCTGGTCAATGATGGACCGCGCTACCGTCAGCCCGCCAACTCCCGAGTCGAAGATACCGATCGGGCGCGCCCCCACGATTTCCCCGTCGCTGAGGTGGCCGCCACTGGCTGAAGCGCCGCTTGGTGAACTGCCCGATGCTGAAGTCATAATTATTCGAGAATAAGGCTTCCCATGGCGTCCGGCCATTACCTGTGGTCTCCGCCTCGTGTCTGATGTGTCACAAGGCGGCAGCACCAACCCACGGGGCGGATCAGGATTTCGCCTGCCTGGCGGAGATCATGGCCTGCACCAGGGACTCCTGGAGCCACGTCGTGAAGTTGTAGACCAACGCCAAGTAGCTCTCAACGTCCTCCGCCTGGCTCCAGTCCTGCATGCTGTGGATGTGCTCCGCGTCAGCCTCATCGCGGATGTCCAGGCGTTCGGACAGAACAAGCCGCACATCGTTCAGTGCCATGGACCAGCGGGTGGCATCTTCGAGGGTCAGGACCAGTTCGTCCTTGTCCAGTCCCATGGCGGTGGCCCGCAGGGCACCGACCTTGCTTTCCCGGACAGAGCGTTCGGTGAGCTGCCGGAACTCCAGCGAGCCGTCGTCGTCGTCCTTCAGGACATTGGGCAGAAGCCGTAAAAGGGCGCGGTCGCTGGGCTGCTTGACGTCCATGTCCAGGCCAATCAGGGCCGCCAACGGATCCTCGTTGTCCCGGGCATCGGAGTCCAGCATGGAGATGACATCGTCCAACAATCCACGCAGGAGGTCCCGCTCGGCCGGCTCCAGGTATCCGGTGATGCCCTTGAGTCCAAACTTGAATGCCTTAGCCACGCTGGCGGCCGCCCTTTCCGGGTGTCTCATTGCCGCTCGCGGCCTTTTCCACGGTGGCCCAGAGACCAAATCCGTGCATTGCTACGGCGTGCTGCTCAACTTGTTCCTTGCTGCCGTGGGCAACAATGGAGCGGCCCTTCTTATGGACCTCCATCATCAGTTTGTGCGCCTTGGACTCCGAATAGCCGAAGTAACTCTGGAACACGTAGCTCACGTAGCTCATCAGATTGACGGGATCATTCCAGATCACAAGGTTCCAAGGGATATCAGGGGCTGTCAGGACACCGGTGGACGACTGCTCCGCAGTTTCCGTCCGCTCATCGATGTCCGTGCCAAACGCAACGCTAGGGCTCATCTGTCCATTCTATGGCGGCTCGCACTAGAGTGAATTCGTGAGTAGAGCCACGTCGTGGGACCACCCCGCAACTTCCTTGTACACAGACCACTACGAACTGACCATGCTTCAGGCAGCCTTGCACTCCGGGGCCGCGCATCGCCGATCAGTGTTCGAAGCCTTCGCCCGGCGGTTGCCTGACGGTCGCCGCTACGGCGTGGTGGGCGGCACGGGACGCCTGCTGGAGGGCATCGCCGACTTCCGCTTCGGGAAGGCCGAGCTGGAGTTCCTGGAGCAAAACAACGTGGTCAACCGGGAAACCCTGGATTACCTCGCCAATTACAAGTTCAGCGGCGATATCTGGGGCTACGCCGAGGGCGATGCCTACTTCCCCAACTCCCCCATCCTCATTGTTGAATCAACGTTCGCCGAAGCATGCATCCTGGAAACGTTCATCCTCTCGGTCCTGAACCATGACAGCGCCATCGCCTCCGCTGCCTCGAGGATGACCTCTGCCGCCGGCACCCGCCCGTGTATCGAGATGGGCTCCCGGCGCACCCAGGAGGAATCCGCGACGGCGGCCGCCAGGGCGGCTGTGATTGCCGGCTTTGCCAGCACCTCCAACCTGGAAGCCGGGCGCCGCTACGGCATCAAGACCGTGGGCACTGCTGCCCACTCCTTCACGCTCCTGCACGACACGGAGCGGGAGGCCTTTGAAGCCCAAATTGCGACTTTTGGCCCGGGCACCTCGCTGCTCGTCGACACGTACGACGTCGAAGCAGCCGTCCGGACCGCCGTCGACCTCGCCGGTGACAAGCTGGGCGCGGTGCGCCTGGATTCGGGCGACCTCGTCGCGCAGGCACAGTGGGTCCGGCAGTTGCTCGATGACCTGGGCAACGTCAACACACGCATTGTGGTGACCTCGGACCTCGACGAATTTGCCATCGCCGCCCTGCAGTCCGCCCCCGTGGACTCCTATGGGGTAGGCACATCCCTCGTCACCGGTTCCGGCGCACCGACGGCCAGCATGGTCTACAAACTGGTGAGCCGGACCAACGACGACGGCGAATTCATCCCGGTGGCCAAGGCAGCCAAGAACAAGGTCAGCGTCGGGGGCCGTAAATACGCCCTTCGCAAGCTCAACGAACGCGGCAAGGCAACCCACGAAATCGTGGGGATCGGCCACCGTCCCGAGGACGACGGCAACGACCGGCAGCTGCTCCAGCAGTTCGTCAAGAACGGCGAAGTCCTTCCCGGCTGGACCGGCCCGGAAGGCGTCGTCCGTGCCAAGGAACGGCACGCCGCAACCATGGCTGAGCTACCCGCCGTCGTCAACCGGCTGCAGCGTGGCGAGCCCGCCATTCCCACTGTCTACGAGGATAACTGATGTCCAGGGCACTGATCATCGTCGATGTCCAGAACGACTTCTGCGAAGGTGGCACCCTTGCAGTTGAGGGAGGCGCAGCCGTAGCCGGCGCCATCACCGAATACGTCGATGCCAACCAGCATCTCTTCGATCACATTGTGGCAACCCAGGACTGGCACATCGAGCCGGGCGCCCACTTCTCGGACGAGCCCGACATGGTGGATTCGTGGCCTCCGCACTGCCGGGCAAGGACCAAAGGGGCTGAGCTCCACGAGGACCTGGACCCCGAGTACATCCAGGCCTACTTCCGCAAAGGGCAGTTTACGGCTGCCTACTCCGGCTTCGAAGGCATCCTGGCGCCCGAAGACGACGTTCCCTCCGGCGACCTCAAAGCAGGGGCCGCAGTGCCCGAAGTCGTCGATGAAGAGGCCATCGGCCTGGATGACTGGCTGCAGAGCCACGACGTGGAGGAAGTTGTGGTGGTAGGCATTGCGACCGACTACTGCGTCAAGTCCACGGCCTTGGACGCTGTCCAGGCCGGATACAGCACCACAGTCATCGCGGACCTCACGGCAGGTATCGCCGAGGACCTCACCGAGGCATTCGAGGAGATGGAAGCAGCCGGCGTCGAGGTTGAACACAACTGACCTGGACGCCATGTACGCCAAAGGGCGCCGCAACCGCGGCGCCCTTTGGCGTATTCACTGAAAGTTTGGGCCGGCTACTTCCGGCCTATGAACCAGTCCTGGAGTTTACGCAGTCGGGCCTGCAGCTGTTCCTCATTGGCCTGTGCCACCGCCGGGCCGCCACACACTTCCCGCAGCTTGGTGTGGACCACTCCGTGCGGCGTTCCCGTTCGGGCGGACCACGCGGCCACGTTCTTGGCCAGTTCGTTCCTCAGGTCCATGAGCATGCGGTGGTCCGGGATCGCCGGCGAAGCGGCTGCCGCCAAGGGCGACTGGCGTTTCTTGCGGGACTGCTGTTCGTGCTGGCGCTGACGCAACAGTGTGCCCACCTGCTCGGCGTCGAGAAGCCCGGGGATGCCCAGGAAGTCCAATTCCTCGTCGGAACCGATATCGGCCCCCGTACCGAACTCGCCGCCGTCGAACAGGACACGGTCAAAGGAGGCCTGCGAGTCCAAGGCTTCGAATTTGCCTTTGGTGAGCTCGTCCGAGGCCTTGTCTTCCCGGTTTGCTTCAGCCATGAGGTTCTCCTCGGGGCTGAAGAGTCCGTCGTCGTCCTTCTCCGGACGGTCAAGGGCGTGGTCGCGTTCCGCTTCCATGGTGTTGGCAAGGATCATCAACGGCGGGACCGAAGGAAGGAATACCGACGCCGTTTCGCCCCTTTTGCGGGCACGCACGAAGCGGCCCACGGCCTGGGCGAAAAACAGCGGGGTGGACGTCGAGGTGGCGTAGACACCCACCGACAGGCGCGGAACGTCCACGCCTTCGGACACCATCCGAACGGCAACCATCCAGCGTTTGTCCCCTGCAGAGAACTCTTCAATCTTGTTGGAGGCCTTGGAATCGTCAGAAAGAATCACTGTGGGCGACTGCCCCGTGATCTTCTTCAACTGTCCCGCATAGGCGCGGGCGTCGTCGTGGTCCGTAGCGATCACCAGGCCACCAGCGTCCGGAACCGTCCGCCGGACCTCGCTCAGGCGCTTGTCCGCGGCAGCCAGGACAGCCGGGATCCACTCGCCGGTGGGGTTCAGGGCCGTTCGCCAGGCCTGGGACGTAATGTCCTTGGTCACGGCGGCTTCGCCCAGCGAGGCCGCCATCTCGTCACCGGCGCTGGTCCGCCAACGCATCTGGCCCGAGTAAG
The DNA here is from genome assembly GCF_024608385.1 of Paenarthrobacter sp. UW852. NCBI lineage: Bacteria > Bacillati > Actinomycetota > Actinomycetes > Micrococcales > Micrococcaceae > Paenarthrobacter > Paenarthrobacter sp. UW852. The sequence goes on from NZ_JAMSGY010000003.1 coordinate 186,371, forward strand.
CCATGAACAGGACGGGACGAACCACGTGGTCCCGCAGCGCGTTGCCGTAACCATAGGTGTAGTCGGCCTTGGAACGGCGAATGCCATCACGGTCCTCGGCGTATTCGACGAAGGGAATGGGAGAGGTATCCGAGCGGAACGGCGTACCCGTCAGGGACAACCGCCTCGTTGCAGGATCGAACGCCTCGCGGAGGCCGTCACCCCAGGACAAAGCTTCACCGCCGTGGTGGATCTCATCAAGGATCACCAGGGTGCGAGCAGCTTCAGTCTTCGCTCGATGCAGCATCGGCTTGCTGGCCACTTGGGCGTAGGTGACGGCCACCCCAACGAACCCACGGCCGTGCTGCCCGTCGGAATTCTTGAAGTTGGGGTCGATGGCAATTCCGACCTTGGCTGCAGCGTCCGCCCACTGCCTTTTCAAGTGATCCGTGGGCGCCACGATGGTCACGCGGTTGACCACCCCGCTGTCCAGCAGCGTGGTGGCGATGCGCAGCGCAAAGGTGGTCTTACCTGCACCGGGCGTCGCCACGGCAAGGAAGTCCTTGGGATTGCGCGTCATGTAGAGGTCAAGTGCCTCCTGCTGCCAGGCACGAAGCTTGGGCGCGGTACCCCAGGCGGCGCGCTCCGGGTATGCGGGAGGCAGCGAGGGGCCACCAAAAAGTGTCTCGGTCATGCTGGTTTCCCCCGCAAGCTGGCAGCGTCAGCGACGCCCTGCTTTCCGGACACGCCGCAGCGGTCCGGAAAGCGGTAACGATCAGATTGGGCCTCTGTTTGCTTCCTGCCCACTACTTGGAGTTGTCCGGGCCGCCGTTTTTTCCACCGTCGTTGCCGGGGCGGAGGCCTTCGTAAATCTCCTTGCACTCCGGGCAGACCGGGAACTTCTGGGGATCGCGCCCTGGCGTCCACACCTTGCCGCACAAAGCGATCACAGGTTCACCGGTCAACGCCGATTCCATGATCTTTTCCTTGCGGACGTAGTGCGAAAACCGCTCACGGTCGCCGGGCTCCACTTCCTGGCGCGTTTCCTCGCGCTCAATGGTGGCAGTGGACGTTCCGGCTCCGGAAAGCTCGCGCATGGGGTCGTTTTCGAATGGATCCGGAGGAAGCGTAGTCATGCCAAACATCTTACCGTCTACAGCCCCTGCCACTCCGGCTTGTTGTCGTAAGTGTGCCGATAGTAGTCCGCCAATTTGAGTGAGGAAGCAGCAGCCTCGTCCACCAGGATGGTCGCGTGCGGATGCATCTGGAGGATGGAAGCAGCACAGATGGCGGCAACAGGGCCTTCGACGAAGTCACGGACGGCCTGCGCCTTTTGGGCACCGGTGGCCACCAGGACTACGTGCCGGGCATCCATGATGGTTCCAAGGCCTTGCGTCACCACGTGGTGGGGAACGTCGTCGATGCTGTCGAAGAAGCGTGCGTTGTCCTTGCGGGTCTGCTCAATCAAGGTTTTGATGCGGGTCCGCGAAGCCAACGAAGAACCCGGCTCATTGAAACCGATGTGGCCGTCCGTTCCGACGCCAAGGATCTGCAGGTCCACCCCGCCCACAGCCTTGATCGCGTCCTCGTATGCCTGGCACGCCGCTTCAAGGTCGTCGGCGGCACCATCGGGACCATGGACGTTTTCCGGCTTGATGTTCACGCGGTTGGTGAACTCGCGGCGGATCACTTCCCGGTAGGACTCAGGATGGCCGGCTTTGAGGCCCACATACTCATCCAAAGCGAAACCGTGGGCTTGGCTGAAGTCCAGTCCCCCGGCTTCGTAACGGCTCGCCAGTTCGTCATAGACGGGCAATGGCGAAGAGCCTGTTGCCAAGCCCAGCACTGCATTCGGCTTACGGCGCACCAGCGCCTCGATGGCATCGGCAGCGAGCGCACCGATCTGCTTGGTGCCAGGGAGAATGACAACTTCCATCGTCACGCCTTTCTACTTATGGGTTCTCGAAGTATCTTTCACAGAGGTTATCCCATGTCCCATCTGTGGGCATGGATATTACGGAATCAGCGATTAACGCTGAGCTGGGCGAACATTTCCGGCCCGCGCGCGTCCAACCATTTTCCGCCCAGGCGCACGCCAAGAACGAAGAGGACCAGCCCCAACAACGGACCCACCGCCAGGTTGATCCAGCCCGCTTCGGGCCCACCGCTGAAAGCCTGGACAGCCACCAGCGCCAGTTCAGGCACCAGCAGGAGGGCAAGAAGTCCCATACCCACTGCCTGTACAGCCAGGGTCTGGGCAACATTTCCTGGTGGCTTCTTGAAGGGGCTGTCTCCTGGCAAGGGAACCGCAATGTTGTAGCGGGCCGAAATGACGGAAGCCAGGCCCAGACCGGTAAAGAGCGTCCCCAGCGACAAGCCCAAAAGGTTCGGCAACCAGTGCCAATCGCCCGTGACGAACAACGGGGCAACCGTAAACAGCAAGACGACGGGAAGCGAGATGGCCAGGCAAGCCAGTGCACGCCCCAGCCGATCATCAAGGCCGCGGACCCCAGCTGCGAGATGGAGGGCGAATGCCGTGTTGTCATACGAGACATCGGCGCAAATTGACCACGCCATGGTGAACGCCGTCAACGGTCCGAGGATCATGAGCAGGCCGTAGCTGCCGCTTTGGGACCCGGCAAAAAAGAACAGGACCGGGAACATTGGGACAATCACCAGGGATGCCGCATACCTGGGATCCTTGAACCAATAGATCAAGGCGCGGGCCGCTACCGCGCCTGCCGGCGTCCCAGGCAGAAGGCCGAAAAGTCCAAGTTTTCCGCCCTTCTTCGCCGAACCGCCGGAGTACGGCGGAGTGACCAACGCGCGTTGCAACAACAGGTGCCAGCTAAAGAGCAGGACAACGATGGTCGCCACCGAGATCAGGAGCTTGACGGCCGCAGCAACAACATCGCCGGCCGCAAGGTCTCCACCCAAGGACCACGGGGCGCCAAACGGTGTCCAGGACACGGTGCGGGCCAGCGCTGGAAGATACTCCGCGCTTCCCCGGACGCCATCCACCACTCCCGCCATGATCGGACCGAGCAGGACAAGTGGGATGAACACGATAATGCTGCTGACGTCCTTGAAACGCCGCGAGGACGCCAGGCCGGCGGTGGCCGTAGTGACCACCTTGGACAGCACCACGCAGGTAACGGCACCAAGGACAGCGCCAAGCAGCGCCCCTGATACGGCCGGGACGCTCCTCCACCAGGTTCCGACAGTTCCCAGGGCCGCGATCAACGTGGCCAGCCCAGGAATGCCTATGAATCCTGCGAGCGCCAGTCCAGTCAGCAGTTGCCGTGGTGGAATCGCAAAAGTCGTGAAGCGGGCGGGATCCAGGGTCATGTCAGCTGCCGAAGCGACCAGTGGAATGATGGCCCACCCCAGTACGGTTACCGCGCCGCCCAGCACAACCACGGTGTGCGCGATCCCGGCGTCGGCCCAGCGCAGGGCCACCAAACCACCCACAAGGAGGGACAGGACGCCCAGTGCATAGAGCAAACCGAGGGCCATGCCCACCAGCTGCCAAGGACTGCGCTTGAAGCCGTTCAGCAGCAAACGCCACTTCAGGTTCAGAAGGTGCGCAACCATTCCAAGCCCTCCGTCCGGTGTCCGCCGCCCACCAACTGAACGAAACGCTCCTCCAAGGTGGAACCACCACGGACCTCGTCCACGGAACCGGCCGCCAGCACCCGTCCTCCGGCAACGACGGCGACGTGGCTGCACATGCGTTGCACCAGGTCCATCACGTGGCTGGAGACGATGACAGTGCCGCCGGATGCGACGTAGCTTTCCAGGATGCCGCGGATGTTTGCGGCTGAAACGGGGTCCACCGATTCGAATGGCTCGTCAAGGACAAGAAGTCGCGGGGCATGGATGAGCGCCGAGGCCAAGGCGATTTTCTTTGTCATGCCGGCTGAGTAGTCGACCACCAACGTGCCGGCGTCTGACTGGAGATCAAGGGCAGCAAGCAACTCGGTGACACGGGCACCGACGACGTCCCGGTCCATTCCGCGCAGCAGCCCCGAATAGGTCACCAACTGCTCGCCTGTGAGGCGGTCGAACAAACGCACGCCATCAGGAAGAACACCCATGAGCTTCTTGGCCTCAAGGGGTTTGGCCCAGACATCCACCCCGTGCACGAACGCCGTACCGAAGTCGGGCCGGAGCAAACCGGTGGCCATGGACAGGGTGGTGGTCTTTCCAGCCCCGTTCGGGCCGACCATTCCATAGAACGAGCCCGCGGGGACCTCCAGGCTCACGCCGTCCACGGCAATCTTTTCGCCGAACCGCTTGGCCAGGCCCTGGATGGAAAGCGCGGCAATGGTGCCTCCAGCGGGGGAACCATCTGGTGCCGGCGGCGTGGCGTTGGCCTGGGCTGGTCGGTTTACGTGCGGCTCGGGTGCTTGCGGTGGTGTGGACATGGGTTCATGGCGTGGTTCCGTCATGTGACCAGCCTAACCTCGCTGGTGTGTACCTGCCCGGACGTCCTAGAAGCCGTGGCGGGGCACAGCGCGTTGGTATTGCGGCACCCATGGGATGTCATGTCCAAGTTCATATGCCGCCCGGAGCCACCAGTGCGGGTCCCGCAGTGCAGCACGGGCCATGAAGACGGCATCCGCACGCCCGTTGGCCACGATGTCTTCGACCTGGGCGGGGCTGGTAAGTAAGCCGACTGCCGCGGTGGGAACACCGGCGTCGCGCTTTATTTGCTCGGCGAACCCTGCTTGGTATCCAGGAGCAACCGTGATTTTCTGGTGGGCCACGGCACCTCCGCTGGACACATCCACCAGGTCCACTCCACGCTCAGCCGCAGCGCGGGCCAGACGGACCGACGCGTGGACGTCCACTCCCCCTTCTGCCCAGTCCGAAGCCGATATCCGCAACAAAAGCGGCATTGACTCCGGAATGACCTTCCGGACGGCGTCCACCACGGTGAGCATCAGCCTGTTCCTGCCGTCTTCGTCACCACCCCACCGATCGGTCCGGGTGTTGATCAGCGGGCTCTGGAACTGGTGCAGCAAGTAGCCATGGGCGCCGTGGATTTCGACGGTGTCGAACCCTGCGGCAACGGCGCGGGAAGCTGCCGCAGCGAAATCCGCCACCACTTGTGAAATGTCGGCTTCGCTCATGGCAGCCGGCGCGGCATATCCATCAAACGCATCCGTGGTCGGCCCAACGGTGGCCCAACCGCCGTCGGACACTGCAACTGATCCCGAACGGCCCGAGAAAGGCCAATAGGTTGATGCCTTGCGGCCTGCATGGGCCAGCTGGGCCCCGATCCTGCAGTCCACGGCGCCGTGTTGGTGCACAAAACGGACTATCCGTTCCCAACCCGCCGCTTGTTCATCGGAGTACAGGCCGGCGTCCAAGGGACTGATCCTGCCCTCCGCGTTCACCGCAGCGGCCTCGCTCATGATCAACCCGGCACCGCCCACCGAGAAAGAACCCAGGTGCATCAGATGCCAATCGTTGGGGACTCCTTCCCCGGTTTCGGGATGGCAGCTGTATTGGCACATGGGCGAAACCCAGCCCCGGTGCGGGACCGTGAGTGAACGCAGCTGCAGCGGGGTGAACAGTGCGGACGGCACTAGAAGAGCACCCTGGCGAGACCTTGGCGGGCCTTGGCGACCCTTTCGTCCTGCGTCCCGACAACTTCGAAGAGTTCCAGGAGGCGAACCCTGGCCGTCTCGCGCTCCGGTCCGAAATTACGGCCGATGAAGGTGATGATGCGGTTGAAAGCGTCCTCGATGTGGCCGCCGGAAACATCAAGGTCGGCCACACCAAGCTGGGCTTCGATGTTGTCCGGTTCCTGGGCAGCCAGGTCGCGGAGCTTTTCGGCGTCGGGAGCAGACAGGCTCTCCAACCGTGCCATGAGGTCCACTTGGGCCAATCCGGCTTTGGCGTCGGCGTCGGCCGGTTGTTCCAGGAGAGCCTGCTTGTAGGCCGCAGCCGCACCCGCGTAGTCGCCTGCCTCAATGGCATCGATCGCTGCCTGGTGGAGCGGCGGAAGGGCTTCGGGTTCGTCCGTCCCTTCAGGCGGGGCGGAGTCGCCGATGCTGCCGGTAACGCCGTTGGCCGCAGCGACCTTCAGGAGTTCTTCAACAAGGTCCCGGATCTGCGCATCATCTGCGGGTCCTTGGAAGAGCGGAACCGGCTGGCCCTTGATGACCGCTACTGCGGTGGGCACAGCCTGGACCTGGAACGCCTGTGCAAGCTGGGGAAAGGCATCAACGTCGGCGGCAGCGAGCACCAGGCGACCGCCATAGCTTTCAACAACCCGTTCCGAGGCCTCAAGGACAGCGGGTGATTCTGCCGCATAGCGCGACCAGAGCAGGAACAGCACAGGGATCTGGGCGGAAAGCTGCACCAGATCCTGGAAATTGGTTTCGGTAGCTTCCACACGCAGCGGAGCCCTGCCGGACCCGCCTTCGCCGGGGGTGCCCCCATCCGGTGACGCGGAAGCAGGCGGCGCGGGTGGCGCTGCCGGGCGGCGCAACGACGAAAGGTCTACTGCACCACGAAGGTTGAGCTGGCTGGCAGCGGCTGGAGTGGGTCGGTATCCGGGCGAACTCATACCGTCCACTCTAGCCGCTGCCCTGCCAGGGGAATGCTACTTAAAGCTGGCTCCCACCAGGCCACGCGTTGCTGCAACCAGCTTCATGGGATCAGCGGAGCCTGCCGGCGGAATGTAGACCGCAACGGACTCGGCAAAGTTCAGGACCATGCCCGTCGTGGTTTCCTTGCCTCCGGCAAAGACTGCGGAATCATCCTCCAACAACAGCTTGTCACCGGCAGCCTTCGGCGTGCCTTCGAAAGCGAAGTCCAGTCGCCCAACCACCAGCGCACCGCCGTCGGCCGTACGCAACACCACAGTCTGGTTGGTGACCGGGGTGTGGGTGAACTTGAAGTTGGCGCTGGTGCCGTTCTTCACGGTGTCTGCCTGGTAGGCCAACGCACCGGCGATGTAAGGCGAGGACTGCCCATCGGCGAGCTTGCTCCGGTTAGGCGAATCGGGGTTCGTCAACATCTCGCCGAGGATTCCCAAGGCCTCGTTACCGCTGTACGCAAGGCCGGTGCTGTCGCTGGCAGGAACGGGTTTGGTTCCTTCACGGGGTACGGGGAAGGACGGGAAGTTGGTGCCCGGCTGCAGCGGAGCGGTGCCCCACAGCTTGTAGTTTTCACGCGGGGACAGTTGAACCAGCGTCAGGACCTGCGGCACAACGTTTCCGTCGCCCTGGGTGAGGGCGAAGACCGTGCGGGGCCAGTCACGCTTGGTGCTGATGACGCTGCTCTGCAGCTTGGTGGCACGAACCGGCATACGCGGTTCGTAGGCGGACACTGTAGACCGGATCTTGTAATTCGCGGTCCGGACCTGCAGTTCCATCTTGTCCACCCGGGGAGCAAGCTTGGCTGCATCCTTTGCGGCATCGGCCGCGTCAACGGTACTGGCAACCTGCTCCAGGATGCGCTGCAACTGGGATTCCAGCATGACCGGAGTACCGCCGTCCGCGGCTGCCGGGGCTGAACTGGCAGAAGGCTGGGGCGTGGTGGTGGCCTGCGCGGCGACGGCCGTTCCGCCCACCATGACAGCAGCCAAAGCTGCCGCTACTGCCGTAACCCGCAATGCGGGGCCTTCTTTTTTGGTCTCACGGACCGGTGTCGTGTCGTCCGCGGGCGACTGCACCGGCAGCGACGTAGTTTCTTCAGCGTTCCCCGGGCCGTCATTTTCGCCATCCCTGCGGCGGTTACTGAGGGCCTTGGCAATGAATGGAAGGGCGGCGCCAACCAGGATAATGATGATGCCCAGGACAATCAGCGGCACGGCCCAGGGGGTCGTGGCGTTGTTCGGGAAAGTCATGGAAATCGACGACGGCGCGGGCTTGGTTCCGTCGCTGGCTACCAGGAGGGACCACTCGCCATCAGCCGGCGGGTTCCAGGTGTAGTCAAGTTCGCCGCTGCCGTCTTCGGTGCTGACCCAAAGGTCGGATCCTGCGGGAGAAGGCGCAGTGGCCTCACCGTCGGCAGAGGAAACCTCCAGGGACTTCTGGTCGGCCGACACGCCCGTCAGGGTGGTGTGGGCAGTCCTGCCAACCCAGGCGTTGACGTCGTCCGGACGCCCGGTAGCAACCGTGAAGTTGCCTTCGCCCTGGATCTTGATCTTCACCGGCCCGTCGTGGAGTGCGATCAACTTCTGGTCGATCACGGTCAGCGGGGCAGCTTTGGTATCACTGGGTACCGAAGCCGTCACAGTCTCGGATGGAGCCCAAAAAGTCAGCTGGCCAATGCCGGCCAGCATCGTCAGCAGGCCCAGCAGCACCAGCAAGGCTGCAGTCTTCAAACGCACAGGATCACCTATCATCAGCGGTCGTTGAACTTCAAGGGTAACCGTTTTGTTATCAGAGAGTCAGATCGCGCCGACGGCGGCATGGTCCCTTAAAGCGCGGGATGGCGCCGCTGCAGCGCGATTCCGCGGTCCTGATAGTGTGGCGATGATCATGAACACAGGACCTTCCTGCGTGCCGGTCAGCCCCGTACCACCAATGAAAAGGCAGCTAAACCGCGTGAAAGAACCGTTGGAGCCCCGTCCCGCCAATGAGCCCGGGTCAAGTGCGGTGGAAGCCACGTCAGACGGAACCGCCGCGACCGTTCCTGTCCGCACGGGGCGGCTTGCCGCCATCAGCCGGAGACTGAGGCAGCCGATCCCGGGAGCGCGTACCCGCGTCCGTTTCGAAATGCCTCCCGAGGAAGAGGGCACAGATGTCCGCGAGGACTTCCGTCCCGAGGACGATCATGGCTTCGGCTCCCCTGGCCCCCGGATGTCATCCCAGCACCCGCTGTACGTAGGGTTCATGGGCACCGCCGGAGTCGGCGTTGCCCTTGCAGTGTTCTACATCGCAAGCAACACCACGCAGCTCATTCTGTGGATCGTTGCGGCCCTTTTCATTGCGCTCGGACTTGACCCCGTGGTCCGTTGGCTGGAGGGCCGCAAGGTCCCCCGCCCCGCCGGTATTTTGATTTCCGTTTCCGTGCTGGTGCTGGCGGTAGCCGGTTTCTTCGCCACCTTGATTCCTACGATTGTCGAGCAGGTTTCGGAAATCGTGCGCCAGGCCCCGGACTGGATCCGCGGCTTCCTCGACTCGGACTTCTTCCGGACAGCGGACAGCCAGTTCGGTGTCCGGGACCGGATCACCACGGAACTGGATAAGTTCGTCAAGGACCCTGAGACCATGGGCGGAATATTTGGCGGCGTGGTCGGCTTCGGTTCCACCGTGGCCAATGGGCTGTTCGGTTCCTTGATAGTGCTCGTCCTGAGCCTGTACTTCCTGGCAGCCTTGCCGTCCATGAAGAAATGGGCGTACCGCCTGGCTCCCCGTTCCCGCCGGCCCAGGGTCCAGGCTTTATCGGAGGCCATCACTGATTCCGTGGGCAACTACGTGATCGGCCAGGCCTGCGTCGCCCTCCTCAACGCGATCTTCGCGTTCATCGTGATGACGATCCTCGGCGTTCCGTTCAGCGTGCTCCTCGCGTTCGTCGTGTTGCTGCTCGCGTTCATTCCGCTGGTGGGAGGCCTTATCGCCGCAGTCGTGGTCATCCTCGTTGCACTCACGGCCGGATGGCAGACCGCCGTCGTCTATGCCATCGCCTACTTCGCGTACCTGCAGTTCGAGGCCTACTTCATCTCCCCCCGCATCATGCAACGCGCGGTCGCGGTTCCTGGCGCCGTTGCCGTGATTTCCGTGATCGCCGGTGGCAGCCTGCTCGGGGTGCTGGGCGCCCTGATCGCCATCCCAACGGCTGCGGCCATCATGCTTCTGATCAAGGAAGTCTTTATCGTCCGCCAAGACCGGCACTGACCTTCCGCTGTTTTAGTACAGAGAATGCCCCTAAACCCTCGGGTTTAGGGGCATTCTCTGCATAACCACCCAGTCAGGCGCTGGCCACCGGGTCAGGCGCTGGCGACCGGCCCCGCCCACTGGCGTGGCAGGCCGTCCACTCCGGCACCCGCGGAAGTGACGTCGTCGACAATTTCATCCAGGACGCGCGCCGCGTACTTCTCGCCCACCCAGAGGTGCTTGGCACCGTCGACGCCGACCAACCGGGCCTGCGGAACCAGGCTGAAGCGCTGCGCTGCCTCGGCAGGTTGCAGATAGTCATCGTGCTCGGGCACCAGGACCGTCAGCGGCTTCCCGGAAGATGCCCACTCTTTGAGGTGGACGTCAGTGGCACGATGCAGCGGGGGCGACAACAGCACAGCTCCCTGGATCTGTGAAGCGACCGGCTCCACCGCGCCGTACATCAGGGCGAGTTCGGTACCAAAGGACCAGCCGACCAGCCAGCGGTTCGGCAGGCCACGATCCACGGCAAACCGCACCGCCGCTTCAACGTCGTAACGCTCACCGATGCCTTCCTCGAACTGTCCGTCGCTTGTCCCCCGCGGCGACTGCGTGCCACGGGTGTTGAACCGCAGCACTGCAACGCCGGCCAACGCCGGAAGCCTGTAGGACGCCTTGCGGTAGACATGGGAGTCCATGAACCCACCGTGGGTCGGCAACGGATGCAGGGTGATCAAGGTAGCCGCGATTTCACCGGATTCGGGAAGCGCGAGTTCCCCGCGCAGGACTTTGCCGTCCTCGGTGGTGAACTCGATATTTTCGCGCCGGGCAGGCAGGACCGTTGAAGCGCGGATCTCGGATGGCGCGTCCTGTGGCGTGAAAACAAGCGAGGCGGGATCGAAAGTCATGCGTCCAAGCCTATTCGAATCAGCGGTAGCGGTAAGTCCGCGACGTCCAGCAGTTGGTGTGCCAGTGACGGCGTTCGGCCAGGCCGGCTGCCTGTCCGAACAAATGGCTGTCAGACCACACCACCAGATGGGCGATGCCCGGCAGGATCGCCGTGGAGCAACCCGGGCAGATGTATTCCTTCTCTGCCTTCTTGGCCGTCATGGTCCGCACCATCCAGTCCCCGTCAGGTGCGCTCTCGCGCCGCGCAATGCCGCTGCGGGCGCGCTCCAGGTCAAGTTCGGGCACCGGCTCAGTCCACTTGCCGCCGTTGCCGCCCGAGCGTGTACCGGACGCGTTGCGACGGGGGCGGTTGGAGCGGGGCATGGTTCCATTCTGCCCCAGCCACCAGGTCCCAGGCGGTATTGTGGGGCGGGTGCGACTCGTCATAGCCCGTTGTTCTGTTGATTACGTTGGCCGCCTCAAGGCCCATCTCCCCCTCGCCACCCGGCTGCTGCTGGTCAAGGCGGACGGCTCAGTGCTGGTGCACTCGGACGGCGGTTCCTACAAACCGCTGAACTGGATGAGCCCTCCCGCCACGCTCCGGGTGACGTCACCCGAAGAGACCGAGGTTGAAGAAGGAGTGGTGGAGCAGTGGACCGTTCAATCAGCCAAAACCGACGACCGCCTCATCATCAACATTTACGAGCAACTCCACGACACGTCCCATGAGCTCGGAACCGACCCCGGCCTGATCAAGGACGGCGTGGAAGCGGACCTCCAGCGGCTGCTTGCCGAGCAGATCGAAACCCTCGGAACGGGCTACTCCCTGATTCGCCGCGAGTACTTCACCGCCATCGGTCCCGTGGACATTCTGGCCAGGGATGCCAACGGAGCCACGGTTGCCATCGAACTCAAACGGCGCGGCGACATCGACGGCGTCGAACAGTTGACCCGTTATCTTGAACTGCTCAACCGCGATCCCCTGCTGGCACCCGTGCGCGGTATTTTCGCCGCCCAACAAATCAAGCCGCAGGCCAAAGTCCTTGCCAACGACCGCGGTATCGACTGCGTCACGTTGGATTATGACGCGATGCGCGGTGTGGATGACAGCGAATCCCGCCTCTTCTGATCCCCTCCCTTCGGGGGACTGTGCGTTGGGCCACTAGAATCGAAACCATGACTGCCGCCACTTCCTCCGCTCCGAGCCATCAGATCATCAAAGGAACGCTTGTCAGCGACGGCGAGATGGTGGAAGACGGCCTTCTTGCCATCGACGGCGACAGGATCGCCTATGCGGGTCCTGCCGGGGATTTTGATCCCGAGGCCTATGACGGCTTCCAGAGCGCTGTCCGACTTGGCGTTCCCAGCGGCAGCTACCTCATTCCTGGCCTTGTCGATGTGCACTGCCACGGCGGAAACGGTGGAGATTTCCCGGGAGGCGATGAGGCGTCGGCACGTAAAGCCGTGGACTTCCTGCACCGCTCCGGTACCACCACTTTCCTCGCCAGCATGGTCACAGCGCCCCGGGAAGACCTGCTTCGTGGCATAGAACTGTACGTGAAGCTGGTGGACGAGGGGCTCGTGGCCGGCATCCACCTCGAAGGCCCTTTCCTCTCCCATGCCCGCTGTGGCGCCCAAAATCCCGACTTCCTGCTGGACCCTGACCTCGAACTCATGGCTGAGCTGGTCGGCGCCGCCGATGGCAAGCTCGCCACCATGACCTACGCCCCGGAGCTTCCCGGAGCCGGAGCGCTGGTGGACCTGATGACGTCCCACGGCGTCACACCATCGCTGGGACACACCGACTGTGACGACGCCACTGCGGCGGCGTCGCTGGCTGCGGCCCGGGAGGGGCTTGAGCTGGCAGGGTTCGACGGCGTCAGCTCGCTTCCCACGGTGACGCACCTTTTCAACGGGATGCCACCCCTCCATCACCGCTCACCCGGCCCTGTCGCCGCCTGCCTGCGCATGGCCCAGTCAGGCAAGGCCGTTGTGGAGCTCATCGCGGACGGCACCCACCTCGACCCAGACACTGTGGCGACCGTTTTCCAGCTGGTCGGTGCCGCCAACATTGTCCTTGTGACTGATTCAATGGCGGCAGCCGGCCTCTCGGATGGAAACTACATGCTCGGCCCGTCGCCCGTGACCGTCAGCGGCGGAGTAGCAACACTGGATGCGACCGGATCCATTGCGGGTGGCACCGCAACCCTTCTTGAAGTGGTCCGCAAAACGGTGGCAGCCGGCGTCGCACTTCCTGACGCCCTCTGCTCGGCAACAGCGGTCCCCGCCGCAGTCCTGGGACTATCCGATGAAATTGGCGGGCTGCGCCGCGGATTGCGTGCCGACGTGGTTGTCACCAATGCCGACCTGGAACTCACCGGCGTCCTTCGAAACGGAAAGTGGTTGCACCAGTAATGACGGCATGTGAATTCAAAGGTCGGCGTTACCTTCTTTTTACCGAAAATTTTCCCGAATTGCCCAAAAGACCGTTGACCTCCGGCAGGCCGCATGAAAGTGTTGTAGCAGTCTTTGTGTAGGTGGTTTTCATGCTCGCAAGACGAGTTGCGAGCGTGAAGCTCCTGCGAAACCAGCCGGGCCAGGCCTGGCGGGAATCCATGGTCTTCTCGCGGAGTAACAAAGCCGGTACGAGGTGTATCGGACTGCTTTTCCATAATGAGGAGAAATACATGGCACTGGGAACCGTCAAGTGGTTCAACGCTGAAAAGGGCTTCGGCTTCATCACCCCGGATGACTCGGATGGGGACGTTTTCGTTCACTACTCCGAGATCCAGACCGGTGGCTTCAAGACCCTCGATGAGAACCAGCGCGTTCAGTTCGAGATCGGCCAGGGCGCCAAGGGCCCCCAGGCAACCGGCGTTACTGTCGTCTAGCATTACCTGTTGAATTCTGCTTCCGGCAGGAACAACACCGTTGGCCCCGGCTTACCAGCCGGGGCCAACGCATTTAAGAAAAGCCTCCACCAATAGGCGTTGACAATTCAACCAACCAATGTTCGAAGAAGCCTTGCAGAATGTCGTACCGACAATCCCGGCAGATACGCGCGACTCAGCGCACGTCCCATTGCGGGAAGGTGCAGCGGGTCTTGGTAATACATGTACAAGGACCGGTACTCAGGTTGGAATCGTGACTTAAAGGATGCCAATGACCGGAATCCATAAACCGGTTCCAGTGCCTGTCCCACGGCGTCGAGAATTCCGGCAAGGCCTTTCGCCTGCTGCTCGATTTCGCCCTTGTCACTGGCAAGGGGCGAGCCCGACAACGAGATGACTTCCACGGAGTCCCGCAAATGCAGGACGGCCGAGGCTATGAGGAACTCCATCACTCCGGGAAAGGCATCGCCGCGTCGCCGCATGAAGTCCAGCGTCCAGCTAACAACCTTCCCGTTCTGGTGCACCGGCAGCCAACTGGTCACCCCGTAGACATAACCCGCCTCGTCCACGGCCACGCAGCAGAGAACGTCGTCGTCCTCCAACTCGTCCAGGCCACCGAGCGTGAAGCCCATCTCGGGAATCTTCTTCTGCGCAGCCCACTCTTCGGAGACCTCGCTGACCTGGGCGCGGACTCCGTGCGGCAGCTCCGAATAGCGGCCCCAACTGGCTTTGATGCCGCGTTTTGCTGCGCGGTTGAGGGACGTCCGGACGTTCTGCCACTCCTTTCCCCGGAACTCCAGGTCCCTGATGCGGAGACGGGTTTCCTGGGCCACCGCGACCCTGCGAAAACCCTTGGACTGCAGCATGGGCCATAGCTCATCGGTGCAGGAGTAGAAACACGGGATCAGGGCGTGCTGGGAGCAGAACTCAAGGAAACCCTCAGCCGTAGCTACGTGGTGCTCTGCCGCGCCAAGGGGTCCGGCGAGCGTCAGCGCTACGTGGCCGTGTTGCTGGTAGGCAACACCCCCGCTGACATCTGCCGTGAACCAGTACTTGTTGGGCTCCCACAGCGCCATCCATGACAACGAATCGCCGCCTTGCTTCGCCAACGCCCGGGCCTTTTGACGTGATTGGTGGTCCAACCCTCCAGCCAGGTGCCCACGCACCAGGAGAACCCAGACCCCCGCCAGCGCGACGAGCCAAAAGACTGTGCCGGAGTAGGAAAAAAGGAAGACTTCAAGGACGTCACGGTCGGCAAAGACCTTGCGGTAGACGCCCGGCAGTGGGACCGGAAGGTACTGGCGGGCGAGTTCAGCCGCCAAACCAAGCAGTCCACCGTCGCGGTCCATGCCGCCCGACGCCAGCCACACCGTTGTGTAGGCAAGGATGAGCGCACCGCCCGTCAACCCCACCCACCAAAAAACCTTCCGGCGTAGTCGCTCCGAAGACCCCACCTTGAAGTGCCCCCGGTATACGAACATCAGGAGCGCAAGTACCAAGGGAACGAGTACCAGCGGAATCAGGTGTACCACGGCCGAGTTCAGCATCCCCACGTGAGGACGTCCCTGCACCCGCGGCATTCCGGCGAAGAGGGCCAGGTAGATTGCCGACAACGCCACCACTACCAGCTGCACTCCGATGGCAATCCCCAGGGCCAGCCGGCGGCCCCGCCGCATTCCGTCCGCGCAAATGAGCAGGAGCACTACCGGCACCACAGCCAGCGCCAGTCCGAAAGGTCCCGTGTACGCTTGCCGCCCCGATTCAAGGCACGCGACGTCGATTGTTCCGCCACAGCTGGTTTCCAGCTGGCTCAGGGTGGGCAAGGGGTTCAGGATGACATCACGAAGCAAGGACAGCGGGCCAGAGGGGCTGTTGGCAACAGCCGTCACGATTGGCCCCACGGCGAAAATCGCCATGGTCAAGGAAAGCAGGTTACGTACTTCCCTGCCCGTGGAACGGTAGAGATAAAGATGGCCCTGGCTGCTCTGCATCCACCATCCGGCGGCGAGGCCAATCAGCGCACCGAGAAACCCCACGACCGTCTCTGCGTGGCCAACGTACAGCAGCAGGAGCAATGAAATGGATAGCGTCACCGTCCGCAGGCGTCGCTGCCACAGGGTGGGTAGAAGCGCACTCGCTGCCATGGCCGTAGCCAGAATGGCGCCGTAAGGACCAATCAACCGGGTGTCGGCCATGCGCGACAACCAGCCGTCATCAGCTTGGCGGGCAATTTGGGTGACCAGCAAGAACGCGGAGACACAGGCAAACTGGCCGCCCAGAAAAACCCCCGCCGTCTTGAGTGGTCCGAAGCGCCGCTCAGCCAAACCAAGCAGGAACAGCATCATGAGGATGGCTGTGGCGTAGGCAAGGGGGTTGGTGGTGAAGAAAAGGGATGTCCAGATGGACCACCACTCCCCAGCCTTCAGCCCGGCCAGTGAAACACCGGCCACTGGAAGCCACGGCTCCGGCGGGCCCATCAGCAGGCTTCCGGACGCTATGGAGAGCACGACAAAAAGCACCAGGGCAAAGAGGGTGAAAGGTGTCGAACGCAGGTGCCTGCCAGCTTGCCTGATGGCTGGCAACACCATACGGCTCAGGGCGAGGCTCACTGTGGGATTCCCCACCGCTTGGCCAGGAATCCTAGCGCCCCTGGCATCCCCTCGATCACGGCGTCCCAGGAGTGTCCGGCATGGGCGATGGACTGCTCATGGGTGTCGAATCCCGAGTTCCGGGCCGCATCTGCCAGTTCATGCATGTATGCCGTGAACTCGTGGTCCGCTTCACCGGAAACCAGATACACCCCGCTGCCGGAAAACCTGCGTTCAGCCATCAGAACCAAGGGCGTCCTGGACTCAAAAGCTTCAACATCGCCGCCGAAGGAGTCCGCAATCGTCTTGCCCCGATCCTTGGCAAGGGCCGGCTCGCGCTCGGCGGAGAACGGAACAACCGAAGGAAACAGGTTTGGGTGCAGCGTTCCCATTTGCATGGCGCACGTGCCGCCGAAGGAGAATCCGCCAACTGCCCATTGCCTGTGGTCGGTGGAGACATCCAAAGTGCTGCTGATCCAGGCTGGCACATCCTGGGACAGGTACGTGTCGGCGTGGGCGATGTTGCTGTCCATGCACATGGTGTTGGCATTGGCCGATCCATTGGGATCCACCACGACCGTCACTGGCGCCAATCCCCCGTGGTCCGCAGCAAAGCGGTCCAGGAGCGCCCGAAGCCTCCCGCCACTCAACCAGTCGGTAGGGCCGCCGGGCTGTCCCGCATAAAGTATGAACACAGGAAGGCTGGGCCGCGGGGACGACAGATAAGCAGGGGGCAGATAAATGTAGGCGTCCCGGGCATCGAAGCCTGAAGCCGTACCGGGAATGTGGGCTTTGCGGAGGACTCCGCCTCCAGGCAGGGAATCAGGAGCTTTCCATGCACTCAGCGACGGACCGGGCACACTGCCTGCTGACCGTTGGAGGCTTGGCTCCAGCGGCTGTATCCGCGCCACGGCCGTGCCGAGCAAATCGGCCACAGTCTTGTTGAGTCCGAAGTAAAGATTTACCTGGGCAACGCACAGGAGAACCACGCCCAACATCGCCACACAACCCAGCAAGCGACTTTTGGCGCCGTTTCGTGGAAGGCGGGCAATGCTCAGGAGCAGGGCTGTGACTGCAAGGACAGACCAGACCAACGTCTCAAAGGGCAGGTTCTCCGAGAACGATGCCGTGAGGTCAATCAGGATCCAATGGACCAAGGCCACTACACCTACGGACAGGAGAAGGCAGGCAACCACTACGACAGGCCAGGACCGCTGGCGGCGCCACAGCAGGTACAAGCCCCCAACAGCCCCGAATCCGACGCAGAACCACATGAAGGGCCCATCAACCAGGCTGACATCCGAAAGGAAGTCCATGTCGCCTATCGCCAGGTTCCCACGCCGATGACCGGTCCGGCCTCCAGCCAGGACGAAAGTCCTGCATAGGCATCAAAGTTCATGGCAAGCATGAACTTGGTGCCTTCATACTGCAATTCGACAACCACGACGCCGGGTTGAACCCTCACGAGTTCGTCCTCAGTCGGCTGGCGCCGCCCGAGCAGCTCCAGTGAGCTGCGGGTGAACTTGTACTTGGGAATCACACTGAGCGACATTAAGCGGAACCACTCAAGCTCATTGTCCTGATAACGACAAACCCCCATCTGCCAGCTGTTTCCAGCCATGCAAATGGAGGCGTCTACCGTGCCGAGGGCACGCCGCAGATTGAAGCGGCGCACCCCCAGAAGGCACAGTGAAATGATCAGCAACGTAAACGCTGTTGCCAGGGCGATGAACGGAAAAAGGGAGTCGTCCATCAAGGTCGTGCTATCGGATCCCCGCTGTAGCCGCTTCGCCCAGTTTGGCGTTGTCAGCAACAATGACCACGCGATCGTTGTCCACGGAGAAGAACCCACCGTCAACAACTACAGCGATCCGGTCACCGGAAACCGGCTGGATTGCCAGCTCGCCCTCGGCCAGGATGGCCAAAAGGGGCGAGTGGCCCGGCAGGATTCCGATTTCACCATCGCTGGTGCGGGCCTTCACCATCTTGGCCGCTCCGGACCACACAAAGTGGTCCGCCGCGACAATCTCAACCTCGAGCTCAGCCATACTACTTGGTCTGTTCCTGGATCTTGGCCCAGTTGCGCTCGACATCATCCAGGCCGCCGACGTTGAAGAACGCCTGCTCTGCGATGTGGTCCAGCTCGCCGTCGCAGATGGCCGTGAAGCCTTCGACGGTGTCCTTGATGGACACGGTGGAGCCTTCGACGCCGGTGAACTGCTTGGCGGTGTAGGTGTTCTGGGAGAGGAACTGCTGGATGCGACGTGCACGCGACACGACGATCTTGTCCTCTTCGGACAGTTCGTCAACACCAAGGATGGCGATGATGTCCTGGAGTTCCTTGTTCTTCTGCAGGATCTGCTTAACACGGACAGCCGTGTTGTAGTGGTCCTTGCCGATGTACTGGGGATCCAGGATGCGGGAGGTCGACGTCAGCGGGTCAACGGCCGGGTACAGACCACGGGATGCGATTTCACGGGAAAGTTCCGTGGTCGCGTCGAGGTGTGCGAAGGTCGTTGCCGGAGCCGGGTCGGTGTAGTCATCAGCGGGCACGTAGATGGCCTGCATCGACGTGATGGAGTGACCCTTGGTGGAGGTGATGCGCTCCTGGAGCAGACCCATCTCATCAGCAAGGTTCGGCTGGTAACCCACAGCGGACGGCATGCGGCCGAGCAGCGTGGAAACTTCCGAACCTGCCTGCGTGAAGCGGAAGATGTTGTCGATGAAGAGCAGCACGTCCTGGTTCTGGACATCGCGGAAGTACTCCGCCATGGTCAGGGCGGACAGGGCCACGCGCAGACGCGTTCCCGGCGGCTCATCCATCTGGCCGAATACAAGGGCGGTGTCCTTAAGAACGCCTGCCTCTTCCATTTCAACCCAGAGGTCGTTACCTTCACGGGTACGCTCGCCGACACCGGCGAAAACGGAAGTACCACCGAAGTTGCGGGCAACACGTGTGATCATTTCCTGGATCAGAACGGTCTTGCCGACGCCGGCGCCACCGAACAGACCGATCTTTCCACCCTTGATGTACGGGGTGAGGAGGTCGATGACCTTGATGCCGGTCTCGAGCATCTCCGTGGAGCCCTCGAGGGAAGCGAAGGCCGGAGCCTTGCGGTGGATCGGCCAGTAGGCGTCAGCCTTGATCTCGGTCTCTTCGACGTCCAACGGCTTGCCGAGGACGTTGAAGATGTGGCCCTTGACGCCGTCGCCGACGGGCACGGAGATCGGTGCGCCGGAGTCCTGCACGGTGGTACCGCGGACAAGTCCGTCGGTAGCCTGCAGGGAGATGGCGCGAACGAGGTTGTCACCCAGGTGCTGGGAGGTCTCGAATGTGATGGTCTTGGTCTGCCCATTGAGGGTGATCTCAGTGGTCAGAGCGTTGTAAATCGACGGGATTGCGTCAGCCGGGAATTCGACGTCGACAACCGGACCAATAACACGGGCAATGCGGCCGGTGGCACCGGCCGTTGCTACGTGTTCGGTAGCAGTGGCAGTCATCTCTCTCACTTCACTCAGTAGATGGCGTGGGGTTAAGTTTATCTGTTGTTGCAGGTAAGGCTTTACAACCGAAACAGCTGCGGGCTAGGACGCGAGGGCGTCGGCGCCGGCCACGATTTCGGAAAGCTCCTGCGTAATTTCGGCTTGGCGGGCCGTGTTGCGAAGGCGCGTGTACTTCTTGATCAGATCCGTAGCGTTGTCACCGGCCGACTTCATGGCACGCTGGCGGGCAGCGAGCTCGGAAGCTGCAGCCTGCAGCATTGCTGCGAAGATGCGGGATTCGATGTAACGCGGGAGCAGTGCATCAAGCACCTGCTCGGTTTCCGGTTCGAATTCGTACAGCGGCAACAGCTCGGACTCCGAGGCTGCTTCCTCTTCGACGACCTCCAGCGGGAGCAAACGGATAACCGTAGGTTCCTGCGTCACCATGGACTTGAAGCGGGTGTAGACGACGTGTATCTCGTCCACGCCTCCCTCTTCGAAGTCCGTGGCGAAGTCTTCCAAAAGTGCAGCTCCGACTTCCTGGGCGGTTTCGAATTCCGGTGCGTCCGTGCCGCCGGTCCATACACGGGAGTATGACCGGTTGCGGAAATCGAAGTACGCCTGCGCCTTACGGCCAACGAGGTACGCCTTGACTTCCTTGCCTTCTGCGTGAAGAAGCTCGAAGAGACCTTCAGCCTGCTTGAGCACGCTGGCCGAGTAGGATCCTGCAAGGCCGCGGTCTGAGGTAATAATCAGGACAGCGGCACGGCGGATCTGCTCCGGTTCCGTGGTCAGAGGGTGATCGATTTCGCTCTGAGTTGCGACAGCAGAAACGGCGCGGGTAATCGCGTTCGCGTAAGGCAGTGAAGCTGCTACGCGTGCGCGGGCCTTACCGATGCGCGAGGTAGCGATCAGTTCCATCGCCTTGAAGATCTTGCGCATCGACGTCGTCGAGCTGATCTTCTGACGGTAGACCCGAATCTGGGCTCCCATACTTATCCTTTCCTATGTTCCCGATGTGCTGCCCTGCCGGGGCCCTCGCGGACCCCGGCAGGGCAGGTTATCGAAACTAGCGCTTCTGCTTGACGATCTTTTCCTGGTCGACGTCGCCGCCGGCGATCGCTGCGTGCTCTTCGTGGCCTGCGCCAACCAAGTGGTTGTCGCCCTGGCCGAAGAAGCCCTTCTTGAACGAAACGATGGCTTCCTTCAGTGCAGCAGCGGTGTCGTCATCCAGGACGTTGGTCTGGGCCAGCGTGGTCAGGATGGAGGACTGGTGCTTGAGGTGCTCCAGGAACTCGGACTCGAAACGGCTGATGTCCTCAACCGGAACGTCATCCAGGTAGCCGTTGGTACCGGCCCAGATGGAGACAACCTGGTTCTCGACCGGGAACGGCGAGTACTGGCCCTGCTTGAGCAGTTCCATCAGGCGGGCACCACGGGTCAGCTGCTGACGGGAAGCAGCGTCAAGGTCGGATGCGAACATGGCGAAGGCCTGCATGTCGCGGTACTGGGCCAGGTCCAGCTTCAAAGTACCGGAGACCTTCTTCATGGACTTGACCTGTGCGGCACCACCAACGCGGGACACAGACACACCAACGTCAACAGCAGGACGCTGGTTGGCGTTGAAGAGGTCCGACTGGAGGAAGATCTGGCCATCGGTGATGGAGATCACGTTGGTCGGGATGTAGGCGGAAACGTCGTTCGCCTTCGTCTCAACGATCGGAAGACCGGTCATCGAACCTGCGCCGAGCTCGTCGGAGAGCTTTGCACAACGCTCCAGCAGGCGGGAGTGCAAGTAGAAGACGTCGCCCGGGTAGGCTTCGCGTCCCGGCGGACGGCGCAGCAACAGGGACACGGCGCGGTAAGCCTCGGCCTGCTTGGACAGGTCATCGAAGATCACCAGGACGTGCTTGCCGCCGTACATCCAGTGCTGGCCGATGGCAGAACCTGCGTAAGGTGCCAGGTACTTGAAGCCAGCGGGGTCGGATGCCGGGGACGCCACGATGGTGGTGTACTCCAGCGCGCCGTGGTCCTCAAGGGTCTGGCGTACGGCTGCGATGGTGGAAGCCTTCTGGCCAACACCAACGTAGACACAACGGACCTGCTTGGTGACATCTCCCGAAGCCCAGTTGGCCTTCTGGTTGATGATGGTGTCCACTGCGATTGCGGTCTTACCGGTCTGGCGGTCACCAATGATCAGCTGACGCTGGCCACGGCCGATCGGGATCATGGCGTCGATAGCCTTGAGGCCGGTCTGCATCGGTTCGTGAACCGACTTGCGCTCGGTAACGCCCGGTGCCTGGAGTTCCAGTGCACGGGTGCCCTCTGCCTTGATCTCGCCAAGGTCGTCGATCGGCTGGCCCAGGGGGTCGACAACGCGACCCAGGAAGGCGTCGCCAACCGGAACGGACAGGATTTCACCGGTGCGGTGAACTTCCTGGCCTTCTTCAATACCGGTGAAGTCACCGAGGATAATGACACCGATCTCGCGGACGTCGAGGTTCTGGGCGAGGCCCAGCGTGCCATCTTCGAAGCGAAGCAGCTCGTTCGCCATGACCGAGGGAAGACCCTCAACACGGGCGATGCCGTCACTTGCGGTGGTCACACGACCAACCTCTACGCGCTCTGCGTTACCGGGTTCGTAGGACGCCGCGAACTCGTTCAACGCATTACGGACGTCGTCGGCGTTGATGGTCAATTCGGCCATCTGCAGTCCCTGCTCTCCTGTTTTCGTGATCATCGTTGCTCACGATGACCGGGATTTATATCAGTTAAGTTGTGCTTTGTCTTTGCTTAGCCAGCGAGCTGGCGGCGAAGTTCGGTCAGGCGGGCTATGACCGAAGCGTCAAGCACTTCGTCACCTACCTGGACGCGGACTCCGCCGATCAGTGCCGGTTCGACATTGACGTTGACCTTCAGTTCGCGGCCGTAAAGGGCGTTCAGCCCGGCCTGCAGACGGCTGGCCTGCGTTTCCGTCAACGGACGGGTAACGCTGACGGTTGCAATCCAGCGCTGCTGGCGCTTGGCTGCAAGCTTGGCGAAGGACTCGACAAGCTTGCTCGGCCTGACACCCCGCGGATGCGTCACTGCCTGGCTGATGAGAACCTTGGCTTCCTCGCTGATGCCAGGAACAAGCTTCTCGACCAGTGCGATCTTTGCCGCGGGCGATGCCTGCGGCTCAGACAAAGCACGTTGTACTTCGTGGCTGGAAGCGACGGCCTGGTTGAAAGCAAACAGATCGTTTTCCAGCTCTTCCAGCCCCGTGATACCAGAGGCAGAAACGGCCGACTTGTTTTCAGCTACAGCAATGACCACCGTGGCGGCAAGGGTCTCGAGTGCATCGCCGATATCGCGTGCAGATGCCCAGCGTGAGCCGGCCAACCCGCCCGCAATCTCAGCAGCATCAGCGGAGACTTTCCCGCCAACCAGCTGCTTGACCAGCGCCGACTTCTCGTCTCCGGTACGGGACGGGTCAGTCAGGGCGCGGCGCAAGCCAGCCGAGCTGTCCACCGTTCCCAGGATTCCGAAGAGGTCCTTAGCCAACTGCAGCGAGGCGAAAGGAAGCTTGGCTTCCAGTTGCGCCAGTGCTGTGGTCAGCGATTCGCTCGATATACCTGCCATTACTTAGCTGCACCTGCGCTCTGGGTCTCCAGATCAGCAAGGAAGCGGTCCACAACGCGTGCGGCGCGCTCGTCATCGGTGAGTGCTTCACCAACGATGCGTCCGGCCAGCGTGGTGGCCAGGGTGCCAACCTCGGAACGAAGCGAGACAACTGCTGCCTGACGCTCCGATTCGATGGCAGCGTGTGCCTGCTCGGTGATCCGGGCGGACTCGGCAGCTGCCTTGGCCTTGAGGTCCGCGAGGATCTGGGCGCCTTCGGCGCGTGCTTCTTCGCGGATGCGGTTGGCTTCGGCGCGGGCGTCGGTGAGCTGCTGCTTGTACTCTTCAAGAGCTGCAGAAGCTTCTGCCTGGGCCGCTTCGGCCTTTGCAATGCCACCTTCGATTGCTTCGGCGCGCTCTGCGAAGGTCTTCTCGAACATCGGGACAACAAACTTGACCACGATGTACAAGAGGACCGCAAAGCCGACGAGGACAACGCCCATTTCCCAGACGTTGGGAACGAGCGGGTTGCTCTTCGCTTCGCCTTCAGTGGCGGCTGAGATGATCAGCTGATTCATATTTCACCCGTCCTATCTACTCGTGCGTCGAATTCGCTTGGGTTCTTGTTATTAGGAAAGAACGAAAGCGAAGACGAGGCCGAGGATGGCAAGAGCTTCAGTCAGTGCCAGACCAAGGAACGCGATCGGCTGCAGCACACGCTGAGCTTCCGGCTGACGTGCAACACCGTTGATGTACGCGGCGAACACGAGACCCACACCGATACCACCGCCGATGGCCGAGAGACCGTAGCCGATGAGGTTGAGGGAGCCGTTGATGGTGCCTTCCATTTTTTCTTCCTTTCAAGATGCCGCCCGTGCGGCAGGTTGTTTGGGTTGCTTCATCCCCGCGAGGGGAAGTTTTTGGGAGCCTAGTGGCTGTCGGCGTGCAGGGCGCCTTCGATGTAAATAGCGGTCAACAAAGTGAACACGTAAGCCTGCAGCGCCATGATCAGCGCTTCGAGCATGTACATCGCCACGGCACCAACGAGGACCAGGACCGATGCGCCCTTGAGCAGGACGTTCTCCTGCATAACCAGGAACTCGATACCGGAACCGGCAAGCATGACGATCAGGTGACCGGCCAGCATGGTCGCGAACAGACGGAGGCTGTGCGTGACGGGGCGGACCAGGAAGTTCGAGATGATTTCGATCGGTACGACGATCAGCAGGATGTACCACGGGATGCCCGACGGCACGGTTGCGAGCTTGAAGTACTTCAGGCCGTTCTTCTTGACGCCGATTGCGATCCAGGTGAAGAAGACGATGCCTGCCAGCACGTACGCTCCACCAACGTGGGAGAAGCTTGGCAGCTGGATGACGGGGATCGCGCCATAGATGTTGTTGACCAAAATAAAGAAGAACAAGCTGAACAACAGCGGAACATACTTGATGAAGTCCTTGCCGCCGATGATGTCCTTGGCGATGCTGTTGCGGACGAAGCCGTAGGCCATCTCGCCTGCGAACTGCAGCTTGCCGGGAACCAGCTGCTGCTTACGTGCAGCGAGGATAAAGAATGTAGCGATAATGACGACCGATAGGATCACCAGCAGCATCTGCTTGGAGAAGCCATCGTGCGCACCCCAAGGCAGGATTGCCGGCAGGTGCATTTCGTCGATTCCGGGTGGGGTGAAGGACCCCGAATCCTGGGCGGGGAGCGCAAGCGCGATCAACGCGTTTCCTCTCTGCTGTGTCCATCATTGGGCATTGGTTGGAGTCCGGACGCGTTGGACGCATTCGTCATCCGTGTGAAATTATTTGGCATTACTGTCCCCGTCCGTGGACGGACCGCTGTCTGCGTTACTCTCGCCAGGAGTGGTGCTTTGCCTGGTGAGGCCGTGCATATGGGAAAGATAGAACCCTCCTGCGGCTCCCAGCAGAGCGCCAAGGAGCACAATCCAGCGGGTCCCCCACAGATTATCCAGACCCCAGCCTACCAAACTCCAGACAATGATCCCGCCAATGATGTAGCTGAAGACGGCCATACCGGCGTTATATCCGCCGTCGTTTCCGTCGTTGCCGGTTTCGTTGCCGCTGGCAGGTTGCTGGGCAGGAAGGGACGGGCGTGAATAGCGCTTACGCGGAGACATCCGGACCGTCCTTCTGCTCGGCTGGGTCGTTGTAGATCTGGAGGCGGGCCTTGCTGAAGCCGTAGATTTCCGCGGCCTGCCAGAAGACAACGGCAACCACAGCACCAATCAGGAACCAGCGGTGGTGGAGCCAGTCCGGAGCGCCGAGCACAAAGAGCACCACGGCGAATCCGATCACCTTGATGAAGTACGTGGCAACAAAGAGCCCGACTGCGCCGGAAGGGTTGTGACGGCCAACAAAATGGCCGATCAGGAGGCTGATTCCGAAGAAGAGCATGACCAGGGCGGAGCCGAACGCTGCTGAAAGAGCGCCTTGCCCGCCGTTCATGAAGGCCGCGATGACGCAAGTTATGGCTGTTGCTGCCACCGCTGCTGCGGCACTGAGCATGAGCAACCGGAGCCACAACGATGACTGGCCGCCAACAGATCCAACACCACGTTTACCGGACGGTCGTCCGGTTTCGGCGTTGGATGTCATGGGGATACCAATCCTTGTGGCACAGGTGCCATCTTCTCAAAGGGGGATTTACGGGCGAGTGACTGTCCGCAGTAAGAATTCTACATGAGATAGAACTGTGACTCTAACCAGACTTCATCTACTGCTCCCCCGGCCGCGTCGAGTTCCGGGTGAAGTAGGGCCACGCCGTAACTGCCGCCATGACGAGCGCTGCCGCGATGACAACGATGAGTACCACCTGCCACGGGAATACAGCGAAGGCGACGCCGCCGAACGCAAGGATGCAGGTCCACACATACAGCATGACGACGGCGGTACGGTGCGAGTACCCCAGGTCGACCAGCTTGTGATGGAGGTGCCCACGGTCGGCGGACCACGGTGACTGTCCCCTTGCCGTCCTCCGGATCACCGCCATCCCCAGATCCAGGAGTGGAAGGGACAGGACCGCGAAGGGCAGGAGGATGGGAACCACTGTGGGGATACCGTTGGCGCGATCGTAAAGGCCGGACCCGATCTGTCCCGTCGCCACGACGCCGGCGGAAGCCATGAGCAGCCCGATCAGCATGGCTCCCGAATCCCCCATGAAGATTTTTGCCGGGAACCAGTTATGGGGCAGGAATCCGATGCAGCTGCCAACCAGGATGGCCATCAGTAGTGTCGCCAGGTCTGAATTGTCGGTGGAGGGGTTGTTGCGGTGGACCCAGTAGGCGGTGAGGAAGAACGCTCCCCCGCCAATTGTTGCCACCCCTGCTGCCAGTCCATCGAGCCCGTCGATAAAGTTCACGGCGTTCATGGTGGTGACAATCAGGCCCGCGGTGAGAACAATCTGGACCACCTCGGAGCCCAGGAAGATCGGTTCGGGGATGAACGGGACGACGGACATCCGGACTCCCCAGACAGCCACAATGAGCGCAGCCGCTCCTTGTCCGAGCAGTTTGATCCACCAGCGTATGTCCAGGATGTCGTCCGCCACTCCAACCGCCACGATGACGACGGCGCCCGCGAGAATCCCCCATGGAGCATCGTTGTGCCTGAAAATGTCCCTGACGAAGAAGGAATTGCTGGCAACGACCAACGCGACGAAGAAGCCGGCGAAAATGCCCAGGCCGCCCAGCTTGGAAATCAGCACGGAGTGCATGTCGCGGCTCCGGATGGGCCTGTAGAGCCGCAGCTTGTTCCCGGCCACGCGTGCGCCCCACGTCCCCGCGTAGGACACCACGGCAGCCGTAAGCGCCATCAGCAGATACATGATCATGCTGCGGCTCCCGGAATTTGTCCGCCGGTTGGATCGGAAGCGCTTGTCAGCGAACGTGGCCGGATCCCCGCCTGGATGCCGGGGAATCCCGGGCAGCTCAAGGTGTGGAATTCTGTCTGTGGATAAATGGAACTACTCCGTCGCCATGCCTGCACCGGCTCTGCCGAATGTTGCGGGATTTTCGTGGACTCTTGTCACGATACTAATGCCATCGGCCGTGACCAGCCTGTGACGCAGCCGCAGGACCCCAAGTTGTTTAGCTGCCTTAGCACCGCTTTTTTATTGCCGGACGGGCTGCCGGACATCACGCAGCGCGTAGATTCCGGCCAACACTTCGGCGTTGGGACGCGGCGCCCTGAGGCCGTCCCGGAGGCCTTTGAAAAGTCCTGCCAACAGTACTTTCCGGTTTTTGGAAGCGATGATCGTCCGGGTCCAGTTTCGCAGGGAAGCACCGGTGAAGAGCGCCTTTTCCCACGGCGCCAGTGCGTTGGACCGCGTATAGACCCACACCTTGTTGCGCACCTCGTAGTAAAAGCGGGGACCCGGGTCGGCGCCGGCATCACCAAAGACTTTCGTGTGGTGGTTGGCAACCGACGCGTTGGTGCTCAATGCTATGCCCTTGCGGGAAACCCTGGCGGTGTACTCCAGGTCATCGTTCCAGATGAAGTAGTCCGCTATGGGCAGTCCGTGGCGCCTGATTTCCGCTGCTTGGATGAGGACCGAAACGAACGAAGCGCTGCGGATTTGCGTGGCACCGAGTCGGGCAGCGGCGCTTCGGGATTCTTCGCTTGCGCCCATCCGGGGGCGCATGCGGTTCATGGGATGGTCGCGACCATCAGTCCACACCACGCGGCTGGCGATGAAACCAGGGACGTCTCCTGTGTCCTGCCCATATGCCTGGGCAAGGGCCAGTGCTTCCTGCAGCGCCGGACGCTGGGGCTCAGTGTCGTCATCCATGATCCACACGTGGTCGGCGCGGTGGTCAAGGACTGCGCGTTCCATGCCGACTGCGAAGCCTCCTGCGCCGCCTACGTTGGTATTCAACGTCACCACGTCCGTGGTCACCGGCCCCTGGTAGCTCTGCAGGAACTCCGCTGTTCCATCCGTGGAGGCGTTGTCGACGACGACGACGACGTCCGGCACCCGGGTGCCCGAGGCGATCCCCGCCAAGGTTGTCTGGAGAAGTTCACGCCGGTTATAGGTCACCACGACGGCGACCACAATGGGTTGGGAGGTCATTCACTGGCCTTCGGTCTGGGATGGTTGGAAGCGGCGGCGAATCAAGAGGCCTGCCAGCTTCCACGGTTCAACAAATACCCTGTAGGCAACCCGCCCAGGATGGAGCAGGAGGCGCCAGGCCCATTCCAGGCCAAGGCGCCCCAGCCAGCGCGGAGCGAGTTTCTGGACGCCTGCAACCTGTTCAATGGCCCCTCCAACTGCGCAGTACACAGCCGGTGGCAACTCCGCGAGTCGTCGCCGGAGGACAGTTTCCTGAAGGGGCATCCCCAAACCCAGGAGCACCAGTTGGGGACGGAAGTCGCTGAGCCAGTTCACTACGGCGGCCTCCGTGGCGCCATCCCAGTCTTCACCCGGCATTCCGTCAACGGTCATGCCAGGCGCAATGGACCGCAACCGCATGACGGCCTTCGTGTTGGCCTCACGACCAGCACCAACCACTGCCACGCGCTGCAACCCGGGCACTTTCCCGAGATCAGGAATCCAATCCATTGACCCAAGCCGGTAGGCCATGGCTCCTTGGCCCAGTGGACGTAATTGCTTCCTGTGGGCCAGGCCCCACAGCAAAGCCACGGGCGCGCCGTCCAGCAGGACAATGGAACTGTCCCGATAGAGGGAGCGGAACTCCGGGCAGGAGTGGAAAAGCGTAATGCTGTGGAGGTTGTGACCCAGCACCGTGGCGGTGGTGCCCGCTGCAATGAGGCCGCCCATGGCATTGATGAGCTCATCAACGCGCAGGGGAGTGGCGTCGACGTCAAGGACGGGGACGCGTTGGCGGTCGGGAATCATTCGGGCTTGGCTTGGACTGGAGCGCCTGGTTCCGCGATGTCGGCCGCAGGTTCCTGTTCAACGGCGTCAGGTTCCGATACGTCCGCCTGCGCGTCACCGGAGGCAGTTTCCTCAGGTTCGGCCTGCTGTCCCGGGACCTCAGCCCCAAGGGTTTCCCCAAAACCAAGGATGGACGGAACGATTTCGCGCAGGCGTTCAAGCTCGATGGCGCCTTGGCGAACCACACGGAATGGCGTGGACGTGGCATCGACGATCGTGGACGGCAGCGCTGCGGTGCCCTTGACGGGCCGGAACCCGCCTTCCAGGTAGACCTCCACCGATTCAGCCAGTTGGAGGCGGGCCTCGGAAGCTGTCTGGGCCGCCTCCTGGCCTGTGCGGTTGGCGGAGGAGACCGCGAGCGGGCCGGTCAGGCTCAGGAGGTCCAATGCGATCTCGTCGTCTGGCACCCTAAGGGCTACGGTGCCTTTGGTATCGCCCAAATCCCAGTCCAGGGATGGCTGGGCGTGCAGAATGAGGGTCAGTCCACCGGGCCAGAAAGCCTGTGCGAGTGCCCGGGCATCCGCCGGTACATCGGTGGCCAGCCCATCCAGGGCATTGATCCGGGGAATCAGCACCGGCGGGGGCATCTGGCGGCTACGGCCCTTGGAAGCGAGCAGCAGGGTGACGGCCAGGGGTGAAAAGGCGTCCGCACCGATGCCGTAAACAGTGTCAGTGGGAAGCACGATGCACTTCTTTTCGCTGATGGCGCGCTGGGCGTGCTGAAGGCCTTCAGTCCGCTGGTCATCGGAAGTGCAATTGTAGGTTGTGGTCACAGCCCTATTCTTTCACTCATCAGGAGCGGCGCTTGCCAGCAGTGCGCTGGTGGCACGTTCCTTGCCGTTCAGGTCAAAGTGCGTGGTGACGTCATTCCAACGTCCCGTTCCCCGGAGCATCCCCGCGATCCACGCCGCCTGGACTTCAGCGTGTTCCATCACAAAGTAGCCGCCTGGTTTCAGGAGCCGCGCCGCAGAGGCTGCTGCCGCCGTCGGGAGTTCCATGCCGTCCGCTCCCCCACCGTACAGTGCCTCGGGTGGATCGTGGAGTGCAACTTCCGGTTCTGTGGGTATCGCCTCCGCCGGGATGTACGGCGGGTTGGAAACGACGACGTCGAAGGTTCCGTTATGTTCGGGCAGCGCATCCCTGAGATCGCCCTGCAGGAGCGTGACCCCCAGGGGTTCCAGGTTCTTCGCGGCCCACGCGTGCGCAAAAGTACTGAACTCAACTGCGTGGACTTCGGCACCCGGGATCTCGTGGGCAATCGAGCCGGCGATCGCACCGGATCCGGTGCCAAGGTCCACTACTTTGGGATGTGGCATTCCTGCCAGGTGGTCGATGACCAACTGGACCACCGATTCCGTTTCAGGCCGGGGTATGAACACACCGGGGCCAACGCGCAGTTCAAGGTACCGGAAATAGGCGACGCCGGTGATGTGCTGCAACGGCACCCGCGCGGCACGTTCGGCCACCAAATCCGCATAGCCTTCAGGCGCAGGATCACTGCCGAGGAGCATCGCGCGAAGCCGGCCAAGGCCGACTCCCAGGAGGTGCTCTGCGAGAAGTTCCGCGTCCACGCGCGGGGTGGGCACGCCCGCCTCGGTAAGAATGGCAGTAGCCTCGCGAACTGCGTCCGCGAGGCTCTGGCCTGGGTAAAACGTCATGGATCTACTCTGCTGTTGAGGTGCGGCAGTGTGCTATTCGCCGATGGCGTCCAGGCGCGCCTGTTCGTCAGCCTCAATGGCCGACTGGATGACGGGCTCAAGATCGCCGTTCATCACGGCATCGAGGTTGTAGGCCTTATAACCCGTCCGGTGGTCCGCAATCCGGTTTTCCGGGAAGTTGTACGTGCGGATGCGCTCCGAACGGTCCATGGTGCGGATCTGCGACTTGCGCTGTTCCGAGTTGGCGGCGTCGATCTGCTCCTGCTGGTGGGCAAGGAGCCTGGCACGAAGAACGCGCATGCCGGCTTCACGGTTCTGCAGCTGCGACTTCTCGTTCTGCATCGCCACGACAATGCCCGTGGGCAAGTGGGTGATGCGGACGGCGGAGTCAGTGGTGTTCACGGACTGGCCACCGGGACCTGAAGAACGGTAAACGTCGATCTTGAGGTCGTTCTGGTTGATTTCGAGCTCTTCGGGCTCATCAACTTCGGGAAGAACCAGGACACCTGCAGCGGAGGTGTGGATACGGCCCTGCGATTCGGTCACGGGAACGCGCTGCACACGGTGGACACCGCCCTCAAACTTCAACCTGGCGAAGACACCTTCTGCGGGATCGTTGGAGTTTCCCTTGATCGCGACGGAGACGTCCTTGTAACCACCGAGGTCAGATTCGGTGGCCGAGATCATTTCGGTCTTCCAGCCACGGGATTCGGCGTAGCGCATGTACATGCGCAGGAGGTCGCCGGCGAACAACGCAGCTTCATCGCCACCTTCGCCACCCTTGACTTCCAGGATCACGTTGCGGGCATCATCAGGATCGCGCGGGATCAGCAGCCGGCGAAGACGTTCCTCAGCTGCGGGGATCTGCTCTTCCAACTGCACTACTTCAGCGGCGAAGTCGGGATCCTCGTCAGCCATCTCCTTGGCAGCCTCAAGATCGTCGTTGAGCCCGCGCCACTTGTTGTAAGCCTCCACAATGCCCTGAAGCTGAGCAGATCGCCGTCCCAACTTCCTGGCCGCAGACTGATCAGCGTAAACGGCAGGATCACTCAACTGCGCCTGAATAGCAGCATGCTCATCAAGCAAACCCTGTACGGACTCAAACATTCTCAAACCTCTTTCGACTTCTACAAGTCTAATAACTGCATCGTGTGGTCACGCACAGCCCATTTGGGGGCCCACTGGGCCGTCTCTGACCTCACGTGGTGTCGGGAAGGATTCCTTAAACAAAGACCGCTCAAAATATGCCGGCCAGGGAGTGGCTTCGGGCCTGCCGGAGCCGGGTAGCTTCCGATCGCAGATCGGAAGCTACCCGGCGTAGGGGCGGGGCCGGCATATTTTGAGCGGTTAGAGCACAGCTACTTGTCGTTATCCGACTTCGCTCCGAGCGTCGTCTTCTGAACCTGCATGAGGAACTCGACGTTGCTCTGTGTCTCCCGGATCTTGTTGGTCAGCAGCTCAAGGCTCTGCTGCTGCTCCAGTCCGGAGAGGACGCGGCGCAGCTTCCACATGATCTTGACTTCTTCAGGCGAGAGCAGGTTCTCTTCGCGGCGCGTGCCGGACGCGTTGACGTCCACAGCCGGGAAGATGCGCTTGTCAGCCAGCTGGCGGGACAGGCGGAGCTCCATGTTGCCGGTGCCCTTGAACTCTTCGAAGATCACTTCGTCCATCTTGGAGCCGGTCTCCACGAGAGCCGTTGCCAGGATGGTGAGCGAGCCGCCGTTTTCGATGTTGCGGGCAGCACCGAAGAAGCGCTTGGGCGGGTACAGAGCTGCGGAGTCGACACCACCGGACAGGATGCGGCCGGAGGCCGGTGCTGCCAGGTTGTAGGCGCGGCCCAGGCGGGTCATGGAGTCCAGGAGGACTACCACGTCCATGCCCATTTCCACGAGGCGCTTGGCGCGTTCGATGGAGAGCTCGGCAACGGTGGTGTGGTCGTCTGCGGGACGGTCGAAGGTGGAGGCAATGACCTCACCCTTGACTGTGCGCTGCATGTCCGTGACTTCTTCGGGACGTTCGTCAACGAGCACCATCATGAGGTGGACCTCAGGATTGTTGGTGGTGATGGCGTTGGCGATGGACTGCAGGATGAGGGTCTTACCAGCCTTGGGCGGGGAGACAATCAGGCCACGCTGGCCCTTGCCGATCGGAGCCACGAGGTCGATGACACGCGGACCGATCTTCTTGGGGTCGGTTTCCAGGCGCAAGCGCTCGGACGGGTACAGCGGGACGAGCTTTGCGAACTCGACGCGGTCCTTGAGCTCTTCCGGAGTCTTGCCATTGACGGAAGTAACGCGGACAAGCGCGTTGAACTTCTGGCGGGCGGACTGCTGGCTGCGGTCTTCGCCATCACGCGGTGCGCGGATGGCACCCACGACGGCGTCGCCCTTACGGAGGTTGTACTTCTTGACCTGTGCCAGCGAAACGTAGACGTCGTTGGCACCGGGGAGGTAACCGGACGTACGGATGAACGCGTAGTTCTCCAGGACGTCCAGGATGCCGGCTACGGGCAGCAGCACATCGTCCTCGGTGACCTCGACGTCGTCAACGTCCGGTCCCTGGGCACGGCCACGGCGGCGTTCGTTGCGGTCACGGAAACGGTCGCTGCGGGTGTTCCCGTCACGGCTGTCCTGCCCGCCGCGGCGATCGCTGCGATCGTTCTGGTCGTTGCGGTCACGACGGTTCCGGCGGTTACGACGGTTGCCCGTGTCTTCGCCGTCGTTGTTGTCGTCACGGCGGCCGCGGGTGTTATCGCGGCGGTCGCGCTGCTCGCCGGAATCGGCCTGCTCGCGCTGTTCAGTGCGGTCGGCACGCTGTTCGCGCTGTTCAGTGCGGTCGGCACGCTGTTCGCGCTGTTCGGTGCGGTCGCCACGCTGTTCGCGCTGCTCGGTGCGGTCGGCACGCTGTTCGCGCTGTTCGGTGCGGTCGGCACGCTGTTCGGTGCGCTGCTCAGCGGCCGGAGCCTCCGATGCCTCAGCGGGGGCTGCGGCTGCTTCGCCACGGCGGCGGTTACGGGTGCGCGGCTGGCGGCGTTCAGTGCCTGCCTCCGGCGTTTCCACTGAAGCAGGTGCATCAGCAACCGGTGCAGCTACGGGCTCGGCCGGAGCCGATGCGGCTTCAGCCGCCGCTACGACGCCGTCGCTGGTGGCGCGGCGGCTTCGGCCACGTCCACGGGCACGCGGGGCTTCCTGGGCCGGGGCTTCAGCCGACTCGGCAGAGGCGCCGTTGTCCGAGGCCTTGACCTCCGCGGCCGGAGCTTCCTTGGCTACGGCAGCGTTGGCCTTGACCGGGGCTGAGGCCTTAGCGGGAGCCTTCGTGGTGGGAGTACCTGCGCGGTGGGCCGAAATGGCCGAGACCAAGTCTCCCTTGCGCATGCGCGATCCCCCGGAAATGCCCAGCTGGCTCGCGAGAGCCTGAAGCTGGGCAAGCTTAAGGCCCGCAAGCCCGCTGCTCTTGGTGGTTGCTGCCGTTGACGACTCGGCAGCAGAAGATGTTGTGTCCACAGCTGAAGACAGCTCAGTGGTTTCTGTCACGAAGGATCCTTCCCCCTCGACGGCGTCCAGAGCGAGAGCTGGACGCGATGATTTGTTCTGGGCTGCAGTTCAGATCTGCAGCCTGCGATTTGGCCGTGCCTGATGGATTGTGGCCACCAGGGCCGGATACTGATCGTCATCACTGGATCCAGTTACCCGGACAGCCGGCCAATTGATCAGGAACAGAGAAAGATCTGCGGCACCTGAGGCCGGAAAGAGACGGCACCACCAACGTTGGCACAGTTGACGAAAGGTACGGCGAAAGTGCCGCAATCCAAAATCAGGGAACTGCCCGCGGTTTTACCGGCGGTGCACTTCCACTCTAGCACCTTGAACGTCTACAGCCAGCGTCATCACACGCCAACCGACGTCGGGTGTGTTGGATGCCGTGTACGCCTCGATGAATTCAGTAACAACCGCGGCTTCTTGTTCGCCATTGGCCAGCACCATCACGGTGGGTCCGGCGCCCGAGACCACAGCTGCATGTCCGGCGGAACGGAGCGCCGCAATGAGGTCCGCACTGGGACGCATGGCCTGCGCCCGGTAACTCTGGTGAAGGTAGTCTTCGGTGCCCGGCAGCAAGAACTCAGGCTGCGCTGTCAGAGCGTGGATGAGCAGGGCTGCGCGTCCGGAGTTCATGGCTGCCGCGTGGTGGCCAACGGATGCAGGAAGCAGACCGCGGGCAGTTTCCGTGGACAGTTCGTAGTCGGGCACAGCCACCACGGGAATAACCTCGGGCGCCACATCGGCGCGGGTGCTGCTGTACTGCTCGCTGTCCTGCCATGACAGCGCCAGTCCGCCGAAAATCGCCGGTGCGACGTTGTCCGGGTGACCTTCGATCTCACTGGTCAGCTGGAGGACCCAGTCGAGGCGCTGCCGGGATTCCTCCGGAACCAAGGCGTTGGCAGCAGTAACTGCCGCCACAACAGCCGACGCGGACGAACCGAGCCCCCGGCCATGGGGATTGACG
Source organism: Paenarthrobacter sp. UW852 (assembly GCF_024608385.1). Taxonomy (NCBI): domain Bacteria; kingdom Bacillati; phylum Actinomycetota; class Actinomycetes; order Micrococcales; family Micrococcaceae; genus Paenarthrobacter; species Paenarthrobacter sp. UW852. Next base: position 221,722 of record NZ_JAMSGY010000003.1, read on the forward strand.
TTTTCAGCCGTAATTTTCAGGCCCGAGCGCTGGAAGCCAAGGCGATCCAGCGCCAGGTCGATCGCCCGCACCACCAAATGGCTGGCATCGCGGGGGAGGGTATCTGCCCCCTCACCGGAGAGCTCGAACTCGAGCTCTCCGGTGCCAAGGGTTTCAACCGTCAAAGTGTCATAGATGGACAGGGCCAAGCCAAGGCTGTCGTAACCGGGGCCCAGGTTGGCACTCGTACCGGGGACCGTGACGGTCAGCCGCTGGCCTGCCGCGACGAGTGCACGATCGGTCGCGGTGGGCTGCGTTGATTCCACTCTTAGTTTTCTTCCAGTCCCAGTTCCGCGGCAACGGTGACGACGTCGTTCGGCACCTTGACGGGCTGGACATCACTGCCATCTTCGGTACGAAGTGCCCACTGCGGATCCTTGAGGCCATGTCCGGTGACCGTGATGACGATGGTCTTTCCCGACGGAACCTCGCCTGCCGCGTGCTTCTTGATGAGGCCGGCAACACCAGCGGCGGAGCCGGGCTCGACGAAGACACCCTCCTTGGCGGACAACCAACGGTGGGCCGCCAGGATCTCGTCATCGGTGACTGCCTCGATCAGTCCACCTGATTCGTCGCGGGCCGCGACAGCGGTGTCCCACGATGCCGGGTTGCCGATGCGGATGGCAGTGGCGATGGTGTCAGGCTCGGTGATGGGGTGCCCTGCCACGAAGGGCGCGGCACCTGCTGCCTGGAAGCCCCACATGGTGGGGGTCTTGGTGGAGACGGCGGGGAGCGTTCCGTTGGCGGTCTCAAACGGTGCGGAGTACTCCTTGTAGCCCTTCCAGTAGGCGCTGATGTTGCCGGCGTTGCCGACGGGCAGCACGTGGATGTCGGGAGCGTCGCCCAGCGAGTCAACAACTTCGAAAGCACCGGTCTTCTGGCCCTGGATACGTGCCGGATTTACGGAGTTCACCAGGAACACCGGGTAAGCCTCGCCGAGCTTGCGGGCGATGTCCAGGCAGTTGTCGAAGTTGCCATCCACCTGAAGCAAGGTGGCGCCATGCGCGATGGCCTGGCTCAGCTTGCCCATGGAAATTTTGCCTTCGGGGACGAGCACAGCGCACTTCAGTCCCGCCGCGGTTGCGTAGGCAGCCGCAGAAGCGGAGGTGTTGCCGGTGGAGGCACAGACAACGGCCTTCGCGCCGGCTTCCACGGCCGCAGTCATGGCCATGGTCATGCCACGGTCCTTGAAGGAACCCGTGGGGTTCATGCCCTCCACCTTGAGGTATACCTCGGAGCCCGTGAGCTCGGAGAGCTTCTGCGCGTGGACGAGCGGCGTACCGCCCTCGCCGAGGGTGATGACCTTGGTGGCTTCCGTTACGGGCAAACGATCAGCGTATTCGCGGATTACTCCGCGCCATTGGTGAGCCACTTAGACCCCTTCTACCCGCAGTACGGATGTCACAGAATTGATGACGTCGAGGCCCTTCACGGCCTCGACGGTTGCTGCGAGTGCAGCTTCGGATGCACGGTGCGTCACGATTTTCAGCTCCGCCGACTCGACCTTGGAGGCAGCGTCGCGGTGGATTGTCTGGCGCATTGTCTCGATGGACACGGCGTGCTCGGCAAAGATGTGCGCGATGCGGGCCAGGACGCCGGCCTGGTCGGCGACGTCCAGGCCAATGTAGTAGCTCGTGTTGGAGGCATCGACGGGCAGCGCAGGGACATGGCCTGTGGTGGTTTCCGTTCGGCCCGGGCCGCCCAGTACGAGTCGGCGGGCCGCGGAGACCAGGTCGCCCAGCACGGCAGAGGCGGTGGGGGTACCCCCAGCGCCCTGTCCGTAGAACATCAATTCACCAGCATTTTCGGCCTCAATGAACACCGCGTTGAAGGCACCGCGAACTGCAGCCAGCGGGTGCTCACGGGGCAAGAGGGTGGGGTGGACCCGCACCGAAATGCCGCTGCCGTTATCCGAAGATTCGATCTTTTCGGCAATGGCGAGCAACTTGATGACAAAGCCCGCTTCCTTGGCCGAAGCGATGTCCGCAGCACTGACCTTCGTGATGCCTTCGCAGTAGACATCGTCCAGGGAGAAGCGCGTGTGGAACGACAGGGACGCGAGGATGGCGGCCTTAGCCGCGGCGTCGTGTCCTTCGATGTCGGCAGTAGGATCCGCTTCTGCGTACCCGAGCCGCTGGGCTTCGGCCAGGGCGTCAGCGAACTGTGCGCCTGTGGTGTCCATCTGGTCGAGGATGAAGTTGGTGGTGCCATTGACGATGCCCAGGACACGGGTGATGCGGTCGCCTGACAGGCTGTCGCGGATGGGACGCAGGATAGGAATGGCTCCCGCAACGGCCGCTTCATACGAGAGCTGGACGCCTGCCTTGTCAGCCTCTTCATAAAGAGTGGGGCCGTCCTGGGCGAGCAATGCCTTGTTGCCGGTAACCACGCAGGCACCGTTCTGGATGGCCGTCAGGATCAAGGAGCGGGCGGGCTCGATGCCGCCCATGAGCTCGATGACGAGGTCCGCGTCCTTAACCAGGGTGTCGGCATCGGTAGTGAACAGTTCGCGGGGCAGCTCGACGTCGCGGGGTGCATCGATGGTGCGCACGGCAATGCCCGAAAGTTCCAGACGGGCTCCGGTGCGGGCAGCCAAAGCTTCGGCGTCGTCAATCAGAATCCGCGCAACCTGGGCCCCAACGTTGCCACAGCCCAGCAGGGCCACCTTCAAGGTTTGCACTTCAGACATTCGCCACTCCCATGTCGCGGTTCAAGAGATCTTCTTCGGTTTCCCCGCGGACAATCAGCCGGGCGGCTCCGTCGCGTACAGCGACAACGCCAGGCCGGGCCAGGTAGTTGTAGTTGCTGGAAAGGGCCCAGCAGTAGGCGCCGGTACCCGGTACTGCGAGCAAATCACCGGCTGCCACATCCGCGGGCAGATATACATCTCTAACAACTATGTCGCCGCTCTCGCAATGTTTGCCCACTACGCGGGACAGCTGCGGAACGGCCGTGGAGTCGCGTGAAGCCAAAATTGCCGAATAATCCGCGTCGTACAGCACCGGACGGGCGTTGTCGCTCATCCCGCCGTCCACCGACACATAGCGCCGCGGATACGTAACGTTCTTGTCCTCCGTTTCGCTCTCCGGGACGTCTACGCGGACCGTTTTGAGCGTGCCAACCTCGTAGAGGGTGAAGGTGCTGCTCCCCACGATCGCGCGGCCTGGTTCGATGGAGATCCGGGGGGCGGTGATGCCCAGTGCGGCACAGGTGGAACGAACGACGTCGGCCATGGCCTGCGCGATCTCGGCAGGCGGCCGGGGAGTGTCCACCGGCGTGTAGGCGATGCCGTAACCACCGCCGAGGTCCAGCTCGGGAAGAGTGATGGAGTATTTCGCCTGCATGGCGGCAAGGAATCCGAGGAGTTTCTCCGCTGCCAAGGCAAAGCCGTCAGGCTCGAAAATCTGTGACCCGATATGGCAGTGCAGGCCCAGCAGTTCGATGCTGTCGTAGGCGGTGGCAGCAGCCACGGCCTCTTCTGCTGCCGAGAGCCCGGCTTCGTCGGTGGAATCGCCTGCCATCGAGAGGCCGAACTTCTGGTCCTCGTGGGCCGTGGCGATGAATTCGTGGGTGTGGGCGTGCACGCCAGGGGTCAGCCGCAACATGACTTTGGCTGTTTCGCCCCGGCTGGAGGCGATCTTTGCCACCCGTTCCAGTTCGTCGAGGCTGTCCACCACGATCCGGCCAAGGGACATATCCAAGGCACGGTTGATTTCCGCGTCGGATTTGTTGTTGCCGTGCAGGCCAAGGTTGGCACCCGGGATCCCCGCACGTGCAGCGACCGCAAGTTCACCGCCGGAGCAGGTGTCCAGGCGGAGGCCCTCGTCGGCCACCCAGCTGGCCACTGCGGTGCACAGGAAGGACTTACCTGCGTAGTAGACGTCCACTCCCCCGCAGATGTCCGCGAAAGCTTCGTCGAACGCGTCCTTGAACGCCCGGGCGCGGGACCGGAAGTCCGACTCGCTCATGACGAAAAGCGGGGTTCCGTATTGTTCCTTCAGCTCACTGACAGTAATGCCGTCAATGGCGACCTCACCGGCGTCGTTCTTCTCCACGCCGGCAGCCCACATCGGCGACTGCAGGGCATTGAGGTTCTCGGGAACTGCCAGCCAATCCGGAGCGAGCGGAGAAGCATGTGCTGCGTTGGTGTTCATGGCTTACATCCGTTCCGGCGCTGACACGCCCAGCAGTTCGAGTCCGTTGGCGAGCACCTGGCTGGTGGCGTCGTTCAGCCACAGGCGGGTGCGGTTAACGTCCTGGACGGGTTCCTCGCCCTGGGGCGAGACCCGGCACGCGTCGTACCAACGGTGGTAAGCACCGGCGATGACCTCGAGGTGGCGGGCCACCCGGTGGGGCTCCCGCAGCTCGGCAGCCTTGGCAACGATGGACGGGTAGCTGCCCAAATAGGAGAGCAACTCGTTTTCCGTGGGGTGATCCAGCAGCGAGGCATCGAAGACTGAACGGTCCACGCCGGCCTCTTCGGCGTTACGTGCAGTGCCGCGGGAACGGGCATGCGCGTACTGCACGTAGAACACGGGGTTCTCGTTGCTGTGCTTTTTCAACAGTTCCGGGTCCAGTGTCAGGGGGGAATCTGCGGGGAAGCGGGCCAACGAGTAACGGACAGCGTCCTTGCCGAGCCAGGAGATAAGGTCCTTGAGCTCGATGATGTTGCCCGCACGCTTGGACAGCTTGGCACCGTTGACCGACACCAGCTGACCGATCAGGACCTCAATGTTGACCTCGGGATCGTCACCGGCACACGCGGCAATGGCCTTCAGGCGGTTGATGTAGCCGTGGTGGTCCGCGCCGAGGAGGTAGATCTTCTCAGTGAATCCGCGGTCCTTCTTGGACAAGTAATAGGCGGCATCCGCTGCAAAGTAGGTCGGTTCGCCGTTTGCACGGATCATGACGCGATCTTTATCGTCGCCGAAGTCGGTAGTGCGCAACCAGACGGCACCGCCGTCGTCGAACACGTGGCCCTGCTCGCGGAGGCGGGCGACGGCCGATTCGATCGCACCGGCGTCGTGCAGTTCCTTCTCGGAGAAGAAGACATCAAACTCCACGCCAAATCCGGCCAGCGTGGCCTTGATGTCAGCCATCTGGGCTTCGTAGGCTGCCGCACGGATGACCGGCAGCGCTGCCTCGTCCGTCAGTTCACGGACATCCGGGTGGGCCTTCAGGACTTCGTCGCCGAGTTCCCGGATGTACTCGCCCGGGTAGCCGCCTTCGGGGACTCCACGTCCATGCAGCCGCGACAACACTGAGTTGGCGAAGACGTTCATCTGCGAACCGGCGTCGTTGATGTAGTACTCAGCGGTGACGTCGGCGCCCGAAGCACGCAGGACGCGGGCAATCGAATCACCCAGGGCAGCCCAGCGCGTGTGCCCGATGTGCAGCGGACCGGTGGGGTTGGCGGAAACGAATTCCATGTTGACCACGCGGCCAGCGAGGGCCTGGTTTGTACCGTAGCTGGAACCGGCTTCGACAATGGCCTTGGCCAGGGCGCCGGCTGCAGCAGCATCGACTGTGATGTTCAGGAAGCCGGGACCGGCGATATCCACGCCCGTGACACCGGGAATGGCCTGCAGCCGGTTACTGAGGATTCCGGCGAATTCGCGGGGATTCATGCCTGCTTGCTTGGACAACTGCAATGCAATATTGGTGGCCCAGTCTCCGTGGTCCCGGTTCTTGGGTCGCTCCACGCGCACGGCGTCTGGCACGGACGTTTCCGTCAACGCGATTTCGCCGGCAGAGACGGCGTCCTTGAGGCAGGCGGATATGGCAGCAGAGAGTTCTTCGGGAGTCACGGATCTAGCCTACCGGGGGCCCGCAAAGTCGCGGAATTGAGGCTGCCGTATGTGGATACTTTTGACACAGCCCCGGCACAGGTCTGGCTGGCGCCCGGCACAGCCTGAACCATTAGGCTCATTTCAACGTTATGAACACGTAAGGGGACGGCATGAGCGGCCTCCCCGGACAGGCAAGGACTTTGCAGTCATTGCCCCTTAGCAAACCGGTCCAGTCGAACGCCCAGTTGAAACGAGCAGAACCATGACTACGCCACTCCGCAAGAGCCTCTACGTTGGATTTGCCGGCCTCTCCATCATCGGGACGGCTGCTGCCTGCGCCCCCAAGGCCGAATCGCCGGCCGTGGAGACTCCCGCTACCCAGAACGGTGGCAAGGTCTCCACCACCGCTCCCTCGCCACAGGGATCCTCAGCCAACGGGGCATCCGGTTATAAGGACGGCACATACAGCGCTGACGGCACTTACACCTCGCCCAACGGCCAGGAAACGGTAGGCGTAGAGCTGACGTTGGCTGCGGATAAGGTCACTGCGGTCAACATCACAACCCATCCCTCCAATCCGAACACCAAGAAGTTCCAAGGCGAATTTGCCAGTGGCATCGCAGCCCAGATTGTCGGCAAGGACATCGATGAGCTGAACGTCTCGAAAGTGGCTGGCTCCTCGCTGACGTCCGCCGGTTTCAACGATGCCGTGCAACAGATCAAGTCCCAGGCCAAGTAGCAGCCATGCCGCACCCTGGCTGGAGCCTGTTCGACTTCGAGGGGATCGGTACACGGTGGGAAATTTCGACGCCGGACAGCCTGGGCGCTGAGCTCCGGGGCCAACTGCTGGACACCGTTTCCGCGTACGACAAGGCGTGGTCGCGGTTCCGGCCGGACTCATTGGTGGCGACCGTGTCACAGGGCCCCGGCCGCATCACCCTTCCGGACCACGCACCTGCCCTGCAAAAGATCTATGCGGCCCTGTACCGACTCAGCGGTGGAAGGATGACGCCACTGATCGGCAGCAGCCTCGAGCATCTCGGCTACGACGCAAACTACGCCCTGGCCAGCCCGGGCAGCCCGGAGGCGCCACCGCCGTGGGAAGGCACCCTTGAGTGGACAGGCACGGAGCTGATGGTTACCAAAGCGGTGGTCCTGGATATCGGCGCCGCCGGGAAAGGCCAGTTGGTTGACCTTCTGGGCGACGTCCTGCGGGCTGCCGGACACCCCGATTTCCTGGTGGACGGCAGCGGCGACATGCTGCATTCCGGTACGCATCCGGTCTTTGTCGCCTTGGAACACCCGTACAACCCGAAGCAGGCCATTGGCACCGTGGAACTGGCCAACTCCGCGCTGTGTGCCTCGGCATCCAACCGGCGAGCCTGGGGCGATGGGCTGCACCATGTACTCGATGGCGCCACCGGCCGGCCCATCGAAACCACTGTTGCGACCTGGACCATGGCTGCGAGCGCCTTGGAGGCCGATGCGCTGGCCACGGCATTGTTCATGATGGATCCGGGGCCGTTGGAGGATGAGTTCGAGTTCTCGTGGCTCAAGGTGTCATCGGCTGGTGGTGCCACGTATTCCGCGGCATTTGAGGGGAGACTGTTTTCATGATTGCCGTTAAGTCCCGTCTGGATACCTGGCTGGGCCGCTTCACGATGTACCGACTGATTCTTTGGGTCCTTGCCATCCTGGTGGCCTACAGCATGGTTCTCGACGTGCTGGGTTGGCTGACGTTCGGTATCCCGGAGATGCTGGTGCACCTGGCGCTCTGCGTTGGCTTGACGTACTTGTCGAGCCGCTTGCTGGCCCTGGTGTTCCGGGTCAGGCCGCACTCGGAGTCTTCGCTCATTACGGGGCTGCTGCTCTACTTCCTGTTCTGGCCGGCGTTCGGGGCGGCTGACATGGCCGGCGTGGCACTGGCCTGCGTGTTGGCGAGCGTTTCCAAGTACGCGCTGGCGTTCCGTGGCCGGCACATCTTCAACCCGGCCGCGGCCGGGGCTTTCCTGACTGGCCTGACGGGCCTGAACATTGCGACCTGGTGGGCTGCGACGCCGGCGATGCTGTGGCTGCTGGTGCCCGGGGTTCTGGTTGTCCTTTACCGCACCCGAAAAATGCTCATGGCAGCGGTGTTCCTGGTAACCGCCACCGGCATCATCACCACCGAACTCCTGAACCGGGGCATGACGTTCGGACAGGCCCTGTGGCAGCCCCTGGCCCAGCGTCCCTTGCTCTTTTTTGTCGGCTTCATGCTTTCCGAGCCACTCACCCTGCCTCCCCGACGCTGGCAGCAGTTGGCGCTTGCCGCCGTCGTCGGTGTTGTCTTCGCTGTCCCCTACAACCTCGGTTTCGTCGCGAATTCCCCGGAACTGGCGCTGCTGCTTGGCAACCTGATTGCGTTCTTCCTTGGCCAGCGGGGCGGTGTCGAGCTGGTCTTCAAGGGCTCCCGGCCTTTGACACCTGGAAGCACGGAGTTCAGGTTCGAACCACAGCGTCCTGTCAGATTCGCGGCCGGCCAGTTCATGGAATTGAACCTGCCGCATTCCGGCTCCGATGGGAAGGGCCGACGTCGGGTCTTCAGCATGACCAACCCGCCCGGCGCGGCGGAGGTGACGTTCGGAGTCGGCACGGCAGAGCCGCTCTCCACTGCCAAGAGGGCATTGTTGGCGCTGCACCCCGGGGATACTGTCTCGGCCACCGCGGTGGGCGGTGATTTCCTGCTCCCGCACGACGCCGGCAAACCCGTCCTGCTGATAGCGGCAGGAATCGGGATCACGCCTTTCCTGTCGCAGCTTGCGTCCGACGCCCGCGGGAGCCGGGACACGGTGGTGCTGTACCTCGCCAAAAGCCGCACCGAGCTGGCCGGAACAGGCGAGTTGGAAGCCTCAGGGGCGAAAGTCATTGCCCGGCTCGCGGACGGTTCCACTCCCCCGGACTTCATGCACGACGCCGGAACGTCGCGGATCGATGCAAGGCGCCTGAAGGAGTTGGTGCCGGATATTGCCGAACGTGAGGTGTTTGTCTCCGGTTCGCCCTCCAGCGTGGACTCCTTGCGGGCGGCAGCCCGAGGCGCAGGTGCACGACGGGTTCATGTGGACTCTTTCGCGGGGTACTGAGCAACCTCCCGAACAACCTGCTGAAGGAAGTGTGTTGCAGTTTTCCTTTGCGGCTCAGTGGCTGCTAAGCTCTAGGACGTCCCACCGGCAACGGAGGGATCCCTGGATGCCCTCGTAGCTCAGGGGATAGAGCGTCTGCCTCCGGAGCAGAAGGCCGTAGGTTCGAATCCTATCGAGGGCACAATGAAAATACCCCGCCAGCCTTGCTGGCGGGGTATTTTTGTCTCCCGGTCAGCCGCTATCACTTCGGGGCTTGCCGGGCCTCCAACACTATTTTGTCCGCCCCTGCTCCTAGGCTGATCCCAAAGGGTCCTCGTCCGTAGCCAAAGGGGTTTGCCGTGATTTGCTCAATCGTCCCGCCGTACATGCTCCGCAGGATTGCTGCCCAGAATGAACCGCGCCTGCGGGCAGTTGCCAGGGCGGCCAAGGAATCCTTGCTGCACGTCAAAGGCCTGCAGGCCCTTCGGACGGCACCCCTTCCAGCAGCACCGCCCAGCGCGCGGCAGGCCAAGCCGGGCCCTCCGAAGCGGACCATCTACGATGCCGGGAGCCTGGAGACGCTGCCGGGCCGTCTCGTCCGGAAAGAAGGCGCCCCCGCCGTCGGGGATCCCGCAGCGGATGAGGCCTATGACGGCTTGGGGAACACCCACCGGCTGTACGGCGAGATCTTCGGCCGGGACTCCATCGATGGCGCCGGTCTCCCCCTCGACGCGTCCGTTCATTACGGCAAGCTGTATGACAACGCCTTCTGGGACGGAAGCCAAATGGTCTTCGGCGACGGAGACGGCCAGATCTTCCAGCGCTTCACCAAGTCCGTGAGCGTCATCGGCCACGAACTGGCCCACGGTGTGACCCAATACACCGCCAATCTCGCCTACCGCAACCAAGCGGGGGCCCTCAATGAGTCGATGTCGGACGTCTTCGGAGTCCTCGTGGAGCAGTACGCGAAACAGGAGTCGGTTGAGCAGGCGAGCTGGCTCATCGGCGAAGGACTCTTCACCGATCAGGTCCAGGGCGCCGCCCTTCGCTCCATGAAAGCCCCCGGAACGGCGTACGACGACGACGTCCTGGGCAAAGACCCCCAGCCTGATTCCATGGACACCTACGTCAGGACCAGTGCCGACAACGGCGGTGTGCACATCAACTCGGGTATCCCCAACAGGGCCTTCTACCTGGTCAGCGCCACCCTGGGCGGCAATGCCTGGGAGGCTCCGGGACAGATCTGGTACGGCACCCTGACCAGTGGGGCCTTGCCCGCGGCCTGCACCTTTGGGAAGTTCGCCAGGACCACGGTTGCTACGGCCGAAGAACTGTACGGTGCGGGCTCCGCGGAGCATGACGCCGTCCTGAAGGCGTGGGACACTGTGAAGGTCAAGGTTTAGTCAGTTGGCGGGACCCACGGCCGTGTTCGGACCCGCCGGGTGACTGGCATCCGAGGGTGGAACGAGAAACAGCCGGGTCATGAAGATCACCGTCCAACGCAGTGGAGGAATCGCAGCGATGACGCGCGTCTGGATCGTCGAAGCCATCTCTTCCGAGGAGAAGGAACGGTGGGTTCCCATCGTTGAGGCCTGCCCATGGGACGAGGCACAGGGCATGGACCGTACGCTGAACGAACCGGATCGCTTCATGTACTCAATCCGGGCCGGCCAACGCCGCGCAACACTTCCCGAGCGGGCCATAACGGGCCCGTGGCAGGAACTGGTGGAGTGCGCCAAGGCGGAGGGCTCGGAGTTGCGGGGAAAATCGGGCAGTCGGCGCTGACGCCTAGATTGCCTCGGCCAGCTGTCCGCGGAACGCCCGGCGATAGCTCTGTGGGCTGGTAGAGAGGACCTTGGTGAAGTGGTGCCGGAGGAGCACTGAATGCCCAAAACCTGCCTCGCGGGCAATTTCGTCGATGTTCAGTTCCGTACTCTCCAAGAGTTCCTGGGCCCTTATAACCCGCTGCGAGTTCAGCCATGCGGCGGGTGTTGTTCCGGTTTCAGCACGGAAACGGCGCGCGAACGTCCGGGGGGACATGTGCAGCCGGGCCGCCAGCTCGTTGACGCTGTGCTCCTGGTCAAGGTGCTGCACCATCCAGCGGAGGAGTTCCTCCATGGGCGCTGATCCGCATTGCGGCATGGGGCGGTCGATGAACTGGGCCTGTCCGCCGTCACGGTGCGGCGGCACCACCATGTCGCGGGCTATGGCCGTTGCGACGTTGGCTCCCAGTTCGACGCGGACCAAATGCAGGCACGCGTCGATTCCTGCGGCCGTGCCTGCACTGGTGATGATGGTTCCGTCCTGGACGTAAAGGACGTTCTCGTCCACGATGATCTCCGGGTAGCGCGCTGCAAGGTCATGCGAGTAGTGCCAGTGGGTGGTGCAGCGGCGCCCGTCCAACAATCCGGCGCGGGCCAGCGCGTAGGCCCCTGAGCAGATGGACATGACCCATGCTCCCCGCTCGTGTGCTGCGCGCAGGGCCTCCAGGACGGACTCGGGCAGCTCCTGGTCCCTGCCGAAGGGGGTCATGATCACAAGGTCCGCGTCCGCGGTTGCCTCAAGTCCGTTCTCCACGTGCAGGGAGAGCCCCGACTTCATCCGGATATCACCCGGTTCCGGGGCGCAGACCCGGAAGTCGAAGCCCGGAACTCCGCCGTCCCTGTCCGTCCTGTCAATGCCGAAGACTTCGAAAGCCGTGCCGAATTCGAAGATCGAGAAGTTGGGAACAACGATCACCGCCACTGATTTCAACATACATCCAGTGTGGCAGAAAATTATCTAAATGGGGCATTTCTGCCACTGTTTCTTGACCTGCCACAGGAGCAGGCTGGAGGCATGGAAATCTTCGGAATCATCCTCTTCATCGTCCTCATCACCGCCGTTGCAGCTACCGTTTCAGCCCTCTTGAAGGATGGCCGCGGCCACAATCCGCCCATCAACTCCAAGGAACCGTGGAGCGCTTTCGATGCTCCGAGCAGCCCCTACTGGAATCCGCGCATCTACTGAGGAATCGCCCGGCCATGGACTAGATTCGCTTGCATGATCCAAACCTCGGCCCGGCTCCTTCAACTCTTGTCCCTGTTGCAGGTTCGCCGGGAATGGACCGGACCAGACCTGGCTGACCGCATGAGCGTCACCGAACGGACGGTACGCCGCGACATCGACAAGCTTCGCAACCTTGGCTATCCCATTCACGCCACCCCCGGGATCGCCGGCGGCTACCAACTTGGCGCTGGCGCGCAGCTTCCGCCCCTCCTCCTTGACGATAACGAAGCTTTGGCCGTCGCCCTGGGCCTGAATTCCGTCGCGGCGGGCCCGGTGGCGGGAATCGGGGAGGCCTCCGTGCGGGCGTTGGCAAAGCTGGAACAGGTCCTGCCTTCCCGGCTTCGCCCTAAGTTCGCCATGTTGAAAGCTGCCGTGACCACCCTTCCCACCAATGCAGCAAGCGTTGATCCGCAACAGTTAACGGTGGTTTCGGCGGCGATATCCGACAGGCGGCAGATCTCCTTCGAGTACGTCAGGTCCGACGGCGACTCCGCTCGCCGGCTGGTGGAACCCTACAGGCTGGTGGACACCGGCCGGCGCTGGTACTTGGTGGCGTGGGACCTGGAGCGGGAAGGCTGGCGGACGTTCCGGGCCGACCGCTTTGCTTCCCTGCCTTCGGAACGCAGGAAGTACACTCCACGGCCGTTGCCGGCAGAGGACCTTGCGGCGTACGTACAGCAATCAATTACGCGTTCGCCCTACAGGTTCGACGTCGTCGTGCGGCTCCGCGCGCCCCTCGCCGAGGTAGCCGCCGTCGTAAGTTCCCAGTACGCCACCCTAACGGCCGACGGCGACCAGGCCACGATTCTGCGGTCCGGATGGGACAGCCTGGCCTCAGCGGGGGCCTATCTGGCCTCGCTGGACATGAATTTCGAGATCATCGAGCCGGAGGAATTCAGGACCTTCGCCTTGGACCTTTCCCATCGCCTCCGTGCAGCGGCCGGGACTGTGTCGGAGGTCGCGGACGCCGGAACCAAGCCACAGTAGACTGGCAGCAGCCATGACACTTCATATTTCCTACCCCGCAGAGCTGCCCGTATCCGAGCGCCGCGAGGATCTGATGGCGGCCATCGCGGCCAACCAGGTAACCATCATTGCCGGCGAAACCGGCTCTGGTAAGACCACCCAGATCCCCAAGATGTGCCTCGAGTTAGGCCTTGGAGACAAGGGCCTGATCGGCCACACCCAGCCGCGCCGCCTTGCGGCGCGCACTGTTGCCGAACGCATAGCCTCCGAACTTGGCGTCGAAATCGGCCAGGAAGTAGGTTTCCAGGTCCGTTTCACCGGCGAGGTGGGCGCGTCCACCAAAATCAAGCTGATGACCGACGGCATCCTGCTTGCGGAGATCCAGCGGGACAAACTCCTGCGGAAATACAGCACGATCATCATCGATGAGGCGCACGAACGAAGCCTCAACATCGACTTCATCCTGGGCTATCTCAAGCGGATCCTTCCCCAGCGCCCGGACCTCAAGGTCATCATCACCTCCGCCACCATCGACCCCCAGCGCTTCGCCAAGCACTTCGGTACCGATGAAGATCCGGCACCGATCATTGAAGTCTCCGGGCGGACCTACCCGGTGGAAATCCGGTACCGCCCACTGTCTCAGCCGGCAGGCGGGGACGAGGACGATTCGGACGACGAGCTCGAAGAGGACCGCGATCCCCTCGATGCCGTGTGCGACGCCGTTGACGAGCTCGCCAAGGAAGCCCCGGGCGACATCCTCATCTTCTTCTCCGGCGAGCGCGAAATCCGTGACGCTGCAGAGGCCATCAATGGCCGTATCCAAACGAACCGCCGCCTTGCCGGGGCGGAAGTGCTTCCCCTCTTCGCCCGCCTCAGCCTCCAGGAACAACACAAGGTCTTCAACCCGGGCGGCAAACGGCGCATCATCCTGGCTACCAACGTGGCCGAAACATCGTTGACCGTACCGGGAATCAAGTATGTGATCGACACCGGCACGGCCCGGATCTCCCGGTACTCGCACCGGACCAAGGTCCAGCGCCTTCCCATCGAACGCGTCTCCCAGGCCTCGGCCAACCAGCGCTCAGGACGTTGTGGCCGTGTGTCCGAAGGCATAGCCATCCGTCTTTATTCGGAAGAGGACTTCGAGTCGCGTCCGCAGTTCACGGACCCCGAGATCCTGCGTACCAACCTCGCGGCCGTCATCCTCCAGATGACAGCAATGGGGGTTGCGCGCGGTCCAAAGGACGTCGAGAACTTCCCCTTCGTGGAGCCTCCGGAGTCACGGGCCATCAACGACGGCGTCACTCTCCTCCGCGAACTCGGCGCCTTGCGTGCCTCCAAGCCTGCCGACGCCGGCGGCAACGGCCGAAACGGTGGTGGCCTGACCGCCGTCGGCCATCAACTTGCCCAACTGCCCGTCGATCCCAGGCTGGGCCGCATGATTGTGGAGGCCGGCAAGCGCGGCTGCGTCCGGGAAGTCATGATCCTCGCCGCGGCTTTGACCATCCAGGACCCTCGGGAGAGGCCTACGGACAAGCAGCAGCTCGCCGCGGAGAAACACGCACGTTTCCGCGATGAGATCTCGGACTTCACAGGCTTCCTCAATCTCTGGAATTACATCCAGGAAAAACAGCGTGAGCTCTCCTCCACCCAGTTCCGCAGGCTGTGCCGCAACGAGTTCATCAACTACCTGCGCGTCCGCGAGTGGCAGGATCTCTTCACACAGCTCCGGCAAATGGCCAAGCCCTTGGGCATCGCGCTGGACAACAAACGCGAAGCAGATCCCGTGGGCAACTATGAGGGCATCCACATCAGCCTGCTGTCAGGGTTGTTGAGCCACATAGGCCTCCTGGATGAGCGCAAGCGTGAATACGCCGGTGCCCGGGGAACCCGTTTCGCGATCTTCCCGGGCTCCGCGCTGTTTAAGAAATCGCCGGCGTTTGTCATGGCTGCCGAGCTGGTGGAAACCAGCCGCCTCTGGGCCCGCGTTGCCGCGAAGTTCGACCCCTTGTGGGCCGAGCAGGTGGCACCGGACCTGGTGAAGCGCTCCTACAGTGAACCGCACTGGTCCTCGCGACAGGGCGCCGTCCTGGCCCACGAAAAAGTCACCTTGTATGGTGTGCCGATCATTCCCAACCGCCGGGTCAATTACGGGCGGATCGATCCCGAACTGTCCCGGGAACTGTTCATTCGGCACGCCCTGGTGGAGGGTGAGTGGAAGACCCACCACAAGTTCTTCCACCGCAACCGTGCCCTGCTGCAGGAAATCGAAGAACTCGAAACGCGCATGCGGCGACGCGACATCCTGGTGGATGACCAGACCCTCTTCGAGTTCTACGACGCCCGTGTAGGCAAGGACGTGGTCTCCGAGAGGCACTTCGATAAGTGGTGGAAGGAGGCCCGCCAGGCGGACCCCACGCTTCTGGACTTCGACCAATCCCTCCTGATAAGCGAAGAAGCCGAGTCCTTGGACGACTCCGCGTATCCGAAGACGTGGCTTCATAAGGGCTTTGAGCTTCCGCTGACCTACGAGTTCCACCCCGTCGCACCGGGATCGGCTCCCAACCCGTCCGACGGCGTGACCGCTGAGGTTCCGGTGTTGTTCCTTAACCAGTTGGACGACGCCCCGTTCCGTTGGCAAATACCCGGCCAACGCGCAGAGCTCGTCACAGCCCTTATCAAATCCCTGCCCAAGCAGGTACGCAAGAACTTCGTTCCGGCACCGGACGTCGCCAGGCAGGCAACCGCAGCCCTTGAAGCTGACTTCGATCCCGCAACCGACGAGCTCGAGCCTTCCCTGGAGCTCGTACTGCGCCGGCTGCGAGGGCATGTCATACCTCCAGGCTCATGGAACTGGGATGCCGTCCCGGCACACCTGCGCGTGAGCTTCAAGGTAGTGGACAGCAAAGGCAAGGTACTGGACGAGGGCAAGGACCTCGCTGAGCTCCAGGAGAAGCTGGCACCGGCCACCCGTCGCGCCATTGCCGAGTCGCTCGGAGCTACCCCGGCCACGACGTCCCGCGCCAAGAACGGAGTGGGAGCCGGCACAGCTGGCACGACTACCGGCCAGCACACAGCCCCCGGCACTTCAGCGGCGGGTGATGGTGCGGTGGCAGAGAAGAGCGGCATCACGGAATGGGACTTTGGCACCGTGGAACGCCAGGTCACGCGGACCGTCAAGGGCCACGCCGTCACCGGTTTCCCCGCCCTGGTGGATGAGGGCAAGTCCGTGGCGCTCCGGGTGTTCCAGACCCGGGCGGAACAGGAGGCCGCCATGCGAGGTGGAGTCATCCGGCTCCTGGCATTGCGTATTCCACCCCCCGACCGTTACGTGCTGGAGCACCTGAGCAACATGGAAAAGCTCACGTTCAGCCAGAACCCGCACGGATCCGTCAGCGCCCTGATTGCGGACTGCGCCCTTGCTGCGATCGATAAGTTGACGCCGCAGGAACTTCCGTGGGACCGACAGTCCTTTGATGCACTGTATGAAGTAGTACGGGCAGAACTGATCGATACCGTGTTCACGGTGACCGCCGTCGTCGAGCGGATCTTGTCGAGCACCCGCCGCATCCAGAAGGAACTGAAGTCCAACGCGAGCCTGCCCTTGATCAGTGCGCTCAATGACATGAAGAGCCAGTTGGAGCAGTTGGTCTTTCCGGGCTTTGTGGCACGTACGGGCTACGCCCAATTGAGCCAAGTGCCGCGGTACCTGCAGGCCATTGAGAAGCGCTTGGAGAAGTTGCCTGGGAACGTCCAACGCGACAGCCTCAACATGGCAGTCGTGCAAGGCCTCGAGGACGACTACGACGACGCCGTTTCGGCCCTCCTGCCGGGACGTCGGGCAGGCACCGAGTTAACCCGGGTGCGCTGGATGATCGAAGAGCTGCGGGTCAGCCTGTTCGCCGTGGAGCTCGGAACCGCCTACTCCGTGTCGGAGAAGCGCATCCGTACCGTCCTCAACCAGGCGCTTGCCCCGGCATAACCGCCAACAAGAAACCCGGCGGCGCTGATTCAGCACCGCCGGGTTAACTCTTGGAAGGGTCTCAGTCTGCCGGAACGGCGTCCCCGTGCCCTGCAGACCGCAGGGCTGCACGGAGTTTCACCGCAGTAGCGTCCATGACCGCCGGATCCGGGTTGTGGTCCACGTTGTGCACTTCGAAGTCCGCAGTGGAGTAGGCCGGCCACACGTGCACGTGCAGGTGCTCCACTTCGAAGCCTTCCATCAGGACGCCCACGCGCTTGGCGTCAAAGAGCTCCTCCTGTACTTTCCCGATGCTCTGGGCGACGTCCATGACCTTGGCCAGCAGTTCCGGGCTTGCATGCGTCCACGAGTCAACCTCTTCACGCGGCACCACCAACGTGTGGCCCTGTGTAAGAGGGGCGATGGTCAGGAAGGCGACCACTTCATCGTCCTTCCAGACGAAGCGGCCGGGAATCTCCCCGTCAATGATCCTGGTGAACAGCGTGCTCATGCGTCTGCCCTTTCCGATGGTTCCTGGAGTGTTGCGGTATCCAGAACGAAACGGTACTTCACGTCGCCGGCCACCATGCGGTCGTACGCCTCGTTCAGCTCTTCAGCTCCCACGATCTCGATGTCGCTGGCGACACCGTGTTCGGCACAGAAGTCCAGCATTTCCTGTGTTTCCGCGATGCCTCCGATCAGCGAACCCGCGTAGGCGAGCCGTCGCCGGATCAACAGGGCGGGGCTGACCGGCGGCATGTCGTCGGCAGGAAGGCCCAACTGAAAGAGGGCACCGTCCAGGCGGAGTGTCCGGAAATAGGGGTTGAGGTCGTGGGGTGCAGCGACCGTGTCGATGATGACGTCGATGCTGCGGTTGGCTGCTTCCATGGCCTCGGAGTCCTTGGAAAGAACCACGTGGTCGGCTCCGAGTTCACGGGCTGCGTCGAACTTGGACTCGGAGGTAGTGAACACCGTGACTTCCGCGCCCATGGCCTTGGCGATCTTGACGGCCATGTGACCCAGTCCGCCCAAGCCCACAACACCTACGGTGTCGCCCTCTTCGACGTCGAAGTACCGCAGCGGGGAATACGTAGTGATACCGGCACACAACAGCGGTGCTGCCGCTGCGGGATCCAGGGCATCGGGGATCCTCAGCACGAACCGGCGGTCAACCACCACCGACGTCGAGTATCCGCCTTGGGTGACAGCGTCACCGTGCCGGGGGTCCGGGGCACCATAGGTGCCGATGTTGCCCCGCTCGCAGTATTGTTCCAGGCCGTCGAGGCAGCTTTCGCATTCGCGGCACGAATCCACCATGCAACCAACGCCTACGCGGTCGCCCGGCGCGAAATCCTGCACGGCGGAGCCCACACGGGTCACCCGGCCCACGATTTCGTGCCCGGGTACCAGCGGATACGGCGGAACGCGCCATTCCCCACGCGTGGCATGAACGTCCGAATGGCAGAGCCCACAGAATTCGATCGCGATCTCCACGTCGTCTTCCGTGGGGATCCGGCGTGCCACCGTCAGGGGCACCAGCCCGCTGTCAGGCGCCGTTGCGCCGTAGGCTGCGGCCAGCGTACTGGAGCCGGCTCCGGTCCAGTCCGGATCAGGGGTGATGGTCTTGGCAAGTGGCGGGGGCACAGGGCGTCCGGGTGTCATCCTTCGACGCTACTCCCGGCAGTGGCGCTGGTGCCACTCCGACCATCGTGACGGCCTTCACTCCCAGCCCCGGCCTCGAACGGTTCAGCTCCTACCGCCACGGGATTACCGGGGTTGTTGGACCACTGCGAGAAAGATCCAGGAAAAAGCGATGCCGTGAACCCAGCGACATGCAGCGCGGCAATTTCGTGCGACGCCGTCACCCCGGAACCGCAATAGACGGCAACGTCGCTGGAATTTTCCAGGCCCAGGGATTCAAATCGTCGGCGCAGCTGGGCCGCCGGCAGGAACGTACCGTCGGGTGCCAGGTTTTCCGTGGTAGGAGCACTCACGGCCCCCGGAATGTGTCCTGCCCTGGGATCGATAGGCTCCACTTCACCCCGGTAACGCTCCCCGGCCCGGGCATCCAGCAACGTCCCGTGGCGGGACCACCGTGCGGCTTCCTCTTCGGTGATGACCGGCATGGCGCCGTCCCCCAAGGACACGTTCCCGACGGCGGGCCGCACCTCCCCTTCCTCCACCGGGTAACCTCCCGCACGCCAGGCGGAAAGGCCGCCGTCGAGAAGATAGACCGAGCCGAAACCGGCGTTCCGCAGCATCCACCACACGCGGGCCGCTGCCATGCTGCCGCTGTTGTCGTACGCCACCACCGTGTCGCCGTCGTTAATCCCCCAGCTGCGCGCGGCCGCTTGGAAGCGTTCCGGGGAAGGCAACGGGTGGCGGCCCCGCTCGGGCAGCGCGTGGTCTGCGAGTTCCGAGGGGAGGTCCACAAAAACAGCACCCGGCAGATGGGCGGCCAGGTACTCGCTGTGCCCATCGCTTCGCCCCAGGACCCAACGTACGTCCAGGAGCACAGTCCGCTCGCCCGATTCCTGGCGCTTGCGAAGCCCTGCAGCGCTGATCAGAGTGTCCATGGGGTCTCCTTCGGTCCGACGGCACGGGCACCGTTGCTGTCGGCGCCCGGATTCCAGCCTAGGCTTATCCAGTGAGCAATTCGTGTATTCAGGACAGGGCCTGGGCCAGCGAGGCCATCCGCAAAATCGAGGCGGAGAACAACCGTTCGGCTGACACCCACCTTTACGCAGTGCCGTTACCGGAGCAATGGGGCGTGCAGCTGTATTTGAAGGACGAGTCGACGCACCGATCGGGCAGCCTCAAACACCGTCTGGCACGCTCACTGTTCCTCTACGGCCTGGTCAACGGGTGGATCACTGAAGGCACCACCATCGTCGAAGCTTCCAGCGGCAGCACGGCGGTTTCCGAGGCGTACTTTGCGCGCCTGATCGGCCTGCCGTTCATCGCGGTCATGACCAGGACAACCAGCCCCGAAAAGATCGCGTTGATCGAAGACTTCGGCGGCACGTGCCTGTTCGTGGACCACGCGTCCGAGGTTTACGCGGTAGCTGAAGAGACCGCGAAGACGTGCGGCGGCTACTACATGGACCAGTTCACCCACGCAGAACGGGCCACCGACTGGAGGGGCAACAACAACATTGCCGAATCAATCTTTGAGCAGCTCGCCCTGGAAGAGCACCCGGTGCCCGAATGGATCGTAGTGGGAGCCGGCACCGGGGGCACCAGTGCCACAATCGGCCGCTACCTCCGCTACAACCGGTACAGCACCCGCCTTGCGGTCGTTGATCCCGAAAACTCGGCCTTCTACCCGGCCTGGCGGGACGGCGACGCATCCACAGCCACAGGATTGCCCTCCCGCATTGAAGGCATCGGCCGTCCGCGCTCCGAGCCGAGTTTCATTCCGGCGGTGATAGACCACATGATCCAGGTCCCCGATGCCGCGTCCGTAGCCGCCATGCGGCATCTCCGCGAACTCACCGGCCTGCACGCGGGACCCTCCACCGGCACCAATCTCTGGGGCGTTTGGCAACTGGTGGCTGCCATGATCAACGAAGGACGGCAAGGCAGCATCGTTTCGCTCATGTGCGACGGCGGCGACCGCTACGCAGGCAGCTACAACGACGCCGGGTGGCTTGCCTCGCACGGCCTGGATCCCGCGCCGCATGAAGCGGTGTTGAAGCACTTCCACGACACGGGAACCTGGACCGGCTAGACCTCCACGGAGTCCCGTGGCGCCAGCGACTGGTACGTGGTGCCGTAGCGGGAACCAATCCGTGTGACATGGCCTTCAACGAGGCCCCGTCCCATATCGTTGAGCAGCGCATCATGGACCGGAAACGCCTTGGGAGCACGCACGGAGATCACGAAGTCCAGCACCTCGCCCACTTTGGACCACGGTGCATGGATGGGTACCAGAAGTGTCTTGACGTCCAGTCCGTCCGGGACCACGAAGGAATCCCCCGGGTGAAACACGTTCCCGTCCACCAGGTAACCGATGTTCGCCACGACCGGAATCTGGTGATGGATCACGGCGTGTTGGCCGCCGAAGGTTTTAATGCCAAAGCCGGCAGCCTGGAAGTCAGAGCCGGGCTCGGCGACGTGCACACGGGCAGCGATGTCGCTGTTTTCCTTGAGTGCGGTGGCGACACCGGCCGGGGCGTGGACTACCAGCGACTCGTTGCTCCGCAGGGCTGCCAGAACGGCGGGTGAGTCGATATGGTCGTTATGCTCATGCGTGATGAGTACTGCTTGCGCCCCCTTCAACGCTTCTTCGGCCTCAGAGAAGGCCCCGGGGTCGATGACAAGGACGTTTCCGTCCTTCTCCAAGCGGACACATGCGTGGGTGTACTTGGTGAGCTTCATGGGGACAGCCTAGGGGCGGCCCCTGAGAGTTTCCAAGGTTCCCCTGCTGGTAAAATTGGGGTTCGCCAGGATCCCCACGGAAGTGAGTCAGTCAATGCCACACGGCACCGGTTCCACCACGACAGGCCCGGCCACGCCGGCCTCCGGCGGTGTGAAGGAGCAACGTGTCACCAAGCAACGTTTGGCTGTCAGCGCCGCCCTGGACGAGTTGGACGACTTTGTCAGCACCCAGGAGCTGTACCGGCTGATGCAAAACAAGGGCATCTCGGTGTCCCTTGCCACCGCCTACCGCATCCTGCAGTCCCTGGCGGATGACGGACTGATTGATGTCCTGCGCAACGGCGAAGGCGAGGCCGTCTACCGTCGATGCGCAGTCACCGGCCACCACCACCATCTGCTGTGCCGCAACTGCGGAAAAGCGGTCGAGGTGGAGGCCCCCTCCGTCGAGACCTGGGCTGCCCGCACGGCTGCGGAACATGGCTTCACCGAGGTCGCGCACACGGTTGAGATCTTCGGGCTCTGCCCTGAGTGCACCGCGAAGAAAGCCGCGGGAAAGCTCTAGAGCGCTCCCGCAGGGTGTTCCCGCGACACCCGCCCGTTGAGGCCCCTCTTGGCGCGGACGCGTCCGATAACCCGGCACACCACGTAGATCAGGAACGACAACGTGGTGACGTAGGGGCTGATGGGGATCCTGCTTCCAAGGGCCAGGAGGATGCCGCCCACGGTGGCGGTCATGGCAAAGGCCACGCTGAGCACCACCACCAACTTGGGCGAGGTAGTCACTTTCAAAGCAGCCGCAGCGGGGGTGATCAGCAAGGCAAGCACCAGAAGTGCGCCAACGATCTGGATGGACAGCGCCACGCTGACGCCCAGCAGAACCATGAAGCCTATCGCCAGTCCACGCACAGGCACACCGCGCGCCTCCGCCATCTCGGGGTCCACGCTCGCGAAGCTCAGTGGCCGCCAGATGGCCACCAACGCAAGCATCACCACGACGGCGGTCCCGGCAAGAACCTGTAGCTGAACGGTATCCACGGACACAATCTGCCCCGTCAACAGCCCGAACTTGTTGGCTGCCCGGCCCTCATACAGCGCCAGGAACAGGATCCCCAGGCCCAGGCCAAAGGGCATGATGACGCCGATAATCGAATTCTTATCCCGGGCCCGGACGCCCATGAAGCCCAACAGCACTGCCGCGGCCACCGAACCGATCAAGGACCCGAAGATGATGTCCGCGCCAATCAGCAACGCAAAAGCCGCTCCGGCAAAGGACAATTCCGAGATTCCGTGAACAGCGAACGCGAGATCGCGTTTCATCACGAATGTGCCAACCAGGCCGCCCAACAGCCCCAGAACCGCCCCGGCCCAGATGGAGTTCTGGACCAGAACCAGCAGCTCGGAGTAGTTCTCAAAATTGAAGATGGTCTGAAAAACAGAAGCGAGATCCATTTAGAGCTCCTCCCCGACGCTGGCGTGGGCATCGTCATGGAAGTGCGTGGTCGCGTCCGGAAGACCGACGACGACGATCCTTCCGTTGGTATGGATGACTTCCACGTGGCTGTTGTACAGCTCCGAAAGAACTTCCGTGGTCATCACTTCCTGTGGCGTCCCCACACGGAATTGCCCACCTGCCAGATAGAGCACCCGGTCCACATAGTCGATCACAGGATTGATCTCGTGGGTCACGAAAACCACGGCGCTGTTCCTCTCGTGGCACTGTTTGTTGATCAGCGCACTGACACCTTGCTGGTGATGCAGGTCCAACGAAAGCAGCGGCTCATCGCACAGCAGGACCTGCGGTTCCGAGGCCAGCGCCTGGGCCACCCTGAGCCGTTGTTGCTCACCGCCGGACAGCTGGCCCACGGGGACCTTGGCGTAATCGGAGGCCCCTACCTGCTCCAACAAGTCGTCGATCCGTTGGTTGACCTTGCCCGACGATAGCCTGATGCCCCAGCGGTGCCCGTCGATCCCCAGCCCCACCAGATCGCGGGCACGTAAGGGGGTATCTGGCGCGAACGCCTTCTGCTGTGGAATGTAGCCGATCCGTTTGCTGCCCCGTTCCACCGGGTGGCCGCCCAAGGATACGGTGCCGGAATGGAGTTCCTGCAATCCAAGGAGGACCTTCAGGAAGCTCGTCTTACCGCTGCCGTTGGGCCCCAGGACGGCGAAGAACTCTCCCGGGTTGATGTCGAGATCCAGGTCCCGCCAGAGCGTCCTCTTGCCGAACTGCAGGCTGGCGCCGCGGAGGCTCACTACCGGTGTCAAAAGTTGTCCTCGATCCAAGCGCTGCTGGGAACGCAATAGTTCTGGTGCTGTTGTGCAGGGGGCAGTAAAGGCCCCGTAGCCATCCTGAACATCTTAGGACGCCAACGGGACCCTTCACCCCAGTCAGGGCCTTGGGTAAAGCTACTTCTTCAAGGCCGAGGCGATGGACTCCACGTTGTCGGCCATCCACTGGACGTAGTCTTTCCCCTCGGGCAGTGTCTCGGTGAAGTTCAGTACCGGCACGCCGGAGGCTTCTGCCGCGCGCTTGACGGCTTCGGTCTGCGGGCCCTCGGTCTGCTCGTTGTAGGCAAGGAAGCGCACCGACTTGGAACCGAGGAGGTCGGTGGTCTCTTTCAGTACCGATGCCGGCACGTCGGTCCCCTCTTCGACGGCAGCGCTGTAAGCCTCGGGTGTCTTGTTCTCCAGGCCGGCCGCTTCAAGGAGGTACAGGGGAACCGGCTCTGTAATGGCCACGGGCTGGTGTTCGTTGGCGGCCTTGACGTTATTCAACGTGGTGGTCAGCCCATTGAGTTTCGCTTTGAAGGCATCCGCGTTACCGGTGAAGGTCGCAGCGGACCCGGCGTCGAGGCTGCCGAGCTTGGCCGCCACCGCATCAGCGAGCTTGCCCATGGTGTCCAGGCTGTACCAGACGTGCTCATTGAAGCTGCCGTGGTCGTGTGCGTGGGGCTCGTCGCTGTGGGCGTCTGCGCTGTGGGATTCCTCCTCGGGAGCGAGCCCCGAAACCTCGACGGCACTGATCATGTTCTCGTGGCCGATCTTGGTCTCATCAGCGATTTTGTGCAGGAAGTCGTCGTACCCGCCGCCGTTCTCCACAACCAGCTTGGCTTTGGAAATGACCAGCTTGTCCTGGGCGCTGGCCTCATAGGAGTGCGGGTCCTGGCTGGTCTTGGTGATGATCGCCTTGACGTCCACCTTGTCCCCGCCGACGGCCTTGACGATGTCGCCGTAAACGTTCGTCGAGGTAACTACCTCGATGGCACCTGACTGGGACTGGTTGCCCGCCCCGGCCGGGCCAGCACAGGAGGACAGCAGGAGCGCGGCAAGGCCTGCAGAAGCGGTCAGGGACAGGCGGACGGCGGAACGACGCACGAAGACCTCGGATCTACTCAAAATGAGAATCAAACACAATTACTGACGGGCTTCAGTGTAGCTCTAAATAGGAATGATTCCTATTTAGACAGTTCTGGCGTCGATCGAAACGACCGACGCCAGAACTGGCTTGCTGTGCCTTATTGGGCTTGCTGGCCACCATAACGGCGGATCCCCGTCGCCTGGGTGGCGTCCCGGATCTCTCCAACCAACTGCTCGATGACGTCCTCGAGGAACAACACGCCCTGGGTGTCGCCACCGGCACCAACGACTCGCGCCAAATGTGATCCCGTGCGCTGCATGACAGACATGGCCTGCTCGATTTCGTCATCCGGCGCAAGGTTTGCCAACGAACGGATGCGCCCCTCGGCAATAGGGTGTTTCCGGCCCTCCTCCGGGATGGACAGGATGTCCTTCACGTGGAGGTAGCCGGCGAGTTCGCCGTCGTCGTCCACCATCGGGAAACGTGAGAAACCCGTCCGGCTGACGGCCTTTTCAAGGTCCACGGGGGTGGAAGCCGTCTTGAGCACCATGAGCTTGTCCAGCGGAACCATGATGTGGGACGCCGTGTGTTCGGAGAACTCCAGGGCTCCACTCAACAGGCCCGCGTCATCGTCCACCAATCCGTGGCGCGTGGACTCCTGGACGATCGATTGGACCTCTTCCAGGGTGAAGGAGGAAGACACCTCATCCTTGGGCTCGATTTTCATCAACCGCAGGATGTGATTGGCCAGCCAATTGAGGGTCCAAATGACTGGATTGACCATGCGGGCAATGAACATCAGCGGCGGAGCCAACAGCAGCGCTGCCTTGTCGGCCACGGACACCGAGATGTTCTTCGGAACCATTTCGCCAAAGGTGACGTGCAGGAACGTTACGAACAGCAAGGCGATCGCGAAGGCGATGATGTCCGCCAACTCAACCGGAACACCTACCAGCTCGAGGGGTTCAGCGAGCAAATGGTGGATGGCGGGCTCGGCCACCTGGAGAATCAGGAGCGAGCAAACGGTGATGCCCAATTGGGCGCAAGCCAGCATGAGCGAGACGTTTTCCATGGCACGCAATGTTGTCTGCGCACGTTTGGAGCCCGCCTCAGCCAGTGGTTCTATCTGGCTGCGCCGTGCCGACATGACCGCGAATTCCGCACCCACGAAGAACGCGTTTCCGATCAGGAGCACGACCAGCCAGACGATTCCTACCCAGTCGCTCATAGGGCACCTGCTTCGTGATGGGCGCTTTCAGCGTCTTCGGGTGAGGATTCATCCGGCTCCACGTGATGGAAGCAGATCCTGTCGATTCTCCGGCCATCCATCCTGGTCACGGTCAGCGTGCCGCCGACCGCGTCCACGACGTCGCCCGTCTTCGCGATGCGTCCCAGCTGGCTCATGACGTACCCGCCCACGGTTTCGTAGGCAGATTCGTCAGGGACTACCAGGTTGGGGATTTGCTCTGTTACTTCGTCGGGCCGCAGAAGGCCGGGGAAGTACCAGTCCCCGGATGCGCTCTGCAGCACACCGGGACGGACTTTGTCATGCTCGTCCGCCACTTCGCCTACGATCTCTTCCACGAGGTCCTCGAGGGTGGCGATGCCGGCCGTGCCACCGTATTCGTCCAGCACAACGGCCAGCTGCAGATTCCCTTCACGCAGTTCGGACAGGAGCGCATCCAAGTGGATGGTCTCCGGAACCTGAAGGACGTCGGTCATGATCGCACCGGCCTGGAGCTTCGAGCGGCGCTCAGCCGGTACGGCCACAGCTTTCTTAACATGGACCACCCCACGGATATCATCCGTGGAATCGCCGATGACGGGAAACCGCGAGTAACCGGTTCGACGTGCGGCGTCGAGGATATCGGCCACCGACTGGTCGGCGTCGATTGTTTCCATGCGGATTCGCGGCGTCATGACGTCCGCCGCCGTGCGTCCTGAGAAGTTCAGGGTTCTCGCCACGAAGTTGGCCGTGCCGGCATCCAGCGTCCCGAGTTCAGCGGAGCGCCGGACCAACGAAGCGAGTTCCGCGGGAGTCCGTGCCCCCGAGATCTCTTCCTTGGCCTCGAGGCCGAAAAGGTTCAGCACCTTGTTCGAGAAACCATTGAGCACCACAATCGCCGGTTTGAAGACCGCCGTGAACATCAGCTGCGGACGGGCGAGCCGCTTGCCCAACGGGAAAGCAAGGGCGATGGCCATGTTCTTGGGAACCAACTCACCGATCAGCATGGACAGGAGCGTCGCGAAGACCATCGCAACGATCAACGCCACCGAATGCACCACCTCGGAGGGAAGGCCCAACAAGCCCAAAGGACCCAACAGCAACTGACCAACGGAGGGCTCCATCACGAAACCGGTCAGCAGCGTAGTCAGCGTGATGCCGAGTTGGCAGCTGGAGAGCTGCGTTGAGAGCGATTTGAGGCATTTCAACAAGGGGGCTGCTGCTTGGTCTCCGTTGTCGACCGCACGCTGGACACTGGATTGGTCCAGGGCCACCAAGGAAAACTCAACTGCTACGAAAAAGCCGGTGCCAAGAATCAGGGCAAAGCCGGCAAGGAGAAGAATCCATTCCACTTAGCGCTTCACCCCAAGGGTGGGCGCGTGCAATGGGGATAACACCATCGGCCAGGGAATTCGCCCCGGCGGAGGCTGGTCGGGCGCCGCGGACGCATGGTCTGCGGCACCACCGGCAGAAAACGCCGGCGCGTGATGGGCATGTGAACGGGTGTTGCCGGCTCGACGGGCACGCTGTGCGGAGTTGCCAGTTTGGCCCCCCCGACAGTTCCCAGGCCGGCACCTAGATTTACTGTCCATAAGACTTTCAGTCTACAGTCCGCCGGCAGGGCACCCACACTCGGGTTACCGCAGATTAATTAGCGCTGTGGCCCACTAAGTCCGCCCGAACATGATTTAGGTCACCACTATTGGCAGTTAACCAACGATCCTAACTAGACTGTCAGGGGTCTGAGTTCGCGGGACCCGGACCCTGTCCCATCGTTGCGGAAAAGCAACTTTGGCCAGCGGGAAAACAACACTCATGGAAGAGGCGTATTTCAAGTGCCAGAGCAGCCCAGCCACCGTCTACCAGAGGAATTTGGCGGAAACGAGTGGCTCGTTGACGAACTGTACGAGCGGTACCAACAGGACAAGAATTCGGTCGACGCCAAGTGGTGGCCACTCTTCGAATCCTTTGCCTCCGCTGACGGCACTTCTTCCAACGGAACCTCCGCAGCTCCAGCAGCTGCCAATCCCCCAACCCAAGTACTTCCCGTAGTGGCTCCGGCTGCAGCGGCCCCGGCACCGGCGCCGGCCGCTCCCGCAGCTGCCACGGACGCTGCCCCGGCAGCACCGGCTCCGGCCAAGAAAGAACCGGCGACGGTCGCCCGGGACGGAGCAAAGAAGCCCGCCGGCGGCAACGCAACGCAGCCTATTCCGGCCCAGCTGCCCAAGAGCACCAAGGCACCCACCGCGCCGGAAGAAGACGTCGTCTCCGTCCTGCGTGGCCCGGCCAAGGCCATCGCCACCAACATGGTCACCAGTCTGGAAGTACCCACAGCCACCAGCGTCCGGGCAGTACCCGCCAAGCTGCTGATCGACAACCGCGTGGTGATCAACTCCAACCTTGCCCGCGCACGTGGCGGCAAGGTGTCCTTCACGCACCTCATCGGGTACGCCGTTGTCCGTGCGCTTTCCCAGTTCCCCTCGATGAACGTCTACTACGACGAGATCGACGGCAAGCCGAGCGCCGTGCAGCCCGCGCACGTCAACTTCGGCATTGCCATTGACATGCCCAAGCCCGATGGCACGCGCCTCCTGATGGTTCCGAACATCAAGAAGGCCGAGACCATGGACTTCGCTGAGTTCTGGCACACCTACGAGGACCTGATCAAGCGCGCCCGCAACGGCAAGCTCACGGCTGATGACCACGCAGGCACCACGGTTTCGCTGACCAACCCTGGCGGCATCGGCACTGTCCACTCCGTGCCGCGCCTTTCCAAGGGCCAGGCTGCCATCATCGGCGTCGGTGCCCTCGACTACCCGGCGGAGTTCCAGGGTGCCAGCGAGAAGATCATCGCCCAGAACGCCATCAGCAAGATCCTGACGCTGACCTCAACCTACGATCACCGAGTGATCCAGGGCGCAGGCAGTGGCGAGTTCCTCAAGCTGGTCCACCAGCTCCTCCTCGGCGCGCAGAACTTCTACGACGAGATCTTCGAAGCCCTGCGCATCCCGTACGAGCCCGTGCGCTGGAGCCCGGACCTGCAGGTTGATCCGGCCGACGAGATCAACAAGGTCGCCCGCATCCAGCAGCTGATCCACTCCTACCGCGTGCGCGGCCACCTCATGGCCGACACCGACCCCCTGGAGTACGTCCAGCGCAAGCACCCGGACCTCGATGTCCTGACCTACGGCCTGACGCTGTGGGACCTTGACCGCGAATGGCCCACGGGTGGTTTTGGCGGCAAGCCGATGCTGAAGTTCCGTGACATCCTTGGCGTACTGCGCGATGCCTACTGCCGCACCACCGGTATCGAGTACATGCACATCCAGGAACCTGCAGAACGCAAGTGGTTCCAGGACCAGCTCGAGCACCCGTACTCCAAGCCGAGCCGTGAAGAGCAGCTCCGCATAGTCTCCAAGCTCAACGCGGCAGAGGCTTTCGAGACCTTCCTGCAGACCAAGTTCGTCGGCCAGAAGCGCTTCTCCCTGGAGGGTGGCGAGTCGCTGATTCCGCTGCTCGACGCCGTCATCTCAGATGCAGCCGACGACGGCCTGGATGAGGTTGCCATCGGCATGGCCCACCGTGGCCGCCTCAACGTGCTGACCAACATTGCAGGCAAGACCTACGCCCAGGTCTTCCGCGAATTCGAAGGTACCCAGGACCCACGCTCGGTCCAGGGCTCCGGTGACGTCAAGTACCACCTCGGCACCGAAGGTACCTTCACCTCGGACAACGGCAAGCAGACCAAGGTCTACCTCGCCGCGAACCCGTCGCACCTCGAGGCAGTGGACTCCGTCCTCGAAGGCATCGTCCGCGCCAAGCAGGACCGCCTGGACCAGGGCGAGTCCTTCCCCGTCCTGCCCATCATGGTCCACGGTGACGCAGCTTTCGCAGGCCAGGGCGTTGTGGCTGAAACCCTCAACCTCTCGCAGCTTCGCGGCTACCGCACCGGTGGCACCATCCACGTGATCGTCAACAACCAGGTCGGCTTCACCACGGCCCCGTCCTCCTCGCGTTCGTCCACGTACTCCACGGATGTCGCCAAGATGATCCAGGCTCCGGTCTTCCACGTGAACGGCGACGATCCCGAGGCCGTGGTCCGCGTGGCGCAGCTCGCCTACGAGTTCCGCCAGCGTTTCCACAAGGATGTCGTCATCGACATGGTCTGCTACCGCCGTCGCGGCCACAACGAGGGCGACGACCCCTCGATGACCCAGCCGCTCATGTACAACCTGATCGAAGCCAAGCGCTCCGTCCGCAAGCTGTACACCGAGTCGCTGATCGGCCGTGGCGACATCACCGAGGAAGAAGCAGAGCAACTGCTCCGCGACTACCAGGAACGCCTCGAGCGCGTCTTCGCTGAAACCCACGCTGCCCAGACGTCGCCGATTCCGATCATCACTGCGGACTCCGCAGCTGTCTCGGACATCGAGCGGCCCATCGCACAGCAGGCCGATTTCGGGACCAACTCCCCTGCATCCACGGCAATCTCCGCTGAGACCCTTGCCCGCATCGGCAAGGCCCACCTGGAAATTCCGGAAGGCTTCACCGTCCACTCCAAGCTCAAGCAGCTGTTGGAGAAGCGTGAACAGATGTCCCGTGAAGGCGGCATCGACTGGGGCTTCGGCGAGATCGCAGCTTTCGGCTCATTGATCATGGAGGGCGTGCCTGTTCGTTTGGCAGGCCAGGACTCCCGCCGCGGTACGTTCGTCCAGCGCCACGCCGTGTTCCACGACCGCGCCAATGGCAACGAATGGCTCCCGCTGGGTAACCTTTCGGACGACCAGGCCAAGCTGTGGATCTACGATTCCCTGTTGTCCGAATACGCCGCAATGGGCTTTGAATACGGCTACTCGGTAGAGCGTCCCGACGCCCTGGTCCTGTGGGAAGCCCAGTTCGGTGACTTCGTCAACGGCGCGCAGACCATCATTGACGAATTCATCTCCTCGGCTGAGCAGAAGTGGGGCCAGCGTTCCTCATTGGTACTCATGCTGCCGCACGGCTACGAAGGCCAGGGTCCGGACCACTCCTCGGCACGTATTGAGCGCTTCCTGCAGATGTGCGCCGAGGACAACATGATCGTGGCGAACCCCACCACGGCCGCTTCGCACTTCCACCTGCTCCGCCGCCAGGCTTACAGCCGTCCGCGCAAGCCGTTGATCATCTTCACGCCCAAGCAGCTCCTGCGCCTCAAGGGCGCCGCTTCCGCCGTCGAGGACTTCACGAACGGCGGCTTCAGGCCGGTCATCAGCGATCCAGAGATGCAGCCAGCGAACGTTGACCGCGTCATCCTGGTTTCGGGCCGTTTGTACTACGACCTCCTGTCCAACCGGCAGAAGTCCGGCGATACCTCCACTGCGATCATCCGCGTTGAGCAGCTGTACCCGCTGCCCAAGGCTGAGATCGACGCGGAGCTCGCCAAGTACCCGAACGCTGACGTCGTCTGGGCGCAGGACGAACCTGCCAACCAGGGTCCTTGGCCGTTTATGGGCCTGAACCTGGCACCGGAGCTCGATCGTAAGCTCCGCCTGGTGTCGCGTCCGGCCTCTGCGTCCACGGCTGCAGGTTCCATGAAGCGCCACGCTGCTGAGCAGGATGCGCTGATCAAGCAGGCGTTCGAACGCAAGTAAAACCGAAACTGCCCGGCCCGAGGAGCGATAAGCGCGCCTCAGGCCGGGCAGTTCTGTTTAATGGGACAGGTACCGGTTCCCGAACCGGCTGTTGAGCCTGGACCGTGCAAGGACCGTAACGAGTGTGAAGAGGTAACCGTGGAAGACAGGAAGCTGCGCATCGCAGCTGTAGGAGATGAACTGCTGGCGGGCCTGGGGGATCCCCGCGCATTGGGTTGGCTCGGACGAGTGCTGGCCCGTACACCCCAGGACTCCGTCGTAGTGGAGAGTTTCCCGCTGCCCTGTCCCATGGAGGGTACTGAGGGGCTCGCCGCCCGTTGGCAGGATGAAGCGGGCAGGCGTTTCAGCGACACGCACGAGAACCGCCTGGTGATCGGCCTGTCCGGGCGCGACCTTGAGTTTGGCTTGTCCACGGCACGGAGCAGGTTGAACCTTGCCAACATCCTGGACGGCGCCTCTCACAGCAGCGTTGAGGTATTTGTGGTCGGCCCGCCGCCCACACTTGACCCGGCACGGAACAAGCGGCTCGCCGAACTCAACACAGCGTTTGCCGATGTCACCACCCGACGGAACCACCACTACGTGGACACGTTCTCGCCCTTGCTCAACCACGAGCAGTGGAGGACTGACCTGGCCGCCAATGGAGGAACCCCCGGGCAGGCCGGTTACGGCTTGATCGCATGGCTCGTCCTGCACCGCGGTTGGTTCCAGTGGTTGAACATCGCACAGCCGGAGTAGTTGAGAGGCGGCCCTGCCGGCCCTCTGATCAGCGATAACCATTGCGCCCCTCCAATTCGCGATATATCGTGAATTTATTCAACGCGATATATCGCAATCTGGAGGGGACATGTCTGAGGAGCTATGGACCGTCACCGGTCCGCAAACCATCGAAGTGGACCAGGTCCGATCGCTGAAGCTGGGAATCGTCAAGGGCCGCTTCGACGTGATGACCCACGACGAGGCCTTTGTCCGGATCGAAATCAGCGAGATCACCGGCGACCCGCTGACTGTCACCCTCGTGGATGGCCGGCTGGAAGTCCGCCATCAATTACAGGGTCCGCAGGGCTGGTTCCGCAACCTGATGGGCACGGTCAACAACACCAGCACCAACTCCGTGGTAGTGGGAATCGCCCTCCCCCATGGCGTCGACGTCGAAGCCGGAACGGTGAGCGGGGACGGCATGG
Source organism: Paenarthrobacter sp. UW852 (assembly GCF_024608385.1). NCBI lineage: Bacteria > Bacillati > Actinomycetota > Actinomycetes > Micrococcales > Micrococcaceae > Paenarthrobacter > Paenarthrobacter sp. UW852. The sequence continues at coordinate 254,400 of NZ_JAMSGY010000003.1, forward strand.
TGTCCGGCACCGGCGGCCGCACCCGGCTGAACACCGTCTCCGGCTCCGTCATGGCGGACGGAACCAGCGGCGAACTCCACGTCAACACGGTGAGCGGCGAGGTCATCGCCAGAAACCACGACGGCGTCCTGACCGCCAAAAGCGTCTCCGGCGAAGTTACCGCGTCCGGCACGTTCAAGAACGTCCGGGCCAACACGGTCAGCGGCGACCTCAGCTTCGACCTCCAGGGCTACACGAACGATCTCGGAGCCAACTCCGTTTCCGGTGACCTGACCATCCGGCTGCCCCATGACGTCGGCCTGGACATCGTGGCGAAGTCCGCCAGCGGATCGGTGGTGATCGACGATCAGCTGTACGCCCAGCCAGGAAACAACGTGCACACCATCGTAGGACCCGACGAGCGGCTGATGCTGGTCCGCACCAACACGGTGTCCGGCAAGACGTACATCATGCATGCCTCAGCGCCCACAACCGACCACGAGAACCCCGCCGGCGGGGAAGCGGGCCTCTGATGCCCCCGGTCTTCGCCCACGGGGCCCTGCGCCTCTACCTGCTTGCCTTGCTCGAGGCAGGCCCGAAACACGGCTATGAGCTGATCAAGGCTTTGGGCGACCGTTTTGGCGGTACCTACTCCCCCAGCGCCGGCACCATCTACCCCCGCCTGGGCAAGCTGGAAGAAGAAGGACTTGTTGCCACCGAAACCGAGGGCAGGCGCACCAAGTACTTCATCACCGACGCCGGCCGCGCCGAACTGGACGGCCGAAGAGCGGAACTGGCCGATGTGGAAAACACCATCTCTGCCTCGGTCAGGCGGCTGGCCGACAACCTGCGGGAGGACATCCGGACCAACATGCGCGGCCTGCGGGCGGACCTCGCGGCAACCGCGGAGGCCGCAGGCAGCAGCGCTTCGTCGGCCACGTTCCGAAGCCACACCGGCGGCTACACACCCGAGAGCCAGCGGATCCTGAAGGAAGCTGAGCTGATGGTTCAGTCGTTCAGGGATGACATCCGGGTTGAATTGCGCCAGCACGGCGCTTCGCATCCCTTGACGCCTGTGGCCCTGGAAACTGTCCGTGCCGTGCTGGACCAAGCACGCATTTCGATCCGTAATTCGCTGCGAAACTGAGCGCCTTTTCCCTTCCCGGTCCCGCCGGTTCGCGGCCCGGCACCCGGGTGTGCGAAACTGGAGGGCAGCTTTATTGAGTATCAATCCTTGAAGGAGGCCAGCTATGAGCAAGCGTGCACGTAAGCGTCGTGACCGTAAGCGTGGCGGCGCGAACCACGGCAAGCGTCCCAACACCTAAGCCAGCGGCTTAGTGTCACATGCCTAAAAGCGAGGGCCCCGGAAACCATTCGGTTTCCGGGGCCCTCGACGCTTAATACCTTTTGCCGGGACGGATCAGGCGTCCACGGGCTTGATGGAGTGAATCCTGTCAAGAATGGAATTCTTGAGGTTCTCCGGTGCTGACTCAGTACACGAACGCTTAACCATGGTGCGGATGAGGCATTCGAGGTCATACTGCTCAGCGCATTCCCCGCACGTATCCAGGTGCTGCTTGATTTCACTGAGGTCATCACGGGTCAACGCACCGTCGAGATACTCATAAATCCGTTGCATTCGCGTATCGTCGCAATCGCCCAATCCCTGGCAGTCGCTCATTTCTCTTTCTCCTGATTGTTGCTTCCGGCCGCGGCCTGATCTTCGGTATGGGCCCTGAAGCCCCGTTCGGCGGCATAATCCGCCAGCATGTCCCGCAGCATTTTCCTGCCGCGGTGCAACCGCGACATCACCGTGCCGATGGGAGTGTTCATAATTTCTGAGATCTGCTTGTACGCATATCCCTCGACGTCCGCGAAGTAGACCGCCAACCGGAATTCCTCCGGGATGGCCTGCAACGCGTTCTTGACGTCGGAGTCCGGCAGATGGTCCAACGCCTCGGCTTCCGCGGACCGCAGCCCTGCGGAGGTGTGGGACTCGGCCTTGGCCAACTGCCAATCCTCAATCGTGTCCGAATTGGACTGCAGGGGTTCCCGCTGACGCTTTCGGTAGAGATTGATATAGGTGTTGGTCAGGATGCGGTACAACCATGCCTTGAGGTTGGTCCCGGGCTTGTACTGGTGGAAGGCGGAAAAGGCCTTGGTGTAGGCCTCCTGGACCAGGTCTTCCGCGTCCGAAGGGTTCCGCGCCATCCTCATCGCTGCCGAGTACAGCTGGTCCACATACTGCATGGCGTCGCGCTCGAATCGGGCACGCCGCTGCTCGGACGTCTCAGAGGAGACGTCGACGGCGGCCGTCGCCTCCGCAGTGCCCTCTGCGGACGATTCGGCTGCTTCATACATGGCCGCTGCGGCCGGTTCAATGGTGCTCATCGTTGCCAAGTCTACTGTCAGCTTGGGTGAAACCAGCTGTGAACCGTACCCCGGCTCTGACAGGACCGCCCGGTCCTTAACCAAAGTCAAAAAACCAACTCCGTTCAGCGAAGCGGCAACACCATGCCGCGGTCCGGTCTCCACCGCACCTGTTGTTCACAACGGCCGCCGCTGGGTAAATATTCCGCAAAGGTGCAAGACTAGAGCAGACTGCACCCCGTGAACACAACACTCATCCAATAGTGTGGCAAGCCATCCAGGAGGCAAGACATGTCTGTTATCCGTTTTCTCGCGCGTCCCATGCTCGCGTCCAGCTTCGTCGTCGCAGGTCTGGAAAAGCTACGGAACGCGGACGACACCGCGAAGCAACTCTCGCCTGTACTGCGCCGCGCATCGGAGTCCCTGCCCTTCAAGGCAGACGAGAAGACCCTTGCCCGTGTTATCGGCGGCGCCCAGCTGGGCGCCGGGACATTGCTCGGCCTGGGCAAGCTCTCCCGTTTCGCCGCAACCGTGCTGGTTGTGACGTCCGCCCTTAACTCCTATGTGGAGTGGCGCTCAGCCGATATCAGCACCAAGGAAGGCCGGATTGCCCGCAAGGCACGGCTCCTCAAGAACATTTCCCTCACGGGAGGCGTCCTGCTTGCTTCCGTTGACACCGAGGGCCGGCCAAGCATCGCATGGCGGGCCGAGCACCTCGCGGCCGACGCCAGGAAGGTCACCGGCAAGCAGATCAAGCGCGCCGACAAAGCAGTTCGCAAGGCCGTAGACAACGCAGTTGGAGCATAAGGAAGCATGACAGGCACCACCCCCGCCAACACCGACCCAGCAGCTACCGAAACCTCGCTTCCGCTATGGTCCGCCCCGTACGCCCAAGGCCCTGTGGATGCGACGGTGACGGTCCCGGGTTCGAAGTCGTTGACCAACCGGTACCTGGTGCTTGCAGCTTTGGCGGATGGGCCGTCACGCCTGCGGGCTCCCCTGCATTCCCGCGACTCTGCCCTCATGATCCAGGCCCTTCGGCAGCTCGGCGCCACGGTCACTGAAGAACCCGGCGACGGCGACTACGGACCCGACCTCCTGATCACGCCGCTGGATCCCCTGGCTACAAGCGCAGAAACCGCCATCGATTGCGGGCTGGCTGGAACTGTGATGCGTTTTGTTCCGCCGCTCGCGGCGTTGCGCCGCGGGGCTACCGTGTTCGACGGCGATCCGCATGCGCGCAACCGACCCATGGGCACCATCATCGAGGCCTTGGTGGCGCTGGGGGTTCCTGTCGCCGCTGAAGGCGGCAGGACGCCGTCGGCCCTTCCGTTCACGGTGGAAGGCACCGGGGAGGTGCGCGGGGGGCACTTGGTGATCGATGCCAGCGCTTCGTCGCAGTTCGTCTCTGCCTTGCTGCTGGTGGGTGCGCGTTTCACCGAGGGCCTGCACCTGGAGCATGTAGGCAAGCCCGTTCCGAGCCTTGACCACATCTCGATGACGGTGGCGACCCTCCGCAGCGTCGGGGTCTCGGTGGACGATTCGGTGCCGAACCACTGGCGGGTATCCCCCGGTCCCATCAGCGCCTTTGACCAACGGATTGAGCAGGACCTCTCCAACGCCGGCCCCTTCCTGGCAGCTGCGCTGGCTACCAAGGGAACAGTCCGCATCCCCAACTGGCCATCCGGCACCACGCAGGTGGGCGACATGTGGCGGAGCATCCTCGCCACCATGGGAGCGGAAGTCACTCTTCAGGACGGGACGCTGACCGTTACCGGTGGTCAGGAGATCAAGGGCGCGGACTTCGACGAAACCAGCGAACTCGCACCCACCGTTGCCGCGCTCTGCGCACTTGCAGCCGGCCCTTCGCGTCTCACGGGCATTGCCCACCTACGTGGCCACGAAACTGATCGGCTCGCGGCCCTGGTGGCCGAGATCAACAGGCTGGGTGGTGACGCTGAGGAAACGGCTGACGGCTTGGTTATCCGGCCGGCTGCCCTGCATTCCGGGATCGTGCACAGCTACGCGGACCACCGCATGGCCACAGCGGGTGCCATCCTTGGCCTCGCCGTCGAAGGGGTCAAGGTCGAAGACATCGCCACGACGTCTAAGACCATGCCGGAGTTCCCGGACATGTGGGTTCGGATGCTCGGGACTGCCGGCGCGGAAGAGGCCGGCAACTGACCATGGCCCGCGACGCACGCTCCTGGGACGAGTCCGATGTCCGTATCCGTCCCAACAAAAAAGGGTCACGCCCCAGGACCAAGGACCGCCCAAGCCACGATGACGCCGTCATTGGGCGCATCATCACCGTAGACCGGGGACGGTACCGGGCAATTGTCGGGGAAGACACCGACAACGAGCGCCTGGTCATCGCAGCACGGGCCCGTGAACTGCGGCGTAACCCCGTGGTCCCGGGTGACTTCGTCGCCCTGGTCGGAGATGTCTCCGGAGACCCGGATACCCTCGCCCGCCTGGTCCGGGTGGAGGAGCGCAGGACGCTCCTGCGCCGCAGTGCTGACGACACCGATCCGATCGAACGTGTCGTCGTGGCCAATGCCGATCAACTCGTGGTGGTGGTGGCGGCCGCGAACCCCGAGCCCCGGACCGGATTCATCGACCGCGCCCTGGTGGCCGCGTATGACGCCGGCATCGAGCCGCTGCTGCTCATCACCAAGGCGGACGTCAAGGACCCGGCGGAACTGCTGGCGAACTACCTCAGCCTGGACTTCCCCGTAATCATCAGCCGGACCGCCGATTCAGGGGCCGGCGGCATTGACGCGCGTTCCGACGACGGCCTGTCCGCCCGCCTCGACCGGGATGCCGTCGCGCAGCTCCGCTCCCACCTCGGCGGAAAAGTAACTGTCATGCTCGGCCACTCCGGTGTGGGCAAGTCCACCATGGTCAACGCCCTGACGGGAGCCGAACGCGCCACTGGCGGCGTAAACGCGGTGACGGGCCGCGGCAGGCACACCTCCTCGTCGGCCCTGGCCCTTAAACTCGATGACGCCCCCACGGGAAGCTGGATCATCGATACTCCCGGCATCCGCTCCTTCGGTTTGGCCCATGTGGACCCGGACCGGATCCTGCGTTCCTTCCCCGATTTGGAGCCCGGCACGGATGGCTGCGAGCGCGGCTGCAAACACGACGCAACCGCCATCAATTGCGGACTGGATGCGTGGGTCAACGAAGGCCATGCCGGACCGTCAGGCGTCGCCCGCCTTGCCTCACTGCGTCGCTTGCTTGGGGCTGATCCCCGGCTCGAAGCGAAAGAGGCCAAGGAATTGGGCACGGTCAACTGATCGTGGCGGCTTCACGTCCCCACTGCGGCCAGTGATTCAGGATAGTTTGGTGGCATGACCCATCCCGTTTCCACCTACAACGATGACTTGCGTCTCGCCCACGTCCTCGCAGACTCAGTAGATGCCCAGACCATGGATCGCTTCAAAGCGCTGGACCTGCAGATCGAAACCAAGCCGGACCTCACACCCGTCACAGATGCGGACAAGGCCGCGGAGGAAGCGATTCGCGGCCAGCTGTCCCGTTCCCGCCCCCGCGACGCCGTCTTGGGCGAGGAATTCGGCAGCAGCGGACACGGCTCGCGTCGTTGGATCATCGATCCCATCGATGGCACCAAGAATTTTGTTCGCGGTGTTCCGGTATGGGCAACGTTGATTGCGCTGGTCGATGAAGGCGAACCGGTTGTTGGCGTAGTGAGCGCCCCGGCTCTGGGCAAGCGGTGGTGGGCAGCCAAGGACATGGGCGCTTACATGGGCCGTTCGCTCGCCTCCGCCACACGCCTGAAGGTTTCCAACGTCTCCCGGTTGGCGGACGCGTCGATGTCGTACTCGAGCCTTTCCGGCTGGAAGGAACGCGGCAACCTCGACGAATTCATGGGACTCACAGAGGACATCTGGCGTACTCGCGCCTACGGGGATTTCTGGTCCTATTGCCTGGTCGCCGAAGGCGCCGTGGATATCGCCTGCGAACCTGAGCTGAATCTCTACGACATGGCTGCCTTGGTGCCCATCGTCACGGAAGCCGGCGGACGCTTCACGTCGCTGGAGGGCGAAGACGGACCGTTCGGCGGTAACGCGTTGGCCACCAACTCGATATTGCATTCGGAGGTCCTCAAGCGCCTCAACCCTGGGCTGGACGACCTCCTCTAGCTCCGGTTGCGGCACGGCCCGCATCGAACCATCACGAAATTTTCGACGGCGGACGACCCCTTTTGGGGCCGTCCGCCGTTTTATCTTCGCCCAATGACGACTTTTTCGTTCCACGTAACAATGCGCTTAACAATGTCCACCGGCTTTGGAGTGGCTGATGGGTATGCCCTAACCTTTTTTACAGGTCACGAGTGCCAGCGCTAAACCCCGGTTTGCTGGCCGGCAACCCTCCATTCGCGGTGGGGTGCCCCGGGTGACGACCCGGCCGGTCCGGAACGGATACGGCAAGCGCGGATCCCCCATGCGGGGGTCCCTCTTAAGTGAGGTCCCATGAGCACCGTTACGTTCAACGCCAACACCATTCCGTCGTTTGCTGAGGCAAGCGCAGTGCCGGTTGCTGCTGCACGTCCGCTGGCCGCTGTCACGGGCGCGGAGTTGCAGGCGCCCCTGATCCAAGGCGGCCATGTCCGTTATGCCAACCTCGACTACGGCGCATCGGCACCTGCCCTGACCATCGTCTCGGCGCACCTCAACGAGGTCTTGCCTTACTACGCCAGCGTTCACCGCGGTGCGGGTTTTGCTTCGCAGATCAGCACCTCTGTCTACGAAAATTCCCGGAACATCGTGCGTGAATTCGTGGGCGGCCGGGCTGATGACTCCGTGATTTTCACCCGCAACACCACTGACTCCCTGAACTTGCTGGCCGGATGCCTCCCCGTGGTTGATGGCCAGGTCGCTGGCGAGGTCCTGTACCTGGACATCGAACACCACGCCAACCTGCTGCCTTGGCAGGGTGTGCCCCACCGAAGCGTCGTTGCAGCACCAACCCTGGCCGCCACGTTGGATAAACTCCGCGATGAACTCGCCCAAGGCGGCGTGAGCCTGCTGGCGGTCACAGGCGCTTCGAACGTCACCGGTGAAATCCTCCCCATCGCCGAACTGGCTTCCCTTGCCCACGGGTTCGGCGCACGGATCGTGGTGGACGCCGCCCAACTTGCACCCCACCGCCGCATCAACATCGCAGAAGCGGACATCGACTACCTGGTCTTCTCCGGCCACAAGCTCTACGCTCCGTTCGGCGCTGGAGTGGTGGTGGGGCGCCCTGACTGGCTCGACGCCGGCGTCCCCCACCTGGCTGGCGGCGGAGCCGTCCGTGAAGCCCGGTTGGACTCGGTCAGCTGGGCTACCGGACCGGCCCGCCATGAGGGCGGTTCTCCCAACGTCCTGGGAGCGGCAACCCTGGCCCGCGCCACCCAGGTGTTGGCCGGCCTGGATGAGCAGGAATGGCATGACCATGAAGCGGCCATACGTTCCTACCTTGTTGAAGGCCTGGAAGCGATTGAGGGCGTCTCTGTCCACAAGATCTTCAGCGATTCCGTAGACACCATTGGTGTGGTCAACTTCTCCGTGGAAGGCTTCGACGCCGGTTTGGTCGCCGCCTACCTCGCGGCGGAACACGGTGTCGGCCTTCGGGATGGCCGGTTCTGCGCCCACCCGCTGCTCAAGCGCCTGGGATTGCCGTCAGGTTCGCTGCGGGCAAGCTTCGGCGTCGGCTCCCGGTTGGAGGACGCCACCAGGTTGCTGGCAGGCATCGAGGAACTCAAGCGCAACGGACTTGGCTGGGACTACGTAGTGGACGAAGGCCGCTGGGTGCCCGCGAACGACCACCGCAGCTACCCTGAATGGGCACCCAATACTCCGGGCACGGCAGGCGCAGCGCCCTGCACTGTGGACTAGGAATCCGCGCACCAAAGGGTTCCACGGCTGCGGTAAATTCGTAGGGTACCTTTTGGCAACCCTGTGAAGGAGCTCCGCGTGTCCACGCCGTCCCCCGGAGCCGCGAGTCATCCGGCGGTCATTCCCGGACCAGCAGGACCACGCGGTCCCAAGCTCCACGCCACCCGCAGGCACGAACTGGGCCAAAGCTTCCAGGACGGCGGGGAACATTATGACCGCGTGCGCCCCGGATACCCCATGGACTCCCTGGAATGGATCCTGCCCCAAGGGGCCCTGACAGCGGCCGACATCGGGGCGGGCACCGGCAAGTTCACGTCGCTTCTCCTCCAGCGGGACCTGGAGGTTGCCGCCGTCGATCCTTCACCGGACATGCTGGAACAACTGCGCAAAAGCTATCCGCAGGTCAACGCACTGGTGGGAACAGCCGAGGCAACAGGGCTGACGGACTCAGCATTCGACGTCGTCAGCGTTGCGCAGGCATGGCACTGGTGCGACCCCCTCCCCGCCAGCACGGAGATCGCCAGGATCCTCAGGCCCGGCGGAACGATGGGCTTGGTGTGGAACCAGCTGGACACGTCCATTCCCTGGGTCCACAGGCTGTCCCGGATCATGCACGCAGGAGATGTCCACAAGCCGGGATTCCGGCCAGTTATCGGTCCGGAGTTCCATGGCCTGGAACGCCACCTGACCACATGGGAGGATCCCCTGACTCCGGAGGACATCATGGAGTTGGCGAAGTCGCGCAGTTACTACCTCCGTGCCGGCGAGGCCACCCGGGCGAAAGTCATGGATAACCTCCAGTGGTACCTCCACGAACATCTTGGACATGCTGCGGGCGAAACAGTGCCCGTGCCCTACGTGACGCAAACGTGGCGTGCACTCAAGGTCCAGGGTGCGCCGCCACGGTAGGCTTGGTGTGTGAAGACCAGTACGCCCTCCTCCTCGATCGAGGACTACGTCAAGGTCATCTACTCCTATACGGAGTGGCAGGACAAGCCGATCACGTCCTCCCAGCTCGCCCAAAGGCTGGGCGTGGCCAACTCCTCCGTCTCGGAAATGGTCCGCAAGCTCAAAGACCAGGGCTTGGTTGACCACCAGCCCTACAGCGCCATTCGACTGACCGCTGAAGGCATGCGGCTGGCCTTGTCCATGGTGCGTCGGCACCGGCTCATCGAAACCTACCTTGTGGAGGAACTGGGCTACAGCTGGGACGAGGTCCACGACGAAGCAGAGATGCTTGAGCATGCGGTGTCCGACACCTTCATCGAACGCATGTCAGCCAAGCTTGGACACCCCGTCCGGGATCCGCACGGCGATCCCATTCCGTCGGCAGACGGAATGGTGGACTTGCCGCACGCGTACCAAATGATCGAACTGGACCAAGGGCATGCCGGGAAGATCACCCGCATCAGCGACGAAAACCCCGATCTCCTCCGTTACCTGGCTGCCCAGGACATCGCGCTGGACGCGCCTGTTGAAGTCATGGGGCGCAAGCCGTTCGGTGGGGCACTCGTTGTGAGGATCGGCAGCGGACCGGATCGCCGTGAGTTTGACCTGGCCGATGAAGTCGCATCGGCCCTGTGGGTCCAAAGCGCAGGAGTCCATCCTGGGTGCGTGCTCCCCGGGCGCTGAAGCAGCCGCACGTCCGGCTAGCTGCGCTGGCTGGCGGGACCGCCGTCGTCGGACGCCGTATCAGTAACGCTTCCGGCAGAGGCAGCCGCTTCGCGCGGCGGGTTCCGGATCCCGACGGCGGACGCCAGGCCCCCGATGACGAAAAGGGCCGCGGTGACCAGCAAGGCATTATCCAGGCCCTGCCGCGTGAACACCGGTCCAACGATCACCCCGGCGAAGGCAATGGTAATCAAGCCGGCAATGCGAGCCACTGCGTTATTGACCGCCGAGCCTATACCGGCCTCCTCCGTGGGCACTGCACCCAGTATCGCCGCCGTCAGGGGAGCCACCAGAGTAGCCAAACCCACGCCAAAGACAATCTGGCCGGGAAGCACCTGCGTCCAATAGTTGAGGGGCTCCTGGACCGTCAATGACATCAGGAAGCCCACGCCGCACAACAACGGACCTGCCGTCATGAACCAACGAGGGCCATACTTGCCGGCAAGGCCGCCAAAATACGACGCACACAGCATCAGGATGACCGTACCCGGAAGCAGTGCAATGCCGGCCAATGTCGCACCCATACCGCCCACCTGCTGAAGGTAGATGCCCAGGACGAAGAACCCCAGCGAAATCCCGCCGTAAATAGCCAAGGTAGCCACGTTGCCCCACGCAAAATTGCGGATAGCGAAGAGCCGCAGCGGCAGCATCGGCTGGGCAGTCCGCGCTTCGTGGACAAGGAAGAGTGCCAAAGCTACCGCCCCAACCACCAGCGGTGCCCACACCAGCGGGCTCTCCCAGCCCATCCTGCCCTGCTCGATGAAGGCATATACGGGACCACCCAGGCCGACCATCGCCAGGAACGCACCGAGATAGTCGATCTTCTTGCTCTTGTCCCGTGCGGCGTCACTTGCTCGCAAGCCCGACAGCATAGGCCAGATCAGGGCTGCAGGGACAACGTTGATGAAGAAAATGACCCGCCAGGAAAGCAAATCCACAGAGACACCGCCGATAAGCGGCGCCACAATGGCAGCCGCGCTGGTCCACCCGGACCACTGGCCAATGGCTTTGGACTGGGCAGGGCCGGAGAACGAGGTAACGATCATGGCCAACGAACTCGGGACCAGGAGCGCACCGGCAATTCCCTGCAGGGCACGTGAGACTACAAGGACTTCGCCGGTCCAGGCAAGCCCGCACATCACCGAGGTCACCGCGAACCCGGCCAGGCCCCATTCCAGGATCCTGGCCCTGCCAAAATGGTCGGACAATGAGCCGGCCACCAGGATGAGGGCACCCAACGTCAGCAAGTACGCATCCACCACCCACTGCTGGATGACCAGGCCACCGCCCAGTTCCCGCCCAATGGCCGGAAGTGCGAGATTCACCACAAAACCGTCAAGGATCGCAATGAACGAAGCCACGATTGCCACCACCAGCACGCGTTTTTGGAGCGGGGTGCTCGGTTCCACAGCGGCTGCGTCAGTCATGAGCACAGCCTACGCCGAAGGAGTCCCGTATCGTTGAATGGTGATTAGCAGACGTGACGCCGCCCTGGCCCTGGATATTTCGATGGAAATGGCCCAACGCCACGGCATTCCGTCCCGCCTTAGCGAGGCCGAGCTTCGCGACATGCAGGACAATCCCCCGGCCTGGCTCGTGCAGTCCCGTGCCAACCGCACCGGAAAGCGCCCAGTCTGGGTCCACCTCACATGCGCTGTGTGCGGCTACTCTGAGGCTGTCCGGCCCAAGAAGTGGTGGCCGGACTTCTCGTTCGTCTATTGCGGCACGCACCGGAACTCCGAGCTGCCCAAGCTGTTCCTCGGCGAAGTCCGCAGCGAATACGAAGGCGTTGGCAGCCGCTTCGTCGGCGTCGTGGACGTTCCGGAGAACCAGGCCTAGCCGGCTAACCCGCCTGCTGGCTCATCTCCGAAGGTACTGCGAGAAGCTGGAAGGTCCGGCCCTCCCGCAGCACCGTCAGCGGGAACGGTTCGCCGATCGCCTCCTCAAAGAGCAGCTTCTGGAGGCTTTCCGCGCTGGACACCGCCCTCCCCTGGGCACGCAGCACCAGATCACCTGGCTGGAGTCCGGACCGCTCAGCAGGTGAGCCCGCGATCACCTCGACGACGCGTAAGCCTTCCTTCTGGCCTGTCCGCACCACGGCACTGGCGTCAAGGGGTATCGGGGTGCTGACCAGGCCCAGGTAGGCTCGACGCACCCGGCTATCCCGCAGCAACGAGGCAATGATCCTCTGCGTCGTCCTGTTGATGGGAACAGCCAACCCCAGCCCAAGTCCGGCGACAGCAGTGTTGATGCCGACGATGCGGCCCCTCGTATCAGCCAAAGCCCCACCGGAATTTCCTGGATTCAGCGCAGCATCGGTCTGGATGACATCTTCAATCACCCGCCGGTGTTCTCCTGCCCGGACAGGGATGGAGCGACCCAGGCCACTGACCACGCCGGCAGTCACGGACCCGGCCAGGCCGAGGGGGTTCCCCACGGCGATGACCAACTGCCCTACACGCAAAGAGTCCGCGTTACCCAGCAGCGCCGGAGGCGGCGTGGATCTCAACCCACGGACCACAGCAAGATCTGACAGAGGATCGGCACCCACCAACTCCACGTCGGTGTGCTTACCGTCCGCGAAGACGGCCCGGCCGGACTGAATGCCCGCCACGACGTGGGCGTTCGTCAGCAGGTACCCGTCGCCCGTAAACACGACGGCGGATCCGCTTCCCACACGCACTTGGCCACGGCGCCCTGTGCTTGTCATTTCAATGGCAGCAACATGGGGTGTTACGGACTCCGCCACCCTGATGACGAGCTGCGAATACGCGTCCAGGGCCTCGTCTTCGTCCGGGTGTTGTTGTTCAAACTCAGGCTCGGTACTCATCACTTGCCTCCTGCCAAACGTCGGACCGCGATCCGCACGCCCCGTCCGGCTTCGCGCTTACCCAGTACAACGACCGGGGTTGGGGGGCTAGTCCGGTTTACGGTACGCCGTGGGTGAACGTGGCTTACGGGCAGGTAGTTTTCGGCACGAAGAAAGCCCCCGGATCGCGAGGATCCGAGGGCTTTCCGGGGTGGAGATGGGGGGAATTGAACCCCCGTCCGATGTCGTGTTGTCAGGGCTTCTCCGGGCGCAGTTTGCGTCGGATTTTCTCGGCCCCAGCCGTCCTGCAAACAGGCGGCTGATCCGGGCCCAGTCATCTAAGAGTCCCGTTTACCTCAATGACGAAGGCAAACAGCAGTGGCTATCTAAATGACGCCAGGAACCGGGGCGATAGCAACCCCGGGCTGACGGACTGTCTTACTGCTTAGGCAGCGAGAGCGAAGTCAGTGCGCTTAGATTCGGCACTTATTGGTTTGCAGACAGCGTTTACGAGATAATTCTGCATCCTCGGCCCGCTTCACCTGTCGCGACTAACATCGTCGAAACCGATCATCCCCGTATTTTGTTACCAAACCGTCGGACTGTGGAAGCTCCGCCGGACTACTTAGCATAGCGCATTAATCGGAAGTTTCATTCCCGGACACGCGCCTTGGCCGGCTAACGTCGGTTGCGTTCACGCAGTTCACGCAGGGACTCACGCTTATCCTGCTGCTCGCGGAGGGTCTGCCGCTTGTCGTAATCCTTCTTACCTCGGGCAAGGGCGATCTCGACCTTGGCCCGCCCGTCGAGGAAATACAGCTGAAGCGGAACGACGGTGAAGCCGGACTCGCGGATCTTTTGCGAAATCTTGTCCAGTTCCTCGCGATGCAACAAGAGCTTACGACGCCGGCGTGCGGCATGGTTGGTCCAACTCCCCTGGTTGTACTCAGGGATGTGGATACCCTCCATCCACAGCTCGTCGTTGTAGAAGGTGCAGAAGCCATCCACCATGGACGCATGGCCCTCGCGGAGGGACTTCACCTCGGTTCCCATGAGGGCAATGCCTGCCTCATAGGTATCAAGAATGAGGTAGTTGTGCCGGGCCTTCCGATTGGTGGCCACTACCTTACGGCCACTTTCCTTGGGCACGGTAGAACTCCTTGTTAGATGCGGATTTCAACTAGTGTACGCCAGCCCCGGCGGGCCCCCGCACCTTAGAGAAGGGTCATGGGGTCCACTGCCGAGCCGTTGAGCCAGGTTTCGAAGTGCGCATGGCAACCAGTGGAGTTACCTGTGCTGCCCGAGTAGGCAATGAGCTGCCCTGCCGAGACCTGCTGACCATTGGCAACCACAATGCTGCTGTTGTGATAGTAGATGGTGGTCAGCGAGTTGCCTTGGACAACGCCGTGGGAAATCTTGACCCGCCAGCCACCTCCGTCTGCTGAGTTCCAGCCGGAGTTGAACACCTGGCCCGCGGCGGCCGCGTAGACGGGGGTACCGCAGGCCGCACCGAAGTCGATGCCGGTGTGCATGTAACCACCCGTGCCGTAGAAGTCGATAGTGCCCGGCGGCGTTGCACGCCAACCGAACCCCGATGTGATGGGCACAGCGCTGGCGAACGGGTGCCGCAAACCGAATGCCGAAGGTGATCCCGCAGCGGGCGGAACATAAGGCTGCTCCGGGGGCGCCGGCCTACCCTGTGCTGCCGCAGCCGCGGCTGCGGCAGCAGCGGCCTCCGCAGCGATACGCCGTTGCTCCGCTTCCCACGCTTCCCGCAATTTGCGGTCCCGCTCCACAATCTCAGCTGCAACGCTGTCCTGTTCGGACTTCACCCGAGCGAGGTTGGCTTCGATCCCGGGTTTGGCCGCTTGCAATTGTCCGTTCAAGCGGGTGGTGTCTTCGATCAGCTTGTCGACTTCGGCTTTCTTGCTCGCAGCCTCATCCCGGGCCGCTTTCTCCCGCTCCAGCGCGGCATCAGCCTTGGCCTTCAGGTCCTGGATTTCCTCCTCGACCGCAACCAGCCGCGCCTGTGAGTTCACGTTCGTGGCGTTTTGCTGCGTCAATTTGGTCATCGCTGCGTTTTGGCTGCGCATCGCCTGGTCAGCCAAATCCATGGACTCGGTCAGGCTTCCTGTTTCGCTGGAGCCGAACAAGAGGGCGATGTTGGTAGGCACGCCACCCGATTTGTACGCCTGGGACGCAATCTGCCCGATCAGCTTTTTGGTGTCAGTGATTTTTTGTTTATCACTTTCCAGCTGTTCGGTAATCTTCGCTTTGTTCTGCTGGGCAAGCTCTACCCGGGCAGCCAACGCTTCGACTTCCTTGACTGCGCCGGCAACCCGGCCCTGAGCCTCAAGCAGCGCCTGCTGGGCTCCCGGAAGACGGCCTTGGTAGATCACCAGGTCACCTGCGGCCTTCGCGATATTCGCATCCACGAATTCCAGGGAGGCCTGCACCCTGGCCGACTCTGCTTCCAGGGCGGCCTGCTGGTCATCCAGGTTGTCTGCCTGCGCGGTTGGGGCACCTGAAAGGAGGCTGACAGCCAGACCCACGGCAAGGGCAGCACCCAGAATCCGAACGTGGCCGGACGCAAGGCGCCGACGCAGGGAGGTCGGGTCCAACGTGGTCATCAGGAGTCCTTTTCGCTTGTCAGCACGGTTGTTCGGTGAAACGGGAGGGTCATGGCTAAACCTTCAGGTAGCGCCGCAAGGTCAATAGTGACGATATACCAGCGAGCCCCGCACCCAGCGCAATGAGGACCGGAGCGATCACCAGGACCTGCGCTGACGAGATGAACGGCGTATTAAGGAATTGCCTGGACAGGTCGCCATTGAGCCAGAAATGAGCCATCAGCCACAGGGTGACCGAAGCCAACAAAGCTCCAACGACGGCGGCTATGACGCCTTCGAGGATGAACGGCAGTTGGATGACCATCTTGGAGGCGCCCACGAGCCGCATAATGCCGGTTTCGCGACGACGGCTGAAGGCTGAAAGGCGGATGGTTGTCGTAATCAGCAGCACCGCACAGAAAATCATCACCGCAGCAACGCCAATAGCAGCCACGGAGGCGCCGTTCATCCACGAGAAGATGCGTTCAAGGACCTGTCTTTGGTCACTCACGGTCTCGACGCCCGGCTGGGAGGAGAACGTTTCGCTGATGATCTGGTACTTCTCAGGGTTCTTCATGTTGATGCGGAACGAGGCCGGCAGCTGGTCCTCGGACACGGAGTCCACGATCGGTGAGTTGGAGAACTGTTCCTTGAAGTGCGTGTAGGCCTCGGCCTGGGATTCGAACTGGAAGTCGTTGATGTACTGCTTGACGGCAGGGGACTCCAGCATTGCCTTCAGGTTGTCCTGCTGCTCCTGCGTGGCCGGACCGGATGCGCAGCCAACCGCCGTCGAACCGTCGTTGCAGAGGAAGACCGCCACCTGGACTTTGTCGTACCAGTAGCCCTTCATCTGGTTGATCTGCATCTGCAGCATCCCCGCAGCGCCCACGAACGTCAGGGAAACAAAAGTCACCAATACTACGGAAATCACCATCGACAGGTTGCGGCGTAAGCCACTGCCGATTTCCCCGAGGATAAAGAGGAGCCTCACAGCTGTGCCCCCTGAGCCCGGTCGAGTTCCTCGCCGCTGGCATCGCGCAGACGGCGCGACTCCCCCACCACAGGAATCATCGATGTGTACAGGGCCTTGGCTTCGTCGCGAATGACCTTACCGTTCTTAAGTTCCACCACGCGCCGGCGCATCTCGTTGACGATGTCGTCGTCGTGGGTGGCCATGACCACCGTGGTGCCGTTCTGGTTGATTTTGTCCAGGACTCCCATGATTCCCATCGAAGTGATGGGGTCCAGGTTTCCGGTCGGCTCGTCTGCCAGCAGGATGCCGGGGCGATTGACGACGGCGCGGGCGATCGCCACGCGCTGCTGCTCACCACCGGAGAGCTCATGCGGCATTCGCCGTTCCTTGCCTTCCAGACCCACTGTTTTCAGGACCTCGGGCACTGTCTCGCGGATAATAGAGCGGCTCTTGCCGATGACCTGCATCGCGAAGGCCACATTGGCAAAGACGTTTTTCTGGGGCAGAAGGCGGAAATCCTGGAAGACCACGCCAATTCCGCGCCTGAGCTTGGGGACCCGCCAGCTTGAAATGTTGGCGACGTTCTGGCCCGCGACGTAAACGGACCCGGAGGACGCTTTGTCTTCCTTCAGGATCAGCCGCAGGAACGTGGACTTGCCTGAGCCCGAGGCACCGACGAGGAACGTGAATTCGCCGCGGTTGATCTCAAGGCTGACAGAGTCGAGCGCCGGTCGGGCATTCTGCTCGTAGACCTTGGTGACATTCTCAAATCTGATCATGGCCCTTTAGAACCCCGCCGGACATGACGTAGTCGCCCAGTCCAACAGCCGGAGCGCGGGCTTTCGATGGGGGAAGTGAGAGCACCGGCCACTCGACTATACGCACGGGTAGGGAGCTAAACCGGACCTTTAAGGGGCGTGTCGCCGAATCCGGACCGACTCCTCACAGCCTTTGACAGCCTGCGGGATCTGCTGACTGCTGTACGGCCTAGCTGGCAGCGGCGTTGCGGTTGCCCGTGCGCCAACGGATGCCAGCGTCAATGAAGTCGTCAATATCGCCGTCCAGCACTGCCGATGTGTTGCCCACTTCATGTTCCGTGCGCAGGTCCTTGACCATCTGGTACGGATTGAGCACATAGGAACGCATCTGGTCGCCCCACGACGCTTTGACGTCACCGGCCAGTGCTTTCTTCTCCGCGTCTTCTTGTTCTTTCTTGACCAACAAGAGGCGGGACTGAAGGACCCGCATGGCCGCTGCGCGGTTTTGGAGCTGTGATTTTTCGTTCTGCATGGAGACGACAATTCCAGTGGGAATGTGCGTCAACCGTACTGCGGAGTCGGTGGTGTTGACCGACTGGCCACCCGGTCCCGAGGACCGGAAGACGTCCACCCTGATTTCGTTGTCGGGAATCTCGATCGAGTCCGTCTGTTCAATCAGGGGTATGACCTCCACGGCCGCAAAGGAGGTCTGCCGCCGGCCCTGGTTATCGAAAGGGCTGATGCGGACCAGGCGGTGGGTGCCCGCCTCTACGCTCAGTGTGCCGAACGCATATGGCGCCTTGACCTCGAAAGTGGCGGACTTCAAACCCGCTTCTTCCGCATAGGAAGTGTCCATGACAGTGGTCGGATAACCATGGCGTTCTGCCCAGCGCAAGTACATCCTCATCAGCATCTCGGCGAAATCGGCGGCATCAACGCCCCCTGCCCCCGCCCTGATCGTGACAACTGCTTCCCGCTCGTCGTACTCACCCGAGAGCAGGGTAACGACTTCGAGTTCCTCCAGTGCCTTGCGGATGGAGGCCAATTCCTTCGCGGCTTCGGCCATGGAAGCTTCGTCGCCTTCGTCCTGGCCCAACTCCACCAGCACCTCGAGGTCATCGATGCGGGAAGCAAGCTTCGACAGTCGCTCAACTTCCGACTGCCGATGCGACAGCCGGGACGTGATCACCTGGGCTGCTGCGGGGTCGTCCCAAAGGTCCGGCGCACCGGCTTGCTCGCTCAGTTCAGCGATCTCAGCTTTGAGGGCATCAACATCCGTGACGTTCTCGATGGAGCCGTAAGTTGCGCGAAGGGCGCGGATTTCTGCGGGAAAATCAATGTCAGCCATGGTTATCCCAGCGTACGCTATTCATCGGACTCCCCCGTCGGGGCCGGACACTTTGGCCCGTATCATTACTGCGTTAGCCTCGACCGTGCAGTGGATTTGGCCTCAACAGCGATACCGTCGGGAAGCAGGAAACTGATCACTGGCGGATGGGCGATGGACGCCAGGACCACAACAGCGGTATCCCCCGGGCCACGCCCTGTTTCAGCTTGCACGGTCAAATGGTCATGGCTATCGAAAGCATGGCTTTTGTCCAAGTACGAGCCTGCCGCCGCAAGCACCCTGCTGTCCGCCAACGTGGTCGATGGCGAGCTTCCCCCGCCTATCTCCCCCGCAACGTACGCATCCGCGGCAGCGAGCGCTGCTCCGTCAGCCAGGGAGAGCAGCTTCTTGTGTTCCAGGTACACAGCGGATGCGGCCATCACCGCTGTTGCCAGCAGGAGGGACAACGCCACAAACCCGATGATAAGAACTGTCATTTGGCCGTCCTCCGAGGCTGTCCTGCTGCATCTGCAACCCGTCATCTGTATCGCCCCACAACCTGTGTTGCTGTCGCACTCACCCTGCTTGCCGTCAGTTGGCCGGCGTCCGCAAACGGCATCATGGGCAAGGGAACATCCAAGTGCACAACGACGGAAACCGTGGCACCCGCCGATGAGCAGTCTGATCTGTCGCACGAGACCTCAAAGCTGGCTTGCTCGGGAGTGTAGCCATAATCCTTCAGTGCAACGAGGACAGTTTGCTCAGCCGCCCGTTGGGCGCCCGCCGGGTTTGATTGGGCAACATAGACCTTCGCGGCTTGGTCCGCCGCCCCCACCACGGCGAAGGAACCGCCCTGCAGTTGGCCGACAGTCACGACGAAATAGACCACCGGGACCATTAAAAGCAAGGCCAGGAAGATGAACTCGACCGCAGCGCTTCCTTCCTGCGCCCCGCTGGGAATCGCATGAGGTACGCGGCCCGCCCCGACTTCTGTCCGCACGCCCAGGGCGTCACCGAGCCTTTGCCGCATAGCCGTCCACAGCAGACTCCTTAGGTCAGCCCGGGAGAACCGCATGTCCTTTCACCTCCATCAGTCCGACGGGCCCGATCAAACCCAGCATCGGAAAAGGCGCCCTGACAGTCACCTCCATGGTGCGAAGGCCGTCGGTCGTAGCCTCGGCCGCAGTAACCTCACGTGGGAAGTCGGCACTCAGGGCAGAGCCGATCAGCTCAGAAGCACGCTCTTTGGCGTCGGTCGGTGTCCTGTCCGCCAATGATCCGTAGCGTGCACCGGAGGCCGCAGCATCGATGAGCGTATTCCGGACATGCAAGACCAAGGTGAACTGGATGATTGACAGGAACAACAGGGTCAGCAACGTCCCGACCAGAACAAAATCGACGACCGCTGACCCCTGCTCGTCGGGAGCTGCCGAGGCCGCCGATCGACGCCAATGACCCAAGGTACGGACCCTTCCGCGCCGCGGCCTACTTGGCAACCTGATGGATTGCCTGGTTAAAGAGGTCCTTTAGGGCCGGCGCAGCGAGGGCCAACAGCCCCGCAACCAGGACGGCTGACATCAGTGTGATCATGACCCAACCCGGTACGTCCCCCCGTTCATGGTCGTCCGTGGCCGGCATTGTCTCCCCCAGTCCGGCCGTGAACCAAGAGCCGCAACCAAGTACCAGGACCCAGGCTGCAATTGTGCTTTGAGCTTTTTTCTTCATGATTTCCCCACTATGTGTCGAGCTGGTGTTGAAGCAGCTTGTTGGTGAACAGGATGATGAGATGGACCTGGCCAGCCTCCTAGAGGCTGATTTCCAGGGCTGCAATGGCTGGGAAGGCGGCAAAAACCACCGTGAGTGGAAGTACACCGAAAACGAGCGGCACCATCATGGCGATCTCTTTCCGGCCGGCTGATTCCATCAGCTCGCGTTTGGCGGCGTCACGGACGTCGGCAGCCTGCGCCCTGAGTACGCCGGCCAGTGGAGTGCCGCGTTCCACAGCAACCACCAGCCCGTCGAAGAACCTGACGAGGGGTGGCAGCTCCGCCCTGGAGGAAAAGCCTCGCAGGGCCTCTGGCAGCGGCTTTCCGGAGCGGGCATCCGCGATGACCCTGGCGAATTCGGCGGAAAGCTCGCCGCTGGAGCTGCGGGTCACCCTGTCCATGGCGCCCATCGCGCTCTCCCCTGCAGCAACGGCCAAGGCCATGAGCTCGGCAAGGCCTGGAAATTCGGACAGCATCCTGGACTCGCGCCGCTTGATGTGTTGGCCAAGAACGTAGTCACGCAGCAGATAACCCGCCAATGCACTTCCGATGACCGCGACCACCAGTAGTGCCGGGCTGAACTGTCCAGTCGCTGCCCGGACAGCAACCACCAGAACAGCAAGCACGAAGCCAGCGCCGGCCCACAGCAATTGCTCGGCCCTGTAATCAAGAGTCGACTTCTGCGAACCCGCCCGCGCCAACCGCTTGGCCAGGGCGGTCGAACCGACATTGAACCGGGAAAGTTGCCGCATTGCGTCACGAATCACTGGACGGAGTATCCGTTCCAGGGGTCCGAATGGCGTCAGGTTCTGCGTGGGAGGGCGCAGAAGGCGCGATTCGAGGTTCTTGGACTTCAGCTGCGGTTCGATTCGTTCGGCCAGAGTGATGCCGCGCAGAAAAGGCAGGCGAACCATCGTCAGCCACACCCCTGCCCCAAGCAGGAGTCCACACAGGACCGCGAGCGCTGTTGTTGAACTCATGCAAGGATCCGTTCGTCCTCAGGCAACGCGCCTATCCGCAGCATGACCGCGTAGCAGATCACGGAGACCAGGAGGCCTCCCAGCAGCACCATGGCGCCAAGGGGTGAGCTGTAGGCCCGCATCGCCTCCGGCCGGCTTGCCATCACCACCAGGATGATCCACGGGGCCGCGACGGCGAGGCGGGCGGCGTTAATCGTCCAGGATTGCCGGGCCTCAAGCTCGCTGCGTGTCCGGGCACTATCCCGCAGGAACTCAGCGAGGGTGCCAAGCATCCGGCCAAGGTCGGATCCGCCCACCTCCCGGGTCATCCGAAGTGCTTCGATAATCCGGTCTGCCACTGGATCAGCCAGTCGCTCCTTCAGCCTGTTCAAGGCAGCATCGAATTGTCCACCCGACCTGTAATCGGCCCCGAAGTCGAGGAACAGGGCACGCAATTCATCCGGCCCGTTGTGACCCAACTGAATCAGTGCCTCCGGCAACGCCAGGCCCGCCCGGATGGCGGAGCGCAGATGATCCACCACGTCCGGCCAAAGGACGCGGAGCGCCGCGCGGCGCTTCTTCGCCCTCCAGCGAACCACGCCGAAGGGCACCCAGGAACCGAAAATTGCGAAGCACACAGCGATGGGAAGCGAGGCCGTCAGCACAAAGAAGACGAGAAGGGCGAGAAGGCCACATCCAGCGCAGGTCGCAATGAGCCCGCCAGCCGTTACCTTTTCTATCCCCGCCGATACCAGCAAGAGGTCCAGTCGCCGCGGCTTGGCTTTCTTCTTTCCGGCGGGCTGCTCCCACGTGGACCACCACACCAGAAATACGCCAAGACCACAGAGAATCCCGAGAAGCGGTGCCATCAGTTCAACTCCAGGAGGGCGGCAACATCGAAACCTGCCCGGGCAAACTTCTCGACCGCGGGCATGGAATTGGCTCTGGGCTGCAACTGGCCGCCAACCATGCCAAAGACTTGGGATGACTCGATGATCCCGTTCTCCACGCGGCGCCCCAGGGAGAGCACCTCGGTAACCTGCCTGCGCCCGGTGGAGTGGCGACCGCAGTGCACCACGAGGTCTATGCATGAAGCGACCGTGGGTAGGACGAAGGCACTGGAAATGTTGGCCCCTGCCAGCAGTGGCAGGGTACAGATCTTCGTTACGGCGTCATGAGCGGAGTTGGCGTGCACCGTACACATACCGGGAAGGCCCGAATTGAGTGAGATCAGCATGTCCAGGCTTTCGGCTTCACGGACTTCTCCCACGATCAGCCGGTCGGGCCGCATACGCAGGGCTTCCTTCACCAGCCGACGCAGCGGGATTTCGCCCTCGCCCTCCAGGTTGGGCTGCCTGCACTGCAGGCCCACGACATCGCGGAGCGGCAGTTGAAGCTCGAAGATTTCTTCTACCGTTATTACCCTTTCGCGGGAACCGACGTTCGCCGCCAGGCAGTTCAGCATGGTGGTTTTTCCCGCTTGGGTGGCCCCGGACACCAAGATGTTGAGGCCACTGGCCACGGCAGCGCCCAGGAATCTGGCTGCTTGGGGTGTCAGACTTCCCAGCTCGACGAGGTGCTCCAGGCGGCTTGCCCTGGCAATAAATTTCCGGATATTCACGGCCCAGTGCTTCCGGGTGATATCGGGGATGGCTACGTGCAGCCTTGAGCCGTCCGGCAGCGCAGCATCCACGAACGGCGATGATAGGTCCAGCCGCCGGCCCGAGCTCTTAAGCATCCTTTCGACGAGGTCCCGGACCTGCTGCTCGGTGAGGCTCAGAGCAGTCAGTTCAGATTCCCCGTTCCGGGCCACGTAAATTTCATGGGGAGCATTAATCCAGACCTCCTCGATGGAGGGGTCATCCAGGAGTGGCTGCAAGGGACCGAAACCGGCGACGGCATCAAAGACGTGGCGGCGCGCCGCCTCGAGATGTCCCAAAGGTGGAAGGGGCCCGAGGAGCGCCCGCTCGTCATAGTCGCTGACCGCGGCCTCAACAAGTCGACGCACATCGGCCGTTTGCTCCAAGGGATCCAAACCCCTGCGGCGGATAAGTTCGCGGACCTCGCCCTCGACTATTTTTACAGCGTCCACATCTCCCCCAATGGTCACGGATTGGTCAACCGAGCGCATCTCGAGTGACTCACGCTAGGCGAGCGCCAAAAGCCCCTCAAGTCACTCGGAGGCACATGTGGATAAGTCAGAATCAGGAGTCACTGCAGTATCGTCAACCCCACTAGTCACTCCAGTTCCAGAATGTTAGGGTAAGGCCGTTAGGAGCTGGCCTTTGGTCCCATGCGCAGGCGCCCGCCCCGGAGCTTGTCCGCAAGCCACACCATGCGCCGCTGAGCCGCGGCACAGGGCCGGAATGCAAATGAAAAAACCATCCCTCAACGCGCCCCGACGGTTGACGTGGACCAACGCAGGCCTTGCCCTTGCCACCGCCCTCGTGGCGGGCAGTTGCCTCGGAGCTCCTGCGCAAGCCGTGGCAACGGCACCCCAGCCGGCTCCGTCTGCCACGTCGCAACCGACGCCATCGCAGGGCCCACGTCCCGCTCCGACGGGCACAGACGCTGTGGCTCCCCAGAAGGATGCCCAACCGTATGTCCCTCCGACCGCACCCGCGGAACCCAAGCCGGGAACCGCCGTCGGACCTTCCTCCCCGCCGACGCAGCCGCCCGGCCAACCGTTGAACGAGGCGGCGCAGGCGCCGGATCCAAAGGCGTTGCCGGGCAGCGGGCAAGACGCGGTGGCAAAGAACGCGGCGATGAGATCAGCTATCCCGGCCGGCGGAGCCGAGATGGGACAGCGCTCCCCACGGGTCACTGCCGCCGCCCAAGGAAAGGGTTCCCCGGCACCTGCGGACGCCCAAACGCTTGAGCAAGCCCCGGTCCAGCCCTTGGGGGCTGACACAGGACACTGGCGGCCCAGCATCGGGATTGCGGGCCAGGACGTCAGTGCCCACCAGGGCAACGTCGACTGGCAGAGCCAATGGAACCAGGGCTCGAGGTGGGCATACGTCAAGGCAACTGAAGGCAATTACTACCTCAACGAAAACTACGCCCAGCAATACGACGGCTCACGAAACGCAGGCATGGTGCGTGGGGCCTACCACTTTGCCATTCCCAACTGGTCCTCAGGCGCTGACCAGGCCAGGTATTTTGTGGCCAATGGCGGAGGCTGGACCGCGGACGGTTACACCCTTCCGCCCGTCCTCGACATTGAGTACAACCCCTATGCCGGACGCACCATCAACGGCTTCTACTTCGGGAACACGTGCTACGACATGTCCAAGGCGCAACTTGGCCAGTGGGCCGCAGACTTCGGCAACACCGTCATGGCGCTGACGGGCCGGTTCCCTGTCATCTACAGCACCACGGACTGGTGGAACACGTGCGTGGGGAACTCCACTTTCGGCAGCTATCCCTTGTGGATCGCCTCCTACTGGAACAACCCCACCAACACGCCCGGAACCTTGCCCGTGAGCTGGGGCAACTACTCCATGTGGCAATACAGCAGCACCGGACCGTTCGAGGGTGACTCCAACATCTTCAACGGCAGCTACGACCAGCTGCGGACCTTCGCCCGGGGTGCGGACACCCCCTCCGCCCCCTCCATCAGGTCGGGGGCAGACGTCCTGGCGACCAGCTCATCCGGTCGGCTGGACAACTTCCCGGCAGATGGCCAAGGCAGCATCACGGGTCCGGTCGCCATTGGCTCCGGGTGGGGCAATGCCAAGGCCATCTATGTGGTCGACTGGAACCAGGACGGGGTCCAGGACATCCTCTCCCAATGGCCCGACGGCAGCCTTCAGGTGTACCCGGGAGCCCCCCGCGGCGGCTTCCTTGCCCCCATTCAAGTTGGGTCAGGCTGGCAGGAAATGTCTCTTACAGTTGGTTGGTGGAACTCCAAAGACGCCTACCCGGGGGTCATCGGGCTGGACGGGGACGGCAATCTCTTCCGCTACCAAAACGCCTCCGGTCGGGGCTTGGGCGGAGGCGTCCTCATTGGGACGGGCTTCGGCGGTCACCAGATCAACCAACTCGACTTCGACGACGACGGCAGCCAGGACATCGTTTCCAGGACGTCCGACGGAACCATGCGGCTCTACCGGTCGAACGGGCTCGGATCGTTTGTTCCCGAAGCAAGCAGTGTGATCGGCAACGGCTGGTCAGCCATGACCTCGGTCAGCTCCTCATCCGGGTTCAACGGGTCCGGTTCGCAGGGCCTGCAGGCACGCGCCGCAAACGGTGACTTGTTCTACTACCCCGCGGAATCGGGATCGTGGGGCAACCGCTTCCTGACCGGCCTCGGTTGGAATGATGCCGCGCTGATCAGTGGAGCCCCGGTAGACGTGGCTTCAACACTCGGCGTCGACGCTGCCGACGTCCTGGCCGTACGGACGGACGGCAACCTCTACCGCTACGCTGCAACAGGATCCACGTCGCTTCTCGGCGCGGAACGCATCGGCACGCAGTGGACTGGGCTGAAGGCCGGTTTCCTCACCGATTGGAATGGGGATGGTGCCCTGGACATCCTCGCGCAGTGGTCCGACGGCCGCCTGAATGTCTATCCAGGCCTGAAGGGCAGTGGCTTTGGGTCCCCGATCAGCCTCGGGACGGGTTGGAAGGACTGGACGTTGACAGTCGGCTCATGGAAGAAGTCCGATGCCCTGCCAGGCATCACAGGCTACGACCCTTCGGGCCGCATGTTCTACATCAGCAACCCCAACGGCAACGGACTGGGCCCCCGCGTGCAGATTGGCACGGGTTGGGGAGGCCTTGAGATCCTGCAAATGGACTTCGATAAGGATTCGAACGCCGATCTTCTGGCCAAGGGCAGCAACGGTGACCTGAGGCTCTACCGGTCCAACGGAAGCGGTTCCTTTATCCAGGAGTCGCCGAGTGTCATCGGGGTCGGCTGGGACGCCATCTCCAGTTTTGGAGCCGTTAAGGGATTCGCGGGAACCGGCACCTCGGGAATCATCGCCCGGACCACCACCGGCGATCTCCGCTACTACCCCGTGGGCCAGAACCGGGCATGGGGCCAGCCCAGTACCGTGGGCACCGGCTGGAATGGCTTGACCATTTTTAGGCCGGCTTCCAGATAGAACCATGGCATGAAGGGCCGCACGCTTCTGAATGGAGTGTGCCGGCCCTTTTTGTTTAACCAAATACCCGAAGAGAAAACGATAAATATTTGGTGCATCTGACACGCCGGATTCCGCGCAACGCGTGATCTAATGAAGGTGGTCTCACGTATTGGCTGTTAAGCGCTACCGGGAAACGGGCTTTGTTTGGGGGCAAACGAAGGTCACCATTGCGCACAATCAAGGAGTGATCTTTCATGGCGTTTACCGTTTCGACGGCCCAAGTGAGCATTTCGCCATCGCTTGACGTCAATCCGTATATGGCCGGGTACGGAACGCTCGACGGCGGCCGTGAGGCCACCAGCAGCGACCCCTACGAATCATTGTGGGCCCGGGCCATCGTCCTGTGGGAGAACGGCTCCCCCAACCTGATCATGAGCGTCGACATCCTGGCGCTGCCCAGGTCCATCCATCAAAGGGCCCGCCAACGCATCCTGGCCCTGGCAGACTGGTCCAACAGCGACATCCTGATCCAGTCCACGCACACCCACAACGGCCCAGTGGTGATCGATACGCTCCACCCATTCATGTGTTACGGCTTATCGGACCTTTCGATGGTCGAGACCTACAGCCAGCAACTCGAAGATGATCTGGTGGAGGCAGCCCAGACTGCCCTGAATGCCGCGCAGACGTCAGTGACGCTCGACTACAAGGTCACTACGGCGAGCATCGCGTACAACCGCGCAGGTCTTTCCTATCTTGAGAACACTGTGCCCGTCATTGTGATGCGCAAGGGAAACGGCGTGCCCCGTGCGGTCATCTTCAACTACGCGTGCCATCCTGTCGCAGCGGGCATGCGGACGCTGTTCGACGGCGATTTTCCTGCGGGGGCGTGCAACTACATCGAAAACAACAACCCGGGGTGTTTCGCATTGTTCCTCCAAGGTGCGGCCGGAGATCAAAACCCCATGGGCGTGCCCAGCTGGGAACTGCGGGATGAATACGCCACAACACTCGGCTCAGCGGTTTCGACGGCGATGCAGAGCGCCGGTCGCACAATCGGCAGCCCCCTGCAAACCAGTTACAAGGAAATCCAAATTCCCTTGGACATCACTCCGACCGCAGGAAACATGGCAGCCGTTCGGGCGGCGTACGCCTCACGGCTGCCGAACCTCGACGGAAACCCTGCATGGTACGGACGTCATGCCCAAGTCATGATCGGCCGGATCGACAGTGGCAGCTACGCGACATCCGTGGCCTGCCCGTTCCAGGTGTGGAAGTTTGGCGGCAGCCCCCAATTGAGGATCGGGATCGTCGGGGGTGAGCTCGTCAGCGGTTACGCTGCGTACTTCCGTGGAAGGTACGGCGGAGCGAACGGCGTGATCGTCGGTGGCTACGGAAATGAGTCGTGCTACTACCTGCCCAGTGCGCAGTTCCTCCCGCCCTACTCGGCCGGGGGCAGCTACGAGGGGGGCTGGGATCCCGATTACCCGGGCATCGCAGGTGGGGCCATGACGGTGTACGGGCACATTGCACATTTCAAGGGCGGCACCACCGGCGTTGAGGCCACCATCATCAACACCCTGGACGGCATGTTGGCCTAAAGCCTTGCCCGGGCCCTGCTCCCTTGATCAGGGACCCGGGTTGATTCGTAGTGGTATCGATACTCAGATCGCCCACATATCCGTTGACCAGCGTCTTTTGCCGGGCAACCATGGAGTTGGAGGTCACCATGAGAGCGTTGTACCCACTGGCGGCAGCTTTGCTGCTCCTCGTTTCCGGTTGCTCCACGGCCGCTCCTCCACAGCCCACGGCCAGTTCGACGCCATCAGCAACATCCTCGCCAACACCAACGCCCTCCGGCACGGAAGCGGGCCCCACCACGGACCCGGGCAGCGGCCAAGGAGCGGGCAGCGGCCAAGGAGCGGGCGCACCCGATGACTCCGGCCGATTCTCCTACCTCTGTTCAAGCCTCGACGGCGTACCCGACGTGACGCTGTCCAGCCTCGCCGAAGTCTGGTCTTCCACGGGATATCTTCGGCTGGCTTCCTGCCAGGCACGGTACGAAGGACCGGACCCGTATGAACCGACGGAAGACGAAGCAAGAATCATCTCCATAGCCCAGCCCGGAGTGAACCCCTCCGATGGCCTGGACGCCTACCTTGCCGCTTTGGGGCTGTGCACCCGTGTCAGCGATGATGCCGCGTCCGAACTCTTTGGCCAGAGCCCGCGACCCCTGCTGCGGGCGGCCAGCGAACTGTGCCCTCGCGGTCCGCAGGGAAAGATCATTGCACTCTGGGCGTCAGGGGCAAGGGCAGCCGACGGCACCTACCCGGTGTCGGCTGATGGATTGACGCCGGGCAGGTTCCATCTGCGCAAAGCCCCTCCCGAGGGATGTGCCTGGTCCGTTGCCGGGGTGGACGGCAAAGTGAAGTCGACGGGCGGCGCAGCAGAAGGACAGTCCGGAATCACGCTGGCAGAAAAAGACGTCCTGACTAGTGACAAATGCGGAATTTGGGAGAAGATAGAGTAATGCAGCCGGCAACGGCTGGGGCGAAAATCCAACTGCATGCGGAGCTGGGGAGCATCCGAATGAAGTGGGGATCCCTCGGTGGACATGCCAAGACGCGCTATCGTCCAGCTTGGCCTAGTCGGTCTCGTTCTTACGGGCTGCTCGGTCAAGGTCGTTGAAAATGTTGAGCCATTCAAGCTCGGCGTAACTAATGTCGGCGATGCCGTCAAACCACGCGTTGAAAGACCCGAACCCGTAAAGCGCTATCAATTCGAGTGCCGTGGGCCAAACGGACTTCCGCTGATCATTCTGTCCAGCCTCGAAGAAGTATGGGCAAACACCCAATACAAGAAATTCTCGGATGTCGTGGTGACATTCGTCGGCCCTCAGCCGTGGGTCCTGACCGCAGAAGAAAATGCAGCGGTCAATGTTGCCGTCGCGGCCGGCGCCACGGGGTCGCGCAACGACATCCTCCTGGCAATCATCAAGGCATGCACCCGAAGCAACCCGCCAACCATCAGTACAGCACTTTTTGGCTTGGGCGGCGTACCGATCGTCAAGGGCGCCCTGACCCTGGCACCCATGGCGCCGCAATCGGCAGTCCTGACAAAGTGGCTGAAGGAAGTGGCGTGATGATCAGGCAGATGAAGAACGACGGCGGACTGGGGCGTCGGGCGCACAGGGTCACCACTTTCTGGGCTGCTTCGATCCTGGCCGTAGCCGGAATGACCGCAGTGGTTTCCAGCACTCCCGCCCACGCGGACCAGCAACGGCAGGTCATTGGGACCGGGCTGACCAAGTCCGCGGGGTCCGTACTGGACCCCCTCGGCCACGTCTGGGTGTCGGACAGCGTTGCCGGCTTCTGCCGGATGTCTGAGCCCTCCAACGGCCAGCCGGGCACGATTGATAAGAGCACATGCTTGGGCGGGAGCTCGCAAGGCGGCAGCAAAGGCCCAGTGTTGCCCGGAGTCGCAGTCGTCCTGGATCCGACCCCTTCCTCAGTCGGAAGCGGCGACGAGACCGCGTTCATCCCGGACGCCGCGGCCGGGAGTTCGCGCCTGGTCAGGGCGGTTTGGGATCCGCCGTCGGACCTTTTCGAGTACAGCAGTACCCTGTCCATCCTTGATGGCGATGTTCGCCCAAACGCTGTCAGCGATGGCCCCGACGGCAACATCTACCTGTCATTTGCGAACGCACGATCGATCATCAAGATCGTCGATCCCACCATCATGCACCCCAGCATCGAGACCATCGCATCGGTGACCACAAAGTCCCTGGGCCTGGTAGCCGCGGGACGGGACAGCAACGGCCACGTCAGCGTCTATGTCCTGGAAACCACCGGGATGAAGGCCTTCTCAGCCCCCGATGATGGGGATATGACGAACTATGTGCCCGCGGCTTCCTACAACGTGGGAATTGCGTCGTCCATCCATTACGACTACGACGCCAACGTTATCTATGCCGGTACCGGAACGGCGGCCACGGCTGCTGACGCCGGAAAGGACAAGGTATCGAAACTTGACCTGACAACCGGCGTCGTCGACAACTCGTGGGCCTTGGGCTTCAGCAAAATCGGCGGACTCGGGATGCGGGGCGGCCAGCTCCTGGTCATGGATGACCCCGGTCAGTTGAACGCGGCACCGGCCACCGGCCAGGGACGCGTCAGTATTCTTGGCGGCGTAACAGCAAAGATCACGTCCGGGCCTACCCAGGCGAATGGGACACAAGCGCCCAACCCTGACTTCACGAATGACACCACACCAACATTCGGAGTGAGTTCCGATCCCGCCGGCAGCGCCTTGGAATGCTCCATGGGCGGCGCGTGGACGGACTGCACCAGCGGTACGTACACGGCGGCAACCCTGACCAACGGATCCCAGACCTTCTCTGTCCGGCCCGCCCCCGGAGGAGTTCCGGTGTCACGGACCTTCAAGGTGGACACGGTCGCCCCGGCGCCTCCGGTCTTCACGGCGCCAAACAGCGGGCAAGTGGTCAACGGCAAGCCTGTGCTGGGCGCAACCTTCGAAACTGGCACAACCCTGGCCTGCTCGGTCGATTCAACTGCGGATAGTGCCTTCAAGACCTGCGTACCCGGAGACACCTTCAGCCTGACAACCGAGGGTGCTCACACCTTGCGGATCCGCAGCACAGACCCGGCAGGTAACGTCAGCCCTGCTACATCGATAAATGTCACAGCGGACCTGACGGCACCACAAGTGGCCATCACCGCTCCGGCAAGTGGAGCCACCGTAGGAGCCGGGTACCAATTCATGTTCTCGTCGAACTCCACGGACGTCGCAGGATTCCGCTGCCGTTTGGGCACCAACGCCTTCACGGAGTGCACTTCACCCAAGGTCTACGCTGATATCGCCAACGGTGCCAACCGGTTCGAGGTAGAAGCCAGGGATGCTGCAGGCAATACGACAGTCGCCGGCGTCAACTTCACTGTCTTCATTGCTGATACCACTCCACCCACGGTTTCAGCCGATCCCGCGGCCGGAACATATGGTCCGGGCACCAAGATAACGTTGACGGCCAACGAAGCCGGCGCCAAGATCTACTACACGGAAAACGGCACCACGCCGACAACAGCCAGCACCCTATATGCAGGTCCGATTGCGATGGGTACCAAGACGGTCAGTTTCATCGCCGTTGACGCATCCAACAATGCCTCGGCACCTCAGTCCCGAGCCTACGTACTGGACAGCACTGCTCCTGTTGTCACTCCCAGTCCGCTGGGTGGAAACATTTCGCTCGGACAGAAGATCACGTTGACCACGGAAACCGGGGCCAAGATCTACTACTCGACGGACAATTCCACCCCGACCCTGACAAGCCCGAGCGGTATCACGACTGTGACCCTGACTCCAACCGCAACCACAACAGTGAAGTACTTCGCAGTTGACGCGGCAGGCAACCAATCTGCCGTAGCGTCGCAGACCTACACAGTGCCCGCAGCACCGGCGAACACGTGGAAGGACTTCAACGCGGACAGCAAGAATGACGTCCTTGCCCGGGACAGCGCCGGCACGCTGTGGCTGTACCCCGGAAACGGAACTGGTGGCTGGCTGACCAGGGTCAACACCGGCACAGGCTGGAACAACTACAACCTGCTGGTTCCAACCCGGGACTTCAGCGGAGACGGCCGCAGCGATGTCCTGGCCCGTGACTCCGCAGGCCAGCTCTGGCTCTTCAAAGGCAATGGCCTGGGTGGCTGGCAGCCTGCAGTTGCGGTTGGCTCCGGGTGGACCGGCATGACGTCGATCGTGGCACCTGGCGACTTCAGCGGCGACGGAAAAGCCGATGTCCTCGCCAGGGATGCATCAGGCATTCTGTGGCTCTACAAGGGCGATGGCCTGGGTCAGTTCAGCTCCGGCCGGACCCAAGTGGGTTCAGGGTGGAACACCATGAACGCGATCTTCAGCACTGGAGATTTCAACGGAGACGGGAAGACAGACATACTGGCCCGCGACACCGGGGGCGCCCTGTGGCTATACCCGGGCAACGGCTCCGCTGGCTGGGGTACCCGCTCGCAAATCGGCAGCGGTTGGGGTGGCATGACTGCACTCCTTGGCCCCGGCGACTTCAACGGCAACGGCAAGGCCGATGTCATGGCCCGCGATGCCAGCGGCAACCTTTGGCTCTATCCCGGGAACGGCAGTGGAGGCTGGCTGGCTTGGAGCCAGATAGGCACAGGATGGCAGGGTTTCACTTCCCTCCCATAAAGCCGAAACAGGGGTAGCTTGCCCTTTGGAAGGGTGCACCGGAGAATATCCGGTGCACCCTTTTGGTTTGCGCAGTGGCTGTCCCGGTGTCCTCAATGCGCCAAAAGTGGCCTCCGGTCCACAGAAGGCATACTGCGATGAACTAGACTGAGGGTTTGCAAGGACCTCGTGACGCCAGCGTTGCGGGCTGTGGCTGGCGTATAAGAATCTCGTCGGCACGAACTACCGAGGAGAGTCTTGACTTTCGACCAGGCAGGCCAACCGGACCTCTCCGTTGTGATCCCGGTCTACAACGGAGAACGGATATTGGCGGCAACAATGGCCCGTCTCACCGGCTATTTGACCAGTGGCACCTCCGAGATCATCATCGTGGAAAACGGATCCACGGACAAAACACTTGAGGTTGCACGTCAGCACGCTGTTGACACTCCCCACGTCACCTTCCACGTACTCCAAAGCCAGAAGGGGATGGGCAACGCCCTCAGGACCGGCATCGAAGCCAGTTCGGGCCGCCGGGTGCTTCTCACTGCGGACGACCTCCCTTTCGGAACCGACGACCTCGACGAAGACAAGAAGCTGGACCCGAAGCCCCATATCGTCATCGGTTCCAAGGCGCACAAAGACTCCAACATCCAGCGCAGTCCTCTGCGGGGACTCACCACTTTCGGTTTCAAGACCCTGCGCCAGGTCATCCTTGCGTCCAGGGTTGGCGATTCACAGGGAACGTTGATTGTCGACGGCGACTGGTTGCGGAGCATGGTCGACCGCTTCGACGATCCGGGCTTCCTTTTCAGCACGCAGGTTGTCTACGCAGCGGAGAAACAGGGTTTCACAATCGTCGAGGTGCCCGTCACCCTGGCGCCCGACGACGATCCCAGCGAAACCACCATCCGCATTGCCGACGTCGTCAAGATGTTCAAGGGATTGCTGGCCATGCGCCGCCGTCGTCGTGAATTTGCAGCCGCGCCCAGCACAGGAACCCACGCGTCATGACAGGATCAATTGCCGAGACGCCCTCGAACGATAACGACCTGAACCAGGAACAGCCACCGGCGAAGAGCGCCAAGTCCAAGCTGGTCGACTTCGCCCGGCGGGCCTTGGTCGTCCTCGTATTCGCGGCAGCTGTCTACTTCATCGCCACCCAGTGGCCGCAGGTGCAGGCCACAGTATTCGCCCTGCAGTGGTGGCAGATCCTTCTGTCCCTCCTCGCTCTCATCCCGGGAGTCCTGCTCGGCATGTACATGTGGCGGGTCGTGATGAGCAGTCTCCTGAAGTCCGTGGACATCGAACCCCCGGGACTGGTCCTCAACCAGATCTACCTGGTGGGTCAGATCGGCAAGTACCTTCCTGGATCTGTCTGGGCCTTCGTCCTGCAGATGGAATTGGGCCGTAAGAACGGGATCGCACGAGCCCAGGTCTTTGTGGCCTCACTGGTCAGCACCGGAATCACCATTGGTGCGGCCCTGGTAGTCGGCGCGTCGTCGCTTCCCATCCTTGTCCAGCGGGAACCCAACCTGCAGTGGCTGTACGTGATCCTTCCGGTGGTCATCCTGGCCATGAACCCCAATGTCGTAACCTTCCTCGTCAACACTGTCCTTAGGGTCTTCCGGCGCCCGCCTCTCCCCGAGCGGATTCAAGCCAACACCATGGTGAAGGCTTTCATTCTCGGTGTCCTCATGTACCTCTGCTTCGGGCTCCATCTGTGGATCCTGGTGGGCCATGAGGCCACGCTGGACCTTGCCACGTTCCTTGTACTCACCGGTGCCCTGGCCTTGGGCATGACCCTTGGGGTGCTCGCCTTCCTGCTTCCGGCTGGTGTGGGGGCCAGGGAAGCGATCCTCATCCTGGCACTGGCCGGAATGATGAGCGCAGGCGCGGCTACGGCCATCGCAGCCCTCTCCCGGATCATGTTCACGGTGGCCGACCTGCTGTGTGTGGGCATCGCCTACATCCATTTCCGCTGGCGGCACCCAACTCTTGCCAAGGCCCCTGCCGAGCAAACGGACAACAACGCCAACTAGCGGCCGGTTCCGCAATGGCAACCAGCCCTCAAGGACGCAAGCCCCGCAGACCGCCCAAGGCAGTCAGCCAACTTTCATACACATGCCGTGCTAAGGAGCAAGGTACCACCATGACCGCAGGAACCTCGGGGGCAACTGCCCAGCGCCGACCGCGAACCAGCCGGCGCTACTTTATGCAGCGCGATTGGCATTGGGGCATCGTCACCGCCGCGATAGCGGCCGTTGCCTCCATCATTCCCAGGCTCTTCAATCCCACGTTCTACTACTGGGATGACATGATGCAGTCCTTCCTCCCCCTGTGGCGCCACATGGGCGAGGAGATCCGCTCCGGCCGTTTCCCCTTAATGGAACCCGGTGGATGGGTAGGCGGCAACATCGTGGCCGAAGTCGGCTACGGCATCTTCAACCCGGTGAACATCGTCAACTCGGTCATCGTTTCGAACTTCGAAAACCTGTCCCTGGCGAGCTACTTCATCATCATCCAGTTCATCGCACTGCTGGCCTTTGGCACCTACATGCTCGCCCGTGACTACGGTTCGAACCGGCCCTTGGCACTGGCCGCCGGCGTTGCAATCCCCTTCAGTGGATTCACGCTCTTCTATGAGGCTGCCCGCTGGCCCGGAGGCCTGATGGCGTTCGCATGGATCACCGTGTTCTGGTGGTCGGTTCGCCGCTACGCACGCCGCAACACCTCCCCCTTCCTGCCTTTCCTTCTGGGCTTCCTCACCATGACTGCCGGCAACCCCTACGGCGCGATCGGCGTCATCCTGGTCCTCGGTGCCGTGGCCGTCGAGCTGATGCTGATGCGCCACTGGCGCAGGCTCATCCCTATCGTTATCGTGGGCGCCCTGGTAGGACTGACAGCGGTCCTCGTGTACTTCCCGCTGCCTTTGAGCTCCGCTGTTACCGTGCGGCAGCAGAACGAAATCCTGAACGACCTCTTCCTGTCACCGGATATGTCGTCGCTGCTGACCATGAGCACGTCCTCGATGACTCCCCGTATCAACAATTTCTGGGCGCCTATCGACAACGTACCGTCCAGCTACCTGGCCTGGTTTGTCCTTCCGCTGCTTCCATGGCTCGATTTCCGGAGCTTCCGCGGCAGGTCCCGCCAGATCTTCAGCATCTACGTCATCACCGGTATCTACTTCCTGCTGACCTTTGCACCTTCACAGGTGCTGGTCTTCCGCTGGCCGATCCGCCTGATCGAATACGTCTACCTCGGTGTCATCGTCCTTGTTGCAGTGGTCGCCTCTGCCGGACTGAAGACCACTGCCTGGAAAAAGCGGCTTTTCATCACCGTGGCGATCCTCGCTTTCGGCACGTATCGGGCGTGGTCCATGGTTCCCGGTGGTGGCAAGTGGCAGATCTTCACGCTGGCTGTCACGCTGGGCCTGGTCTGCCTGGCCATCTTTGGCTGGCGGCGCTTTGGATACAAGGGCCTGGCGGCCGTATTGGTTATTGGAACCATTGCAACGCTTGGAATGCAGTCCAGGCAGTTTGTCCCCAATAACGCTGTGGCAGGAATTGGATCGCCGGTCGATGCCGAGACGCTTCGG
This sequence comes from Paenarthrobacter sp. UW852, assembly GCF_024608385.1. NCBI lineage: Bacteria > Bacillati > Actinomycetota > Actinomycetes > Micrococcales > Micrococcaceae > Paenarthrobacter > Paenarthrobacter sp. UW852. The sequence goes on from NZ_JAMSGY010000003.1 coordinate 290,431, forward strand.
GATGCCACCAGCGACTACAAGGGCAATACCATCCAGATCTTCAACACCATGAAGATCACTGGAAAGGAATTTACCGGGGGCCAGTTGCTTTATGGCAACCAGATCCTCAACGCTGACGTCAACAACAGCATGGGCCGCTACAGCGGAATCAGCTTCACCACGTACGTCAACGCCCTGTGCATGAACTACCGTGGCGAGACGTGCCCGCTCGCCTATACGGAGCTGTTCAAACCGGCCTCCGACAAAATCGACGCCACACTTGCAGACGTCCTGCAAGTGGAAACGGTCGCGGTGCAGAAGACCCTCATAGCACCTGATCAACTTAAGGTTGCACCGGGATGGTCGATCGTTTCCTCTGACGACTCCCGGACCATCCTGCGACGGGACAAGCCCCTCCCCTACCCTGGAACGGTTTCCTGGGCATCTGAGGGCGTATCCGTGCAGGACTCCGTCCGGAATGGGACTGATGAGAAGGTCACCCTGTCCGGCTCTGGCAGCGCCGGTCAACTCACGCTCGCCCGACTCGCGTGGCCCGGCTACTCAGTCAAGGTTGACGGCCAGCCGCAGACGCTGACCCAGGGACCCGCAGGCGTCATACTGGTCGACGTTCCAGCCGGAGCCAAGTCAGTCGACATCACATTCACGACGCCGGGACTCACCATAGGACTCGCCGCGCAGGCTCTCGCCTGGTTCGGGATTCTGCTCTTTACCGTCATCCATTATGTTCGCCGACGCCGGAACACCACAGCAGCTGAGACCACAGCACCGAAGACCGCACAGAAGGTGACTGTCTAGGACCCAAAGCACGACGGTTCCAGTCAGCCCAGGAGCGTCCGTCCCGTCACGGGATGGACGCTCCTTTTCTCGCTGGTGACGGCTCACTTGGGTATCCCGCATGTCCCGGAACACGGAGAAGGCCCCCCTTCTCCGTGGAGATGGGTGGCCTTCCTGTCCAGTACCCGGTAACGGGCTACATCACATTCGATACGTCAGCGGTCACGCAGCCAGGCTACGGCTTCCTGGGCTGGACCCTCGAACTGCACGGTTCCGTCCGAAAGGACCACCCCGCGATCGCAGATGCGGGCAATCATGTCCAGGTCGTGGCTAACCACAACCAGGGTACGGCCTTCATCAGAGAGTTGCTTGATTTTGGCCAGGCACTTCTTCTGGAAGGGTTCGTCGCCGACTGCCAGGATTTCGTCCACCAGGAAGATGTCAGGCTGGGTATGGACAGCCACTGCGAAGGCCAGCCGAAGGAACATACCCGATGAATAGAACTTCACTTCGGTGTCAATGAACTGCTCAATCTCGGAGAAAGCCACGATGTCATCGAACTTATCGTTGATCTCCTGCTCCGTCATACCCAGGATTGCAGCATTGAGAAATACATTTTCACGCCCGGACAAGTCCGGGTGGAATCCCGCGCCAACCTCGATGAGACCGGCAACCCGGCCCTTGGTCCGGACCGTTCCCTTATCGGGAAGGATAACGCCCGAGATGAGCTTCAACAGCGTGGACTTGCCTGAACCGTTGAAGCCCAGCAAAGCGACGGTCTCCCCCGGCTGGATTTCGAAGCTGACATCGTGCAGGGCATCGAACTTCCTGGTCAGGTCTCCCTTGCGGCCCTTCACGAGCCAAACAAGGGTCTCTTTCAGCGAGTGCGAGTGCCGAAGATTGAAGGTTTTCTTCAACCCTTTGACGATTACTGCGGCGCCCAACTAAACCTCCTGCGCAAAATGGCCCTCGAGCCGACGGAACACGAGCTGGCCGATGACCAGGAACAGTGCTGCCATGCCCAAACCAACGAACCCCGTGATCAGAAGATGCGGTGGCAATTCCACCGGCCGGTCCACGGTGGGGTACCAGAACGCCCAGTGGAACAGTTCCACAGCCACCGTAATCGGGTTCAACTGATAGACGAACAGGACCCACGGTGCTGCCAATCGGCGGATCATGGTCCAGTCATAAAGCACCGGCGAAGTCCAGGTAATGACCATCATCAGCATGTCAACGATGTTCTCCGCATCGCGGAAGAAGACGTTGATGGCTCCAGCCAGCAGACCCAGTCCAGTGGCCGTGACCGCAACAATGACGAATCCCAGGAGGGCACCGAAAAGCTGCATAACGTCAGGATGCCATCCGTTCAGCAATGCAGCAGCAAGCAGCACCACCAGTTGCGGCAGGAAGTGGACTGCGGCCACCCACACGGACGCCACGGGGAAGAGCTCGCGTGGAAGGTATATCTTCTTGACCAGTGCTGCATTCGACACAATCGAACGCGTTGCGTTGGAGAAGGCTTCGGTGAAGAAGTTGATGACAATAACGCCCGAGAACATGTAGAGCGCATAGTTGGGGATCTGGTCCCCGACCCTCAACACAATTCCCAAAGCGAAGAACAGCACGACGTACTGGACCAATGGCTTGACGTAGGACCAAGCCAAGCCAAGGACGGACCCGCGGTACCGGACCCGAAGTTCCTTGCGGACGATCAGCTTCAGAAGGAAACGCCGGCGGTAGACATCCAGAAGCCCGGCGCCTACCCCCGGAACAGCATATGTATCAGTGGAATTGGCCATCGCTACTTGCTGGGCTCCGACGCTTCAAAGGTTTCCCGCCATGATTCCATGGAAGTGATCTCCGGAAGGGCTTCGCGGTATTGAGCCCGGAGCGTTTCCCAGTTCGAGAAAAGCTGTGCGTGCAACTTGGCGGATTCGACCACAAGTTGGCGGGCCAATTTCGGATCGCGAAGGTGCCATGATGCACCGGTACCGTCGGCGTTGGAGACGACTGCACTGTCCAAGTGCGCCAAGCTCCACCATTTGCCATCCTGGTGGGCAACCTGGGCTTCGGGGTTTTCCTTCGCGGACTCTCGGACGGGAGCCAGGGTCTGCTTCAGGACCGTCTTCACGGCCCAAGGAAGCAAGCCAAGGGCACCGGGCTGCTTGTAGGACTGCGGCTTCTTCGGCGGACGCTTGCGGAACACCTCGGGGAACGCACCCGGGTCAGTCTTGACCTGTGAGTCCGGGAACTCCTCGCGCATGGCACGCAGCTTAGGCATTGTGGTCGGCAACTGCTGATGCAGGTTGCCGGGCCCCGCCAGGACATCCTTGAGCGCCATGATGCGAGCCTGCTCAGGGTAGTACTGCATCGAGACCAAGTGCTTAACGTCGGCATTCAGGCTTTCGCGAAGAATGCGACCACCCTTCGGGAACGGCGAATGCAGCAACGTGGCAATGAGGCGGTTGCGCTCGTGATAGTAGGCCTGCCAGTCGACGGAGTCGTCCTTGTCGGCCCAAGAGACATGCCAAACGGCAGCACCCGGCAAGGTCACGGTCGGGAACCCGGCAGCGCGACCACGAAGGGAGTATTCGGCGTCGTCCCACTTGATGAAGACCGGCAGCGACAGGCCGATTGTCTCCACAACGGTCTTGGGGATCAAGCACATCCACCAACCGTTGTAGTCCGCGTCCCAACGCCGGTGGAGCTGGGGTGTGGACCGCAACCCGGCGGCGGAGAAGTCGTGGTTGCCCAGTCCTTCCACGGGACCCCAGAGGAAACGGTAGAAGTTCACGACTTCGGAGTAGGCGTGCAGCACGGACTTGTTGTACATGTCGAACATGTGGCCACCCACGATCGTGGGCTTCCGGCAAAGGTCGGCGAAGGCCACCGCGCGCATAACGCCTTCGGTTTCCAGCTCAATGTCGTCATCGAGCAGCATGACGTAATCGCTCTTGTCTGAGACGACCATCTCGTACATGTTGCGGGCGAAGCCACCTGAACCACCGAGGTTTCCCTGGTTGATGATCCGCAGCTGTTCGCCCATGGACTCTGCAACGGCGTCGAATCCGGCTTCGTCGGCAACCTTCTTGTTGCCTTGGTCCACAATGATCAGTTCAGCGAGGATTTCACGCAGGCCCGCATCGGCGTCGATCGACTTGATGGTTTCAAGGCAGTAGTCGGCGCGGTTGAAGGTGGTCACGCCGAGCGTGACCCGGCCCTGCGGGCGGCCTTCATCCGGCACGGCCCAGTGCGCGGTCTTCAGCGTCATGCCGTCCCCACCGGCAATCAGGTCGAACCAGTACCAGCCGCCGTCTCCGAAGGGTGCCAGCGTCAATTCGAAATCGTTGCTGGCCGAACCCTCAACAAGCACCGAGTCCACGCGCTGAGAGGCTCCGCGGGCGTTGGAGCGGTAAACGATGACCGTTCCTTCGCCCTCGGTCTCGAGGTGAAGGACGGTCTTCGTGGCAATGGTCCATTTCCTCCAGTAGCTGGCAGGAAAGGCGTTGAAGTAGGAACCGAAGGACAGACGCTCGCCACGGCGCACCTGCACCGAGCCACGATCCAGGATGTCTTCCGGGTGCAGCTTTCGGGCCATTCCGACCGCCTGCACGACGGCGCTGCTGCCGCCGTCGTCCTTCTGCACCTTGCTGGTGTCCGGGTCGACATAAAGGGGCAGCGTGTCGAGGTCGCGGTTGGCCGGGAAAATCACCCGCTGAACGATGCGCAGGCTCTCCTGCGTTGAGGCTTCCGAGGCATTTTCAGCCGTCATGGCAGTCTCCTGGCTTTCGTTGGTAGTAGCGGTCATGCGTCCACTCCTCCGCTTTCAAGCTTGGCGCCACCCGTGAAGTGCGGCTTGATCTTGTTATCGAACATGGACAGTGCCGAGCCGATGGCCATATGCATGTCGAGGTACTTGTAGGTTCCGAGCCGGCCACCAAACAGGACCGACTTCTCGCCCCGGGCCAGGTCGCGGTAGGCCAGGAGCTTCTGGCGGTCATCGGAGGTGTTCACCGGGTAGTACGGCTCGTCGCCCTTTTCTGCAAAGCGGGAGAATTCGCGCATGATGACAGTGGCATCCTTGGTGTAGTCCCGCTCCGGGTGGAAATGCCGGAACTCATGGATGCGGGTGAAGGCGGCATCGGCGTCGGGGTAGTTCATGACAGCGCAACCCTGGAAGTCCTCGATCGGGAGCACTTCTTCTTCAAGGTCGATGGTGCGCCACGACAGGTCGCCTTCTGCGTAGTCAAAGTAGCGGTCAACCGGGCCGGTGTAGATAACCGGAACCTGGCCCAGCACCGCAGACCGGCCGTACTCGCCGTCGTCGAAGAAGTCCGCGTTCAGGATGACTTCAATATTGGGGTGGTCCGCCATGCGTTCGATCCAAGCGGTGTAGCCGTCAACCGGGAGGCCCTCATACGTGTCGTTGAAGTACCGGTTGTCGTAGTTGTAGCGCACGGGAAGCCGCGAGATGATCTCTGCCGGCAGGTCCTTGGGATCCGTCTGCCACTGCTTGCCGGTGTAGTGCTTGATGAAAGCTTCATACAGGGGACGGCCGATCAGCTGGATGCCCTTGTCGTTCAGGTTCTGGGGATCCGTGCCCGCGAGTTCGCCGGCCTGCTCTGCGATCAGCGCCTTCGCCTCCGAGGGGCTCAACGCGGAACGGAAGAACTGGTTGATGGTGCCCAGGTTGATGGGCATCGGGTACACCTCACCCTTGTGGTTGGTGTAAACCTTGTGCTGGTAGCTGGTGAACTTCGTAAAGCGGTTCACATACTCCCAGACGCGTTCGTTCGAAGTGTGGAAGAGGTGCGCGCCGTAGCGGTGAACCTCGATTCCAGTCTTCTCTTCGTTTTCGCTGTAGGCGTTTCCTCCAATATGGTGGCGGCGATCAAGAACCGCGACCTTCAGCCCCAACTCGGTAGCGGCGCGTTCTGCAATGGTCAGGCCAAAGAAACCCGAGCCGACGACGACGAGATCAGCGTTCACAAACTCTCCTGTGTATTGGCGTGCGGGCACAGAAATGCCCACGTCTACTGGTCAAGGCTACCCGACGTTCCGATTGTTCCCCGATTCGGGGGCCGGCCGCGCAAGCCCTTCCCATGGGTCGAAAAAGCAAACGGGAGGCCTGGCACTGGGCCAGCCTCCCGTCCATCCTTGCGTGAAACTTGGTACTAAAGCGCGATCACGGAGCCTGAATCGGCCGATTCAAGTACGGCCTCTGCAACCCGGAGCGTCTCAAGGCCTTCGGCCATTGTGACAATGTTCATCGACTTTCCGAGGACAGCGTCCCGGAAAGCCTCGTGCTCCATCTTCAACGGCTCACGCTTGGCCAATGCGAAACGCGTGGATGAACCTTCCGAGACCCCACGGAATGCCGCGACAGAGTCCCAGTCCGTCTGGAACGTTCCGTTCTCGATGAATGTCAGGTCAGCAGAAATCGTGTCGGCGATATAAGCACCACGCTCACCCAGGACAACCGTGGTCCGTTCCTTCATGGGAGACAGCCAGTTCACGATGTGGTTGGTGACAACCCCGCTCTTCAGGTGGCCAATGGCCGTGACCATGTCCTCGTGCTGCCGACCGCTCCTGGACGTGGTGTGCGCCATGACGTTGACGAAGTTGCTTTGCGCAAGCCATGCCGTGAGGTCGATGTCATGCGTGGCCAGGTCCTTAACCACCCCCACATCTGCAATGCGCGAGGGGAACGGCCCCTGGCGCCGAGTGGAAATCTGGTAAACCTCGCCGAGGTCTCCGTTGCCCAACCTGTCGCGAAGGCTTTGCAGTGACGGGTTGAACCGCTCGATGTGACCAACCGCGCCAATCAAGCCACGGGAGTCGAAGGCTTCGGCGATCCTGCGGCCGGAAACGGAGTCATTCGCGATGGGCTTTTCGACGAGGCAGTGCACGCCGGCCTCGGCGAGCTTCAGTGCCACTTCCTCGTGAAGAACCGTTGGCACAGCAGCGACAGCCATGTCAATGCCCTGCTCAATCAGTTCATCCACGGAGCCGCAGACGGTCAATCCATTGGCAACGTTGTGCGGGTCCCCGAAGGAATCCGCTACGGCCACCAGGTCCACGCCTTCGAGTTCACGGATGACGCGGGCGTGGTGGCGCCCCATCATTCCCAATCCGATGAGGCCTGCGCGGAGATTCGCCACTAGCTGCCTGCCTTTGCAACGGCGTTGACCGCGGCAACGATCCGGTCAAGGTCGTCCTGGCTCAACGACGGGTGAACCGGGAGCGAAAGCACGCTTGCCGCCGCTTCCTCGGTAACCGGCAGGTCATCGGAGGTCTGGAACGGAGCGAGCCGGTGGTTGGGGATGGGGTAATAGACGCCACAGCCCACGTTGTACTCCTCGCGGAGTGCCTTCGCGAAGCCGTCGCGGTCCTCTGCGATGCGGATGGTGTACTGGTGGTAGACGTGCTCGTAGCCGTCCGCAACCTTGGGAGTGACGACGCCCTCAATGTTGGCGTCGAAGAAGGCTGCATTTTCCTGGCGTGTCTTCGTCCAGGCTTCGACTTTGGTCAACTGCACGCGACCAATTGCAGCGTGGATGTTGGTCATCCGGCAGTTGAAGCCGACCAGTTCGTTCTCGTACTGCCGTTCCATGCCCTGGTTACGCAGCAGCCGAAGCCGGCGCTCGACGTCGGCCAGGCCCGTGCTCACCATGCCGCCTTCGCCGGACGTCATGTTCTTGGTGGGGTAAAGGCTGAACATTGCGAAGTCGCCGAACGTACCGACCTTGCGTCCGTTGACGGCCGCGCCGTGGGCCTGTGCAGCGTCCTCGAAGACCTTGACGCCGTGCTTTGCCGCGAGTGCGCCAATGCCGTCAACATCGAAAGGGTGTCCGTAGAGGTGGACAGGCATGATGGCAGCCGTACGATCCGTGATCTTCGACTCGACGGAAGCGGGGTCCAGCGTGTAGTAGTCCGGGTCGACGTCGGCGAAGACCGGCGTTGCGCCGGTCAATGCAACGGAGTTCGCGGTGGCAGCAAAAGTGAAGGACGGAACGATGACTTCGTCCCCGGCACCGATACCGGCAGCCAGGAGGCCAAGGTGCAAACCGGAGGTGCCGGAGTTAACCGCCACCGCTGCCCTGCCGTCGAGGAGGACCTGCGAGAATTCCTGCTCGAAGGTTGCCACCTCCGACCCCTGGGCGAGCTGGCCGGAAGCCAGCACGGCGTCTACGGCCTTCCGCTCGTCTTCGCCAATGATGGGCTTTGCGGGGGGAATGAATTCGGGGCTCATGCCTCTACCTCTCGAAGAATCTCGTTCTGTTCAACATACGTTGCGCCGGTTTCGGGGCACACCCAGTTCTCTCCGCTGCGCTTCAGCGGGAATCCGGCCTTGCCAACCCAACCATGGCGCTTGGCCGGAACTCCGACCATCAACGCAAAGTCCGGGACGTCTTTGGCAACTACTGCTCCGGCAGCCACGGTGGCCCATCGTCCAATGGTCACCGGGGCGACGCACACGGCGCGGGCGCCAATGGACGCACCTTCGCGAATCGTGACGCCCACAGGTTCCCAGTCATGGGCACTCTTCTGGCTCCCATCCGGGCCAACGGCACGGGGGTAGGTGTCGTTCGTCAACACCACGGCCGGGCCGATGAAAACTCCGGCTTCCAGTTCCGCGGGCTCATAGACAAGTGCATAGTTTTGAACTTTGCAGTTGTCCCCCATCTTGACCCCGGTGCCAATGTAAGCACCCCGTCCTACGATGCAATTGACGCCAAGTTCGGCCTGCTCGCGGACTTGGGCCAGATGCCAAATCTTTGATCCATCACCAATTACAGCCTTGTCTGAAACATCGGCGCTCTCCGCAACCACTATCACCGGTGAAGGTCCTTCCTCATTGAGCACACGCGACAACGAAACTCATCTTAGCTGAGACACCATGCCACGGCGTCAAGTCACCGGCATGGGGAACAGGCTTGGCCCTGTTGTCCACATAGGCCATGAGGGGTCCTGAACTCCCATCGCCGAATCCCTATCGTCGGTGGTGAAGCAGTTTATTGCGAAAGGAAACACGATGCCCCTGGAGTGCACACTGGTCCGCAGCCCCGGTGCGGAGCGGAATGTCGAGCCCACTGAATTGTCCATCGCAGTGCCTGCCGGAACGTCCGGCGTCGACGTTCAATCCCTCATTGCTGAAACCCATGGCACTGCCCTTCTTACTGTTCAGGGACTGGAATTAACTGCTCTCACCGTGGGAATTCCCCCGTTGGTTTCCGGCGCCATCCTGGTGGACGGCCCTCCGCTGCAGCCCCAGACTCAGGAGGGCGGATCGGTCCCGTTGGTGCTTCTGGCCCACTCCGGCCCGGCCGCCGGCTCGGTTTTCCGGCTCCGGCGCGGGCGGTTCATGATCGGACGCGGCCAGGTCGATATCCAGATACCGGATTCGGCGATGTCACGGGAGCACGCTGTACTGGAGGTTAGCGGCACGGCAGTAGTGGTGAGCCAGATGGAAGGAGCTGCACCCCTGTACGTCTGCGGGAAGGCAACGCGGCGAAGCCCCATCAACTCGGAATCCTCGATCCGCTGCGGCAACTCGACTTTCAGCATCTCCCCTGACATAGGAGGAGCCGCATCGCAGTTATCTACTCTCGCTGGATGCTCGGTTGAAGAGCCCCTGGACGTGGTGCACGCATCACCCACAACCCGCCGCCTGCCCTTGGCGCTGGCAGCAGGACTGCCGCTGATAGCCGGCGTAGCACTGGTCGCTGTCACTGGCACATGGATGTATCTCGGATTTACTGCACTTTCCGCAGTCAGCCTGCTGGTCCCGCTACTCACTGGCCGAAAAGAGCGGAAGGACCGGCTTCAGGCCCTTTCCCAGGCAGTGCAGGAAGATATTGCCCGACGCCGGCGGTGCTCTCCCTCGGCCGCCGATATCGTCATGGCAAAGTACCGTCCACCCCTGGCCATGGGAGCGGACAGCCAGGAACTTCAGTACCCGGCTGGGCCTTGCCAGCCAGAGAAGAGTCCGACGACGGACGGGGAGCCGACGTCGGGCGACGGCACGTGGGTGCGGCTCGGCACCATGATGAATTCCGCGGCGAATGTTCACATGGTGCCTCACGATCCCCGTTTCCAGCCGCCTGCCATCGGGACAGCCGCTGTGACCTTGGATCCGAAGATCCCGCTGGTGAGGCTTCGTGGACACCAGGACCATGTGGACGCCCTGCTCCGATTTGTGCTGATGCAGTTAGGCAGTTTCCAAGGCTCGTCCCAGACACCCATCATCCTGCTGGGACCGATCAGAAGACTGCCCTTGCCCGCCCGTTTCCTCAGCACCGTGACCCTGGCAGCCAGTAACCTGACAGCCATCACTGCCCTTAACCGCCATGGCATTCCGCCTGGCAGGCTCTTTATCATCGATGATCCCGGCGGAAGCGGTGAATCCATAACATCGGTGCTTGCAGCCGCACGCCGGGTTGGCTGGCAGGTCATCGACTGCTCCGGCTGGGCGCCGCATCTGCTGCCAACTGTTGAATTGGGGTCATCCGGGACCGCTGGCGTCCTTCGGGTGGAAGGCTCCCACCAGGACTTCATCCCCGACCTCATCCCCGTGGACGTCTTTGACGCTTTCTGCCGGTTCTTGGCGTCGGAGACATGGAACAAGAGGGCCGGTGGCGGCGACGACATTCCCGACAGCTGCTCGTTCACTGATCTGCATCAGGGCGGACCGCGCAGGCTGCTGCGACGCTGGGCGGACCCCATAAGCCGAACCGGTCTTATTGCGGTGCTGGGCCAGGGCGGCGCTGGCCCCATGACCTTCGATTTCAAGATCGACGGCCCACACCTTCTGGTTGCCGGGACCACGGGCTCCGGGAAGTCGGAACTGCTGCGAACCTTGGTAGCATCCATAGCCCTAAACCACTCACCGGACTACGCAACGTTCTTGTTCATCGATTTCAAGGGTGGTTCGGGTTTGGCTCCACTGGCGAGCCTCCCGCATTGCGTAGGGATGCTGACCGACCTCACCAAGCATCATCTCGACCGCGCACTCGTCTCACTCCGTGCCGAAATCAGCCGCCGGGAAGAGGCGCTTGCAGAGGCGCGCGTGTCAGACCTGAGTCAGTACCACCGTTCGGATCGGCAGTCCTCCCCCATACCGCACCTGCTTCTGGTCATTGATGAGTTCCGCATGCTCGTGGACCAAGCGCCCGGCGCTCTTCAAGAACTCATGCGCATTGCAGCCATCGGGCGTTCCTTGGGAATCCATTTGGTGATGGCAACGCAAAGACCCCAAGGAGCCCTCACCGCCGACATCCGGGCCAACGTCACCTCCAGCATTGCGCTGAGGGTGCAATCCGACGCAGAGTCTTTGGACATCATCAACAACAAGGCTGCGGCTTCCATTCACGTTGGGAGTCCGGGACGCGCGTTTCTGGCCAGGGCCTCAGGAGACGCCGAAGAATTCCAGACAGCATCACTGGACGTGCCTTCCGCAACGGCGTCTTCCGGATCCGGGTCCGCCTACGGGCAGGTCCTTGTCAAGCCCGCTACCCAGGCCATATTGCAACGCGCTGTCGCCGACGCCGGGCCCAATGAGCGCGATGAACAGGCGAGCGCAGGGACGGCCACCATAGCGTCCACTCTCCCTGAACTCTGGCAGGCCATGGGCGGGCTGCATCCGCGCTCTCCAATAGCCGACCCGCTGCCCGATTCCATAGCCTGGAACCACAGTCTCCCGGCCCCCGGACCGGCCCAAGGCGAGGACTCTACAACAGCCTCATCATGGCGCGTTGGACCCTTTGCACTCGTGGATGCGCCAGCCCAGCAAGTCGTCGAACCCTTAACGTGGATTCCGGCCCAACATGGACATCTGGCCATGATCGGCAGCACATCCAGCGGCGTGATGACCTCCTTCAGGGCAGTGGCCGCCATGCTGGCCACAGCCCATCCACAACCTCACCTCTACGTCCTTGACGCCATCGGGCTGTTGGAAGACGCGGCTCAAGAGCAACTCCTCGGGGGCCGTGCGGGGCTGCACCAATTGCCCCTCGCGGCGCGAATCGTCAAGCGCCTTGCAGGGGAGTTGGATGTTCGACGCGACCCCCGGAATGCCGCACGATCCGGCACTCCACTGGTACTGATCGTGACGGGGTGGTGCTCGTGGTCCAACGCCCTGCGGAACGGGATTTTTGGATGGGTAGAGGCGGCATTGCACGACATCGTCCGCGACGGCACTCCCCTCGGCATCTCTGTGCTGATCTCAGGTGAGAGAGAGCTCGTCAGTTCGCGCTTCTTCGCCGCAGTCCCCAATCGGGCGTACTTTCCCAGCGGGTCCACGGAGGAAGCGCGTTTCCATTGGCCGCGGCTTCCCGAGATCGAAGACGTCGCTGGTCGGGCTGTGGTCACCGGTAATTTCATTGACGGCCACTCCAACGTTGCACAGTTCCGGGAAGCTCCAGGGTCGGGCGCATGGCCCTTCAAGGACCTGGAGAATTCTGAACCGCCTTTTCGGATCAGGCCACTTCCTGACATGCTCAGCGCCGAGGAGTTCTTCCGGTGCCTGGAAGAAGTGCGGCAAAGTGCTGTCGTGCCCGAAGCCTGCACCACGGCTCCGGTCCCCCGGGGCTCGGACCAGTTTTCCCCAGATGGAGATGCACGAGCCCCCCTGTGGTTGGGCGTTGGGGGCGATGAGGCCATTCCCGTTGCCCTCCCTCTTCCGGAACGGGGCGTCAGCGCCATTTTGGGTGGGCGCTGCTCCGGCAAAAGCTCCGCGCTGGCCGGCCTCCGGCACCTTAACCCACTGGTGCCGTGGGTATACCCTGACGGAGCCGACAGTACAGGTTCGTTTTGGGCTTCCATCGCCGACCAGGCAGAAGCCGGCGCCTTGGATCCCAACAGCATCCTGCTGGTGGACGACGCGGACGCCATGAATGCCGAGGGCCGCCATGCGCTCACCGCGCTGACAGGTAAAGTCCGGGGAATCGTGCTTACAGCCACGACGGGACCGGCACTCGTGCATCACATGCCTCTGGCCGGCGACGTGCGGTCCTTTGGCGCCGGAGTGGTCTTGGCCCCGTCAACACCGCATGACGGTGAACTCTTTGGAGCAAGGCTCGACGATGTTGGCCCCGCGCGCCCAGGCAGGGGTTTCGTTATCCAGGGAAAAGAGGTGACTCCATATCAAGGAGCCCTGGCAGCCCATTGACGTCTGATGACGAGGACGGAGCGGCCTATAGTGCCGCTGACGTGCCGCCGGTGCGTGATGCGTAAGCGATGACGTCCTTTTGGAACAAGAACACTATCGCCGCGAGTGCGGGAATGATCATCGCCAAACCCGGCAGCACCAAACCGCCGGTCATGGTCGGGAAGCCGATGGTGAGGACGAACAACTGTGCCACCAACGCGGCCGCACGGGTCCACCGGTAACCCCGGAACAGGAAATGGCCTACGGCAAACAGCCACGCAGAAAAAGCCAAGAGCAACCCCAGGGTAAAAATCGCACCCCAGAACGTCAGCACAGGCGCTCCCGTGAGCAGCTCGAATGCATACCAGGCAGCGGCGCCCAGGAGAGCCAGTGCTTCCAGTACGACAACCAAGGAAATGACTGCGACGCCGAGCGGTCGCGGAGTGCGTCCGGGTGCCCCGATCGTGCCGGGCGTCGATACGGCGGGCCCGTCTTTTCCGTCGGGTTCGGGCGTGGATTGGCTGGGGTTAACTGGAGGTCTTGACACACTGGCACACTACCGGACATAGTCATCTAGCAGTGAGGGCACCGGCCGCTGATGTGATGCATCGCTCACGGATTCCGGGCATTTGGTCCGCTAACACCCCTTGTTTACAAGGCGTTAACATGAAACGCTTGACTCAGACGACCAAGGGGGCCCATGCGGGCCCCTTTCCTTTGGAGCCTCTCGTGAATGTTTTCACAAAAGGGGGCCCTACTAGTTCTCACGAATGGAGTGACTGATCAGCATGGATTGGCGTAATCGCGCAGCCTGCCTCGACAAGGACCCGGAGCTCTTCTTCCCAGTCGGCAATACCGGACCAGCACTTCTCCAGATAGAAGAAGCCAAAAGCGTTTGCCGTCGTTGCCCGGTGGTTGATACCTGCCTGCAGTGGGCCTTGGAATCCGGACAGGACGCCGGCGTCTGGGGCGGCATGAGCGAAGACGAGCGCCGCGCCCTCAAGCGCCGGGCAGCTCGCGCACGTCGCGCTTCCTAGACATAGAACCCAGCAAGAAGGCCGCGGACCCCAGGGGTCCGCGGCCTTCTGTTTTAGCGCGCTGCGACTTTAACGCGCTGCGACGCTTTCAGCCCAGCTGGGCCGCTACGTCTCCCACGGGTCCGGGTTACTCAAGCCCGGGTTTACTCGGGTTGGTGCCCTCCGGGCCCTAGGACCGGGCAAGGTTCAGGACGATTTCGACGGCGGTCCCGCCGCCTTCACGCGGCCTCCACTGGATCGATCCCCCGAGCTCACTGGTCACCAGCGTGCGGACAATCTGAAGGCCCAGGCCCTCTGTGTACTGCCCGTCCGGCAATCCAACGCCATCATCTGCGATGGTGACCGTCAGGAATTCGTCGTTCCCGTCCCCGTCGGCCCTGTCCGCCAACAACCATACGGTTCCAGTCCGCCCCTCGAGCCCGTGCTCCACGGCATTGGTGACGAGTTCGTTGATGACCAAAGCCAACGGAGTGGCGAAGTCGCTGGGCAATTCACCGAACAGCCCGGAACGCTCTGTGCGTACCTGCTGGGAGGGGGAGGCAACCTCGGCCGACAACCGGAACTGCCGTCCAATGAGCTCATCGAAGTCGACGCTCTGCGTCAAACCCTGCGAAAGTGTCTCGTGGACCAGTGCAATGGTGGCTACGCGCCGCATGGCCTGTTCCAGGCCCTGCTTGGCTTCGTCACTGACCATACGGCGGGACTGCATGCGCAGCAGCGCAGCCACAGTCTGCAGGTTGTTCTTCACCCGGTGGTGTATCTCCCGGATGGTGGCATCCTTGGTAACGAGTTCCATCTCCCGCCGGCGAAGTTCGGAAACGTCACGGCAGAGAACGAGGGCACCGAATCGATGCTGCTCGTCGCGCAAGGGAATGGCCCGAAGAGACAGGCTCACGCCCCGGGACTCGATTTCACTGCGCCATGGCATCCGGCCCGTAACCACCAATGGCAGGGTTTCGTCCACCATGCGGCGATCTTTCAGCAGACCGGCAGTCACTTCGGCGAGCGAGCGTCCCTCCAGCGATTCGACTTCGCCGAGACGGCGGAAGGCGGACACTCCGTTGGGACTGGCATACTGCACGACTCCGTCGGCATCGAGACGGATAAGCCCGTCACCAACACGGGGCGCCCCTCGGCGGGATCCCGTCGGTGAGGCAAAGTCGGGCCATAACCCGAGCGTTCCCATCCGTAGGAGGTCGTACGCGCACTGGCGATAGGTCAGTTCCAGCCGGGACGGCATCCGCGAACTGGACAGGTCCATGTGCGAAGTGACAACGGCCAGTGTGCGGCCGTTGCGCACCATGGGAACTGCTTCCACGCGCAAAGCCATCTCACTGCTCCAGCTGGTTTCACTGGACCGTTCGATCGATCGGCTGTTCCACGCCTTGTCCACCAATGGGCGGAGGTCCGAGCGGATGCCCTCACCCACGAAGTCCGCATGGAACACCGTATGCGATGTCGACGGACGTACGTGGGCGAGGGCGATATAGCCGAGCTCCGGGTGCGGGAACCACAACGCAAGGTCCGCGAAAGCCAGGTCGGCGACCATCTGCCAGTCACCGACGAGGAGGTGCAGCCATTCGGCATCTCCAGGCCCGAAATCAGCGTGTTCCCTGATGGGGTCTGTAAAGATTGCCACTGCACCTCCATTTGCGACGCCGGGACTTGCTCCTAGCGTCGAACGATTGACCTCAAGAGCCTTAATGCTACCGACAGTGACGCCATGTCGTCGGCTTCGAGTGCGTTGACCTCATCGAACATGGTCTTGGCCCGGCCGAGCTGCTCGGCATTCTGCCCCTCCCATGCCCTCAGGCGATCCTCCGCCGAGGTGCCGGACTCAGTCGACTCAAGTACCGACGTCGTCATGTCTGCCACCGTCGAATAAAGGTCATCCCTGAGTGCAGCGCGGGCCAACGCCTGCCAGCGGTCGTCTCGTGGGAGCGAACTGATTCGCTCCAGCAGTGAATCGACGTGGAAGCGGTTGAACACCGTGTAGTAGACGTGGGCGACGTCCTCGACCGTGTCGTTTCCGGTCCGGGCGATCCGGGCAATATCCAGAAGGGCATAGCTCTCAAACAGCTCCGCCCACCTGTGTGCCAGATGATCCGGCAGTTCCCAACCGCGTGCCTTCTCCAACCAGCCGGTGATGCGGACCTTATCCTCGCCCCGCAAGTAGTCCAGCAGCTTTGCACGCAGC
This sequence comes from Paenarthrobacter sp. UW852, assembly GCF_024608385.1. Taxonomy (NCBI): domain Bacteria; kingdom Bacillati; phylum Actinomycetota; class Actinomycetes; order Micrococcales; family Micrococcaceae; genus Paenarthrobacter; species Paenarthrobacter sp. UW852. The sequence continues at coordinate 306,590 of NZ_JAMSGY010000003.1, forward strand.
GGAGCCAGCATCGGCTTGAACGATTCCACGACCTCGGAAATCGGCTGGGACGCCATGCCTTGACCCAACACCCACCGCACTGCGCGGTCGAGCAACCTGCGGATGTCCAGGTGTACTTCGCTCCAGTGTTCTGTAGGGAAGGACGCCGGAAGCGCATTCAGTTCATCGACCATGGGGTCGAGGTCGTAGATTTCGCGCAGGGCGACGAAAGCCTTGGCGACTGCGACTTCATTTGCCGACGTCTCTTCCATGGCCCGGAACGCGAAGGTGATGCCGCCCAGGTTGATGATGTCATTGGCGACCACAGTGGCGATGATTTCGCGCCGCAGCGGATGGGTGTCCAATTCGGCGTCGAACTTCTCGCGCAATTGCTTGGGGAAGTAGTTGCGGATGGTGTCCGCGAACCACGGATCATCGGCAAGGTTGCTGTCGCGGAGGGCTGCGCCGAGCTCGATCTTCGCGTAGGCCGCCAGGACAGCCAGTTCCGGAGACGTCAGGCCCTGGCCCTGTTCCAACCTCGCACGCAGGGTGTCGGTAGTCGGCAGCGCTTCAAGGTCGCGCTTGAGGTCTGCGGACTTCTCCAGCCAATCCATCAGGCGCTCGTAGCTCGGGCTCCAATCGGCAACCCGGGTCCTGTCGTTGAGGAGCAGGATGTTCTGGTCGATGTTGTCCTGCAGGACCAGCCGTCCCACTTCATCGGTCATATCGGCCAGGAACGATGCCCTGTCCGCGGCTTCCAGCTTGCCTGCCGCGACCATCCTGTCAACGAAGATTTTGATGTTGACCTCGTGGTCGGAGCAGTCCACGCCGGCAGAGTTGTCGATCGCATCCGTATTAAGGATGACCCCCTGCAGAGCAGCCTCGATGCGTCCACGCTGGGTCAGACCCAGGTTTCCACCCTCGCCCACCACCTTGACCCGCAGGTCGCGGCCATCGACGCGAATGGCATCGTTTGCCTTGTCCCCCACCGCGGCATGCGTCTCGGTACTGGCCTTGACGTAGGTACCGATGCCGCCATTGTAGAGAAGGTCGGCCGGCGCCAGCAGGATCGCGCGGAGGAGTTCCGGCGGGCTGAGCTGGGTTGTGCCGTCGGGCAGTCCCAGCGCCTTGCGGACCTGGTCCGAGACCGGAATGGTCTTTGCCTGGCGCGCGTACACGCCACCGCCTTCGCTGATGACGGAGCGGTCATAGTCATCCCAGGACGACCTGGGCAATTCGAACAGCCGCTGCCTTTCGGCGAAGGACGCCGCCGCATCGGGAGTCGGATCCAGGAAGATGTGGCGGTGGTCAAAGGCTGCCAGCAGTCTGATGTGCCGGGAAAGCAGCATGCCATTGCCAAAGACATCGCCTGACATGTCGCCCACGCCGACAACCGTGAATTCTTCGGATTGGGTGTCGAGATCCAACTCGCTGAAGTGCCTCTTGACGGATTCCCAGGCTCCGCGTGCCGTGATGCCCATGGCCTTGTGGTCGTAGCCGACCGAACCGCCGGAGGCAAAGGCGTCGCCGAGCCAGAACCCGTATTCGGCAGCCAGCCCGTTGGCGGTATCCGAGAACGTTGCCGTGCCCTTGTCAGCTGCCACCACCAAGTAGGAGTCGTCGCCGTCATGCCGGACAACGTCCGACGGCGGCACCAGCCTCTCGCCGTCCGCTGAGGTGACGAGGTTGTCAGTGATGTCCAGCAATCCCCGGATAAAGGTCTTGTAGCTTTCGATTCCTTCGGCCATCCAGGCGGCCCGGTCGACGGCAGGGTTAGGAAGCTTTTTGGCAAAGAAGCCGCCCTTGGCTCCCGTGGGAACAATCACCGCGTTCTTTACCGTCTGGGCCTTAACAAGGCCCAGGATCTCAGTGCGGAAATCCTCCCGCCGATCCGACCAGCGAAGACCACCTCTGGCCACCTTTCCAAAGCGGAGGTGCACACCTTCCACCCTCGGGGAGTAAACCCAGATCTCGAACATGGGGCGCGGGAAAGGAAGACCATCAATCGAGGTCGGATCCAGCTTGAAGCTGACGTAGTCCTTGTTTTGGAAGTAGTTGGTCCGCAGCGTCGACTCGATAAGGTTCACGAAAGTCCGCAGGACGCGGTCGGCATCCAAGGTGGCTACTTGCTCAATGGATTCCGCGAGTGCATCCCGGGCAGCAGCCTGTCGGTCAGCCCGGAGGTCCTCGGGAACCGCGGGATCGAAGCGCGCCGAGAAGAGTTCGTTGAGGCCTCGGGCAACGTCCGGGTTCCCGAGGAGTGTGTCAGCTATGAAACCGAAGGAGTTGGTGTTGCCCATTTGCCGCATGTACTTGGCGTACGCGCGCAGCACCACAACCTGCCGCCAGTGCATACCTTCACGGAGGACCAATTTGTCGAAGTTGTCCGACTCCACAGCCCCGGTCACCGCTGCCCCAAACGAATCGCCCAGCAGGTCACCCGTGGTCAGGGGATCAACCCCGGCAGGGTACTTAAGACCAAGGTCGTAGAGGAAGAAGTCCCGGTTGTCTGCGGTTTCAATCTCAAAGGGGCGCTCGTCGAGGACTTCGAGGCCGAGGTTATGGAAGTAGGGAAGGATCTGGCTAAGGCTCTTGGGTTCCATCAGGTAGAGCTTGACGCGTGCGTCCTCTTCCAACGCCTCACCCGCGCCCTCCGGAAGGTATACATGCACCCCCGGCTTGACCTGCTGGGTGGATGCCCCCGCCCTTTCCGCTTCGGCACCGTACTTCTCGAATCGCTCGATATCTTCCAGGGCATCTTCGACTTCGTAATCCACGCGGTAACCGGCCGGGAATGCCTCAGCCCACAGAGCCGACAGGACATCGGCTTCTGCTGTTGGACGGTTCTCCCGCAGGACTTCTGCGATACCTTCGCTCCACGACCTCGATGCCCGCATCAGGCGATGTTCGAGCTCTTCCACATTAACCTCGGCAAGCTCCGCGGCCCGGGGCAACCGGATCCTGAAGAAGACACGGGCCAAAGCCGACTCGGTAATCCGGGCCTCGTAGTCAATACTCTCGGCCTGGAAGGTCTCACGGAGTTCCTGCTCGATCCGGAGCCGGACGCTGGTGGTGTAGCGATCGCGGGGCAAGTAGACCACGGCTGACATGAATCGACCGTAAATGTCGGGCCTAAGGAACAGCTTGGTGCGCCGGCGTTCCTGCAGACGCTGGATACCCGTGGCCGTGGCAGCCAGGTCAGCTACCTCGATCTGGAACAGCTCATCGCGGGGATACGTCTCGAGGATGCCGAGCAGGTCCTTGCCGGAGTGGGAGTCGATCGGGAATCCGGCGTTACGCAGGACTGCATCCACTTTGTCCCGCACAATCGGTATGCTGCGCACGGATCCGGTGTAGGCACTGGTCGCGAAAAGCCCGATGAAGCGCCGTTCACCGTTGACATTGCCCAGCGCATCAAAGCTTTTGACACCGATGTAGTCGAGGTAAGCAGGCCGGTGCACGGTAGAGCGCGAGTTGGCCTTGGTAATGACCAGGGCGCGCTTCTCCCTGGCACGCTTTCGTCCGGCATCAGTCAGGTGCTGGACCTGGCGGGTGGAGTCTCCGGCACGGAGCAAGCCGAGGCCGCTGTCTTCCCGCAGTTGCAGGACGTCTTCGCCGTCTTCATTGACGAGGTCGTACTCCCGGTACCCCAGGAAAGTGAAGTTTCCGTTATCCAGCCATCGCAGGAGGTCTTGGGCCTGCCGTAGTTCGGCAACCTGTTCCGGGTGGGAGACGCCTCCCAGCGCTTCAGCCAGTTCGAGTGCCTTGCTGCGCATTTTCGGCCAGTCTTCGACGGCTGCCCTGACGTCGCCCAGTACGCGTTGCAGGCCGGTGACGAGCTCTTCGCGGACTTCATCGCTCACGCGGTCAATCTCGACAGCAATCCACGATTCCATGTGTGACGCGTTGTCACCGTCACCGAGGAGATGAGCCACGCTTGGCAGTGCTGCTGTATCGCCGCTGGAGATACCCACATTGGACGGGACCCTGGAGATCTTGGCCAGTTCCCCGGACGTCCGATCGCGCGACACCACGAACAGAGGGTGCATTACGAGTCGGATGGCGCAGTTCTGGCGAACGAGCTCAGCATTGACCGAGTCAACGAGGAAGGGCATGTCGTCGGTGACGATGTAGACGACGCTTCGGTCGGATTCGGCGGAGACTTCCACCACGGCATTGCCCGGTCGGCGGGACTGGGCAACAGTCCTGTGATGGGAAGCCCGCGACATCAACAGCTCAGGCGAGTATGCGCGGGAATCCTCCTCTGCGAGATGCTCATAGTAGTCACCGAAGAACCCTTCACGGACAACTGCTGCATCGGACCGATCCTCCACGCTGGATCCTGACGACATCGACAAACGCCTCCATCACAAGTTGATTGCTGCGACTCTGCAGCCCACATGGTGAGCCTATCGCTTATAAAAGCGAAGGGCTCTGGTTGATCGACCCAAAGAATTGCGTTTTTGCTGGCCAGGCGCACAAACGAGTTGGGCTAGGGCATGACGGAGTGGTGAGTCCGGGGCAGCTTCGAGCAAGACCGCACCAGTCAGCAGGGCCAACTCGCAGGCAGCAGGATCCGAGGGAAGGTACGCGTCGATGGCCCGGCCGGGTCCGAACCGTTCCCACGCCTCTTCCAGTTGCCGCCTGGGCGAATGGCCCACGGTGGATTGCTTGACCTTGTTCAGCACCACACGGGGCAATGCCTCCGGAACGACTGATGCAAGATCAGCCAAGCCGCGAATCAGGCGCGGTATCCCAATGGGATCCGCCGCTCCAACAGCAAGCACCAGGTCAGCCATCTCCAGGCTGCGGAGGGTTGCCGCGTTGCGCCTCGGAGTCATGGTGTCAAAGGTGAGTTCCTCATCCGACTCAAGACAGAATCCCGTGTCCACGACCACAAATTCCGCCGCGTGACGGGCCAGCTCAAGAACCGTGGAAAGCGCCGCTGCCCTGAGCTCAGTCCAACGGTCCGCACGCGTGGTTCCGGTGAGCACGCGGAAAGCGCCTCCTTTGGTAAATACGAAGGAAGCCGCTGACTCCAAAGCCCTGTCATCGAGCAAGCCCTGATCAGCCAGCCTGCACGCCTGCGCCAGACCTGCCGACTCTTCCAGCAGGCCAAGAACCGCTGAAACGCTGGCGCCATAGCTGTCAGCATCGACCAGGATCACTGATTTGCCGTCTGCGGCGAGTTCCGCCGCGATGTTGACCGCTACCAGGGTCCTGCCGGGTGCACCTGTCGGACCCCAGACGGCGATAATCTCACCTTTTCCGCGCGCCCCTTCCTCCACATCTGCCGGCGCCGGCACCCCGGTCAATTCTGCGGCCGGATCCGAGAATGCGCTGCCGTACCCGTAATGGGCTCCAGCAATTGACGCAACACGTCCTACTGCTTCAGAGATATGGTCGGCGAGGGCGGACGGATTGATGCCGGGTGCGGCGGCGACAACGCCGATTGACTGGAGTCGTCGGGATTCCTCGGGATCGTCAGTGAGGGCTACTACCGAGACCCCCACGGCACCAAGGCGGTCAACGAGGGTTGCGGTCAGCTCCCGGCAGCCTTCGGCAACGACGGCGGCCATAGCCAGCCCGCTTTGGCATGCGGCAATCAGTTCTGCAAGCTCGGAGCAACGCCGGACAACCGTTACCGGTCCGTGCAGGCGCTCAAGCCCACCCACGACGTCCTCTTCAGCTGTGCCAACGGTTACGACGGGAATACTCACCGGGCCAAGCCCGCCGGGTTCCACACAACGGACACCTTGGCATCATTGGCCTGCGCACCCAACAGCTTGGGCATTTGTTCATCGGTCACCAGCACCAGTACAACTTTTGTCTTCGAAGCCCCCAAGGTAGTGGCACCTTCCGACACCTGTGCGATTTCCGCGCCCGGCAACAACAATTCAGGTTCTTCGAATGACCTGTCGGTTCCGGGCATCGCAACCCACACATCCACCCGCGCCCCAGGTACGGCCTGCTCGGGCAGTTCTTCATCCACCGATATGGCAACCGGCTTACGATTCAGAAGGTCGGCCGTACCCAGGCTGTCCTGCGGAATCAATTGATTCTTCGCTACCCTCTGTACAGCGACCCTGTCGGAAGGTAAGCCGCTTTCGACGGTAACGTAGCTCGATTCGATGGCATCCAAACGCACGTTGACGATGGAAAAGTCGGCTTCGGTAATCCGCTGGCCAATTGCGATATCCTCCCGGGCGGCATATACCTGAGTCGTCTTGTCAGCCGCGCCCACGAGCGCGACAACGCCGGCAATGGACAGGAGTACCAGAAGAACCCCGACAAGCAGTCGAGGGTCCTTCCACGAGGGCTTCCTCAAGCGCGCGGCCGCCGCCACTGCATTTGGACCCATTTTCCAGCTCCCCCTACGAGTTTGGGCATGTCCTATGGACTTGCCTCCCATTCTTGCCCGGGGCGGGCGGCGGCCCCAAAGCGAACGACCCCAAATAGCCCGAAACTGTGGATAACTACCCCAAACAGCACCACCGATGGCAAAATGGAGCCATGCCCCGATTCCTGACTCTGGCGGATGTCGCCGAACAACTCCAAATAAACTCCCCCCAGGCTTACGCGTTAGTGCGCAGCGGGGAACTGAAGGCCATACAGGTGGGAGGGCGCGGACAATGGCGCATCGAGGAAGCGATGCTGGAGCAGTACATCCAGGACCGATATGCAGAAACCAGCCGAATGATCGAAGAGTCCAGGTCCAAAACCGCCCAGCGTTAGAACTCCTGGCCACCCGGAGAGCTGATGGCCGTGAACGCGACAAAGGGAACGGTCACAACCGCCGCAACGCTTCCGGCGCGCCTCTCCTCACCCTGCGGCACGACGGCCAAGTCAAAGTGGTCGCTCCCAACCCTGTCGATAACCCCATCGAGCTTATGGCCGCCGCCATTCCGGACAGCCAGGTAGACGACGAGGGGGATGCGGCCCCTGGACAGGGCCCGCAACGCCGAAGCGATTCCCAATGAACGTTGAACACGGGATGCTTCCTTGACTGCCAGCCTCCCAAGCCCCTGGTAGGACAGCACGGATCCATGTGGGATCAACCATTGCCGCGCCCCCTCAGTGAGCACAATCCACTCACTGCCGACGTGGCTTAGCCCGCCTTGGAGCACGCTGCCATCCATCAGCATGACCTTGATGCCTGAGCCAACCACGCCGCGGAGCCGGTCACTGAGTTCGATGCCACCGAGTTCAACCCTGGCCCGTTCCGTTATCTCCGATTCATCACGGAGCGCGCGTTCGGCCGAAAATTGTGCTTCCAAATCGCTGAAAAGAGAGTCCCATCTCATGTGGCCAGACTAGGCTGCACTAGGAAGGCGGGACAATTCACCGCTTTCTGGTGACAAGGATTGGACAATCGCCGACAAAACCCATCAGAATGGGTCAAAGACGATCAAACGACATCAAACTAGGCTTTGGGGGCTTGGCATGGCGCGAACACTACGCGAAGACCTGGTCCTTGCTGCTTCGTTACTCGGGCTTGGTTTGCTTTTGGCGTTCACCGGCACCGTCTTGATGGGCCAATGGTTGGCTGCCGAACATCATCATCAACAGTCCTCCCTTGACCACCTTTTGGGAACCTCCGCCAGCATCGTTGGCAGCTCCATTGCGACGTGGTGGACCGCCTCATGTTTCCTTGCCTTCCTGGCCACCGCGATGCAGCGCAGAGGCCGGACTAAGGCCGCCCGTACCATTTCCAAGTTCAGCCCCGGTTTTATGCTGCGCCTTGCTGCAGCCGTACTCGGCCTGAACCTGCTGGCCTCCGGCGCCGCGCAAGCAGCAACACAACCCGAACCTGGGTGGCACGCCACAGACACGGTGACCACCGATTCCACCGGAGCATCGTGGACCCCGACATCGCACAGCACGCCGAAGGTTGGCGCTCCAGCGCCTGTCGAAACAGGTTCGGCAAGGGTCGAGGCCATTAGTCCGGGATGGAAACCCGAACACCCCGTTGTTGATCCCGGGCTCCTCAGCCGGACCGCGTCCCGGCAGGCCACGTCTCCCGGGAAAGCAGACGTCATCGTGCAACCCGGAGACTCGCTGTGGTCCATCGCGGCGTCACGGCTCGGGCCCTTCGCCACCGACGTAGACATCGCCCTGTCCTGGCCCAAATGGTACGACGCGAATCGCTCCACGATTGGTGCCGACCCGACCCTGCTGCAGCCAGGCCAGGTCCTCCAGCCTCCACCCCCCGGCTAGCCCGGAATCCGCGGTCCCGAAGGTCCGACTGCGAGCCCACTCAGGGGCTCCAACAGCATCCCGACTCCCATCCATCGTCATCCCAGCAGAAGCCACCCAGGCAACGGCGACCCCACGCCCGAGCCCATGTTGTGAATGCATGAGGTATGACCATGACCGTTACGACTCCGAGCAGGCCGGCAAGCCGTCAAGGCAGAAGTGGGACCGGCGTCGTCCGCAGCTCCAACAGCGCGGACGTCGACGTTCGACTCGTTGCGAGGAGCATTGCGCAGGCAGCTTTGGAGGTTCTCGCAGGGACGCGGCCCCTCCAGCAACTCTCACATTCCCTTGATGCCGAGTGTTACCTCTCCTTGCAGCACCGGGCGGCTCTCACCCGAAAACATGCCGCCAGGGTCCGCGGCAGCCAGCAGCCCCACAGCAGTCCGATGGTCCGATCCGTTCGGACATGCTCCATCTCCGAGTCCATCTGTGAGGCCAGCATCGTGGTGGCGGAAGAGCAACGCTGCCGCGCGGTAGCCATGAGGCTCGAACGCCTGGATGGTGTATGGCAGGTTACTGCGCTCGAAATTGGCTGACAGCGTACCCATCGCAAGGCGGGACCAATGAATAAAGGCGAACCCCGGACCTTAGGTCCGGGGTTCGCCCTTTAGACTCGCAGCTACCGAGGGTCAGCGGCGCTTCTTCTTCGCAGATTTGCGTGGCTCCTGGCCAGCCGCCTTGGCGGGATTGCCGGAACGGCCTGACGCGCGGCCCTCCACCCGGGTCTGGGTTGCTCCGTCCTCGCCAGGTGCGGTGTACTGCAACTGCGCCGGCTTCTCCGGTGCCTGCAGGCCTGCCGCCCGGATTTGCGGATCGTGGTGCTCTGTATGCGTGCCAGTGGCAGTATCGTCGGCGACCACTACGTCCTCGGCGGGCGTCACTTCGACTTCAAGGTTGTACAGGAACCCGATGCTCTCTTCGCGAATGGCTTCCATCATGCTTTGGAACATGACGAAACCTTCCCGTTGGTACTCGACCAGGGGATCGCGCTGGGCCATGGCCCGGAGCCCGATTCCTTCCTTGAGGTAATCCATCTCGTAGAGGTGTTCCTGCCACTTTCGTCCCAGGACTGACAGGACCACACGGCGTTCAAGCTCGCGCATGCTCTCCGATCCGATGGCTTCTTCGCGGGCCTGGTACACGAGCCGGGCGTCGGAGAGGATCTCATCCTTCAGGAACTCTGCCGTGACGCGTGACTTGCCGCCGGCCTCCTCGATGATGTCTTCGGGTGTAACCGTGGCCGGGTAGAGCGTCTTCAGGTTCGTCCACAACTGGTTGAAGTCCCAATCGTCGCCGGTTCCTTCGGCGGTTGCTGCCTCGATCAGTGCATTGATGGTGTCCTCGAGGAAGTACTGGACCTTTTCGTGAAGGTCGTCGCCTTCGAGGATCCTGCGACGGTCACCATAGATGGCTTCGCGCTGGCGGTTGAGGACATCATCGTATTTGAGGACGTTCTTGCGCTGTTCCGCGTTGCGAGCCTCCACCTGGCCCTGGGCCGAGGCAATTGCGCGGGACACCAGCTTGGACTCGAGCGCTACGTCATCAGGTACTGAACTGTTCATCAGCCGTTCGGCGGCGCCGGAGTTGAACAACCTCATGAGGTCATCAGTCAGCGAAAGGTAGAAGCGGGATTCGCCGGGGTCGCCCTGACGGCCTGAGCGTCCGCGCAGCTGGTTATCGATACGGCGTGATTCGTGGCGTTCGGTACCCAGGACGTACAAACCACCGAGGTTCAGGACTTCTTCATGCTCGTCCTTGACGGCCTGCTTGGCTGCGGCCAGCGCTTCGGGCCACGCGGCTTCGTATTCTTCGGAGTTCTCTTCGGGATCGAGACCACGCTTGGCCAGTTCGGCGATGGCGGTAAACTCCGCATTGCCGCCGAGCATGATGTCAGTACCACGGCCAGCCATGTTGGTGGCAACGGTTACCGCACCCTTACGGCCCGCTTGGGCCACGATGGAGGCTTCGCGTGCGTGGTTTTTCGCGTTGAGGACTTCGTGGCGGATGCCTTCCTTTGCCAGGAGCTTCGAGAGGTATTCGCTCTTTTCAACGCTGGTGGTTCCAACGAGTACCGGCTGCCCGTTTTCGTGGCGTTCGGCAATGTCAGCGACCACTGCATCAAACTTGACGACCTCGTTCTTGTACACGAGGTCTGACTGGTCGATACGTTGCATATCCCGGTTGGTGGGGATGGGAACGACGCCAAGCTTGTAGGTGCTCATGAATTCCGCGGCCTCGGTTTCGGCCGTACCGGTCATGCCGGAGAGCTTGGAATACATGCGGAAGTAGTTCTGCAAGGTCACTGTGGCGAGAGTCTGGTTCTCGGCCTTGATCTCGACATTTTCCTTGGCTTCAATGGCCTGGTGCATGCCTTCGTTGTAGCGGCGTCCAGCCAGGATGCGCCCGGTGTGCTCGTCGACAATCAGGACCTCACCGTCGAGGATGACGTAGTCCTTATCCCGCTTGAACAATTCCTTCGCCTTGATGGCGTTGTTGAGGAAGCCGATGAGGGGCGTGTTGGCAGATTCGTACAGGTTTTGGATTCCGAGATAGTCCTCAACCTTTTCGATGCCGGCTTCCAGCACGCCGACGGTCCGCTTCTTCTCGTCCACTTCGTAGTCGACCTCAGGCTGAAGCCGCGTAACAACCTTCGCGAATTCGCTGTACCACCGGTTGGTGTCGCCCTGCGCCGGTCCCGAGATGATCAAGGGTGTCCTCGCCTCGTCGATGAGGATGGAGTCAACCTCATCGACGATCGCGAAGTTGTGGCCGCGCTGAACGAGTTCACTGGCATCCCAGGCCATGTTGTCGCGCAGGTAGTCGAAGCCGAACTCGTTGTTGGTGCCGTAAGTAATGTCGGCAGCGTACTGTTCACGGCGCACCGCTGGGTCCTGGTTGGACAGGATGCAACCACTGGTGAGGCCAAGGAACCTGTAGACGCGTCCCATGAGTTCGGACTGGTATTCGGCAAGGTAATCGTTCACCGTGACAACGTGGACGCCTTTGCCGGTCAGGGCGTTGAGGTAGGCCGGTGCGGTGGCAACAAGGGTTTTACCTTCACCGGTTTTCATTTCGGCGATGTTGCCCAAATGCAAGGCGGCCCCGCCCATCAGCTGCACATCGAAGTGCCGCATTCCCAGGGTCCGTGATGACGCCTCGCGAACGGCGGCAAAGGCTTCGGGCAGCAGTGCCTCAAGGGTCTCGCCGTCTTGGTGGCGGGCGCGGAGGCGATCCGTTTCCTCACGGAGTTCAGCGTCCGTGAAGGACTTGAAAGAGTCTTCCAGGGCATTGATGGAATCGGCATAGTTCCGCAGTTGCTTGAGTGTCTTTTTGTCACCCGTGCGGAGAAGTTTTTCGATTAGTGATGCCACGTGAAATTGCTCCCAGTCTCATGCTGCCGAATTCTGGCTGTTTCAGTCTACGGGAGAGACCAACGCCACGTTGCCGGGTTCACCTGTGAGCGGACTGCTCGGCTGGGCCGGGCCGGCACTATCGACACTGAGGACTGCCACCTCACTGGCCAGGCTGGCTGCAAGGTCACCAACGGGCCAAACCACCACTTCGTCCAAGCCGAGCCATCGGGCCATCAGGCAGAGCTCTGCGGCCAGTTCGACGGCGGTATCCGCCGGTGCGTCGGCCTCACCGAACGCCGAGCGCACCAGCAACTGGCCGGAGGCCCTATCCGCCTTCAGGTCCACCCGCGCCACAATGCTTTCGCCCAGGAGGAACGGCAGAACGTAGTAGCCGAATCGTCGTTTGGCAGCCGGGGTGTAGATCTCAATCCGATAGTGGAAGCCGAAGAGCTCTTCCAGGCGTCGACGTTCAAAGACCAATGAGTCAAAAGGACTGAGCAAAGCACGCCCTTCCGCTTTTCGCGGCAATTTTGCCTCGACGTGCTTGAAGGTTTCCCGGTCCCAGCCGCGGACGGAGACAGGTTCCAGCCGCCCTGATTTCACTAAACGCCGGACCGATTCCGCTCCCGCCTTCACCGGTGTACGGAAATAGTCCGAGAAGCACCGCACCGTGCCAATGCCATGGGCTTGGGCGGCGGCCTCGATCAGTCGGTCCAAGGATGCTTCGGGATCAAGGACCGGCGGAGCCAGGTCCGGAACGACCCGGGTGGTGAGGGTGTATTTCCGCTCGAATTGCTGGGTCCTTGTAGCCGCGGAAACCCTTCCTTCTTCAAAGAGGTGCTCAAGCACGCGTTTGACCATGTTCCAGTTCCAACCCCATTGGTCTCGCGAAGCATCGTGGACATGCCCGAGCTTCGCAGTCAGTTCGGACGCGGTCATTGGACGCCCTGAGGCGAGGGCCGAGAGAATGCGGTCTTCCATACCCTGACGTTCCAAGGGATCCAGGGTGTGCGCGCCCACCCAAGCGCGCTTTTGCCACAGCAGGAGGTCGTGGAAGTGCTCCGGCCGGATAAAGCTTGCCTCGTGCGCCCAATACTCCATCATCTTGCGCGGCTTCCGGCCAGCCATGACATGCAGAATGTCGGGGTCGTAGTTACCCAACCGGGAAAAGAACGGAAGGTAGTGGCTGCGTGACACTACGTTCACGGAATCGATCTGGACCAACTGGAGCCGGGCAAAGGTCCGGCCCACCGCCCGTGCTGTGACGGGGCCGGTAGGCCGGACCTTTGCCAAACCCTGAGCTGCCAATGCGATCCGCCGTGCCTGTGAGAGGCTCAGCGAAGCGGTCATTGAAGTCCCTTCATGCAGGAGTTGACGACTTACTTTGCCGTAGCGGCCTGGTCATCGGAGCGATAGGCGTGGATCTTCTCTTCCACTGCCTCCTCACCCGGTTCGCACGTCGAATCAAGGGTAATCACACCATAAGTCCAGCCACTGCGCCGGTAAACGACCGAGGGCGCGTTGGTTTCCTTGTCCAGGAACAGATAGAAGTTGTGTCCCACCAGTTCCATGCTGTCCACAGCGTCGTCGAGTGTCAGCGACGCTGCGGGAAATACCTTGCGGCGGATCAGGACGGGTGAATCGCCCGCCGGGATGTCGTTCTCAATCTCGTAGGGAGAACGCTCATCGGTCTGTGGCTCGGAGTCCTGGTGATTGCTTGCCTCGACGTAGAGCGGCTCGCTGGTGCTGGCCGGCTCCAACGTTGCCGTGGCCTCCCGGACGGCCTTGGGCGTGTGGCGGCCGTGGTGGACCTTCTTGCGGTCCCTCGCACGGCGGAGCCGCTCCAGCAGCTTGTTGTACGCAAGATCGAAGGCAGCGAATTTGTCAGCGGCTGTGGCCTCGGCACGGATAACGGGGCCTCGGCCCAGGACTGTCACTTCGACGGTGAGCTGGCCCGGCGTCTGCCGGGGATTGGTTTCCTTGGAAACCTTGGCGTCTACTCGCTGGACCTTATCCCCCAGCGATTCAATCTTCGAGATTTTTTCGCCGGCGTATTCGCGAAAGCGGTCAGAAACTGTCAGATTTCGTCCGCTGATCATGAACTCCATGGTGCCCTCCAAATAACTCGGTGACACGACAACGACTCTGTTGGGGGCTGGTCTGACGGACAGTCGAGCCCCTTTCCGAGCCGCTATCGACAGGTACATCTGTTCTTGGTACCCACAACCGACGTTAGTTCATCGTCACGTGTTATTCATCCTTTGGCCGTTTATTTTTTGATTTTGTCTTATCAACTGCCATGGGGTCGTCTGCGATCACTACGGAGGCGTAGGCTGGTGGCCTCGTGGCCGCGAGAACAACAGCGCCGCAAACCACGCCTCCGGCCGCGGTGACGGCCCGCGCAGCCTCGGCCAGGGTGGCGCCCGTAGTGAGCACGTCGTCGATCAGTATGCATCGGGCACCATTGAGCTCCTTGCGCCAGCGGCTCCGCACACGCATGGAGCCGCGGACCCTGCTGACCCTCCCGCCCCGCCCCAGCCCCTTTTGCCCGCCCCGATCCTGGCCGGCGTCGCCACCCAGCACGGAGTTGGCAAGCCAAATGGCAAGATCGCGGGGTGCGAATTGGCCCAGCCCGTGGCGGAACGGACGGGCGGTCTTCACCAGCGCATCCAATGCACGGCCTTGCGGGTGTGTCCTCCGGAGCCGCATCCAGAAGAGCAGGAGGTGCACAGGGCTGAATCCGCGCTTCGCGAACGCCGTTGTACTGGTTGGTACCGGGACGAGGCGATAGCCTTCCAAGCCACCTGCGGCAGAGTCCACGGCCTTGCTCAGGCAGTTCGCCAGCACTCCGGCCAACTTCCATTGGCCATGGTGTTTAAACGAGAGCAGGCATTGCGCCAGTTCATCGCGGTACGGCCCCGCAGCCACCACACCGATCTTCGCCGTACCGTCGAACTCGACCAGGGCGGGCGCCTCCTGCTCCGCCCGAAAGGGCTGCCTGCAGAGTTGCCGGACCCGCTTGGCGCAAGTTCGACACAGGACGGTGTCTTCGGCATTGCAGCAGACACATTCAACAGGGATCAGCAGGGCCAACAATTCAGCCGCGGTTCTTTGGAGCGCGGAAAGGATCCTGCCCATGGGTTGCCTGTCCGGTCCGCGACGCCGTGCGGGACCGCTGGCTGTGGCTTCGAGGTCAGGGTCCTCGCGGCGACGGGGGCGGGCGGCTTTTGCGGCGGGAGGAAACGAAGTCATTCCATCAGCCTGTGCCAGTGCACTACTGCACGGAAGGACTTCGTAGCCCTATGTGGACAGAGGCCCCATGTGGACAAAGGGCCGTGATAGCGGCCTGACGAAGACGTCAGCCGGGAAACGCGGGTTCTGTAGGTCCTTTGAGCTGGAGTTCCCAGCCGTTGCCGACCCGCTGGAAGATCCCCGCCTCTGACTGACCATAGATCTGCTCGGATCCGTTGCCGGCACTGAGGCTGGTCAGTCCGTCCCAGGGTGCGAGCTGCTGGGGTTCCCCTGAGGCCAAACTGAGCAACTCCGGAACAACCGTGGACGTCGCGGAGCCGGACATCACGGCTACCGTTGACCCGTTAATCCACACACCCTGGTTTGCATTGCCGGTGCTAAGGAGGGTGACGGGAGTTGTGAGGTCCTTGGGCACGCCGTCAGGAGTACGGACTATTCCGGTGATCTGGACCGCGGATTTGCCGTTGGCCTCCGAAATGACCAGGGCCCGCGTCCCTTCCCTGGACACCCGGAAATCCTTCACGGTCCGGCCCGAGAGCCAGGACGGGGTGATCGTGACGGCAGGCACGGTGGTGCCCGGTGGAACTCCGGTGGGTTTGTACGCCACCACTTCGGCAGCGCCGTTGGCACCGGGCCCCGCGGTCCAAACCCAATCCTGTGGGCTGAACGATGGCCCGGTCAGTGTGCTCCTGGTGGTGAGTTGTCGCGCGGGCTGGCCTGGTTCGATGGAGTACAGGGTGGTCCTGTCACCGTTGAGGAAGGCGGCCGTCTGGGACACTGGCGACTCCGCGGGAGCATGCGGCCCCAAGCCCGCAACGGATTGGATGTCCGGGAGCGGGGAAACCCTGTTGTTCTCGTACCGCACCAGGTCACCATTGTTCACGGCGATCTGGTGTGCAGGAACATTTTTGTCCAGCACGGGCGGCAGCACCGTTCCGTTGTCCTCGACCCGGACCAGGTCCTGGTCTGCCCGAAGTTGGACGTTGATGACATCAGGCTGGCTCCTGAAGGTCAGGGCCAGTTGGTTTTGCATCCTCTGGCGATCCTCCGCGGAGGCATCAAACAGTTCCTTCGCCGACAGGTCCACCTGCGCAGCACCTGAGACCACGGGCACGGATTCGCGGGCAAGTTTCATCCCCGATGGGAAAGCACTGACCACAGCGCCCCGAAGGTAGGGTGCCGGGCCGGCCAACAAGGCGCTGGTCATCGATTTGACGGTGTTCTTCTTGATGAACCACCGATAGTCAGGGACCGCGTAGGTGAAGGTCGGGTCGTAGAAGTAGATGGGGTTTGCCCCATAAATGACCTTGAACGTTTCTTCCGGAATAGCCGTGCCGTCCGGGACCTTTGAAATGCGCCACTCCCCCTCTACCTGCTCCAAGGTCAGGGGGATGGTCTCCTTGGTTCCCGGTGGGAACTGGGTGGCAACGCCGTCAGCGTCCACGGAGTAGGCAAGATCAAGTTCGTAGACGTATTCGTTTTCCGCGGCAGCCTTGACCACGTGCGCCGCACGGAAAACGAGGGCCTTCTTGTCAGGCTTCCAGGTCACCGACTGCGCCTGTGTCAGGTACTGGCGGGCAACAGGGTAATCGTCCTCATAGCCGCTGCCGGCCATGTAGAAGTCCTCAATGATGGTTTCCGGGCTGGAACCGGACCGCGGAGCGGCAGGAAAGAATACCGGCGCATTCGGATTGCCTGCACCTTCATCCTTGCTCTTGCCAACTGGTCCTGATCGGGGAATTTGCGCGCAGGAGGTGAGCAGGAGCATCAGCACGGCCAGAATGACGGCTGCGGCCTTGGAGCGGGCAAAACGCGTTCTCGTCACGGGGCCTCTCCCGTTCCGCTGCCTGTTTGCGGATTCCGGTCAGCATCTGAAGCGGTCTGACCGGGATTGCCCGTGGATCCCGTACCAAGCACCAGCATGTGGCGTTCGTTTGCCGATCCGGGGAATTCGATGTCCGCAGGTTCCAGAAGCAACGGCGACTTTACGATGGTGCCGCCTTGGCGCAGCGGCAGCGTCAGGCGGAAATTGGATCCCGATCCCTTACGGCCCCAGGCCTGCAGCCATCCGTTGTGCAGTTTGGTGTCCTCGGCAGCGATTGACAGGCCAAGGCCGCTCCCTCCAGTGGTTCGGGCACGGGCCGGATCTGCCCGCCAAAAACGGTCGAATACCCTCGCTGCCTCTGCCTGGCTCATGCCGATGCCGTGATCCCTGACGGACACGGCCACAGCATCATGGTTTGCTGCCACCGAAACATGGATGGGCCTGCCTTCACCATGTTCGAGTGCATTGAGCAGCAAGTTGCGCAGGATCCGATCGATTCTCCGGGAGTCCATTTCCACCACAATGCTCTTCTGGCGGGCGCTCAGCCGGACTTCCGAGCCATACTCCTCGGCCACGGGCGCCGCACCGTCAATGACGTGGGAAATCACCTGGAAGATGTCCTGGGGCTCGGCGTCAAGGACGGCGGCGCCGGCGTCGAACCGGGAAATCTCAAGCAGGTCCGACAGCAACGACTGGAAACGCTCAACCTGGTGATAGAGCAGCTCCGCAGACCTTTTGTTCATGGGATCGAACTCGTCACGGGCATCGAAAAGGACCTCTGCGGCCATGCGCACGGTGGTCAGCGGGGTGCGGAGCTCGTGGGAGACATCGGAGACGAAGCGCTGCTGCATCTGGGACAGCGTCGCCAGCTGGGTGA
Source organism: Paenarthrobacter sp. UW852 (assembly GCF_024608385.1). NCBI lineage: Bacteria > Bacillati > Actinomycetota > Actinomycetes > Micrococcales > Micrococcaceae > Paenarthrobacter > Paenarthrobacter sp. UW852. The sequence continues at coordinate 324,132 of NZ_JAMSGY010000003.1, forward strand.
TCTGTTCCTGGAGGCTTGCAGCCATGTGGTTGAACGAGGCACCCAATCGTGCCACCTCGTCTTCGCCCTTGACTACCATGCGTTCCTGCAGCTGCCCGGCGGCTAGCTTCTCCGAGACCACTGCAGCGTGGCTCACGGGACTGACGACATTCCGGGTGACGTACCAGGCAATGGCACCAATCATGAGAACCAGTGCGGCGCCACCGGCCCAAAGGACGTTCTGGATCTCATTGAGGGTTTGCTGGGCCGTGTTGAGGTCATAGATCAGGTACAGCTCATAGGCCGTGCCGTTGAACGTCACCAGGTTTCCGACCGCGATGCCGGGCCGGTCCTCGTTGCCCACGGGGAACTGCGTGGAGGCCCAGAACTGCTGCTTCCCGCCTTCCTGGACGGCCTTGCGCAACTCCGGCGGAATGACCCGGACCGTCAATTGGTCCGAGGCCCTCGACTCGACCCAGCGGTTTCGCGGCTTGGTCTGTTCGGGTTTGGCTTCGAAGACGTATCGCCGTTGAATGACCGATCCACGGCCTTCCACCGCAGTGAGGGTGTCATAAACCAAGGTGATGACGCTCGACTGGTCGGTGACCTGGGCGCCGTCGAACGTGTCCTGGACCTGTTTGACGTTGTAGCGTGACTCGGACTCCGCTTGGGCGAGTCGTTCCTGGAACAGGTTGTTGGCGATTTGGTTGGAAAGGTACGCACCCACGATGGCGAACGATGTCACGGCCAGGAGCAACGTGGTGAGGACCGTTCGGAATTCCAGTGAACGGCGCCAGCGGCGCAGTAAGGACTTCCACAGGAAGCGCAGGCCAGGCCGGATGTGCCTGATGCCGGTGACGACCAGCCGCGACACCCTCAGGACAAGGATCAGGGCCCGACGCGTCCAGATCCGGGTACGGGTCAGGAACCACGAGAGGTCCCGTGCCGGAGGCGGGGACGATTCTGCCGGCTTTGGGGTGGCCGAAGTATCCGGCGTCGGTTGTTCGACGCCGGCTGTTTCGGAAACCTCGGGGGCAGCATCCCCTTTTGCCGCGCCGGCCTCGCCGGCTGCGGACTCAGGAACCTGCTTTATATCCGACACCACGCACCGTCAAGACAACCTCTGGCGCTTCCGGGTCGCGTTCAATCTTTGAGCGCAAACGCTGGACGTGGACGTTGACCAACCGCGTGTCCGCGGCATGCCGATACCCCCACACCTGCTCGAGGAGGAGCTCGCGCGTAAAGACCTGCCACGGCTTCCGGGCGAGGGCCACAAGAAGGTCGAATTCGAGGGGCGTCAGCGAAATGCGCTCCCCGCCACGGGTCACCAAGTGCCCTGCGACGTCGATCGTGACGTCCGCAATACGCAGCGTTTCGGGGGCCTTCTGTTCGCCCGGACGCAGGCGCGCACGAACACGCGCCACCAGTTCGGCGGGCTTGAAGGGCTTGGGCACGTAGTCGTCGGCACCGGACTCGAGGCCACGGACCACATCGGACGTATCGGACTTCGCCGTGAGCATCACGATGGGAACATCTGACTCGCCACGGATTTGGCGGCACACTTCAATGCCGTCCGAGCCCGGGAGCATGAGGTCCAGCAGCACGAGGTCGGGCTTCGAGGAACGGAAGATTTCCAAGGCCTGTCCGCCATCCGCGCAGAAGACGGGCTCGAAGCCGTCATTGCGCAAGACGATACCAATCATCTCCGCGAGTGCTTCGTCGTCGTCCACTACCAGAATGCGTGCCTTCATAGTTATATATTCCCTTATCGCCAAGTCTTTGTCCCGTTGGGCACGGCGCACGGCATGGCGCCCCCAGGGCAATTCCACCGTAACGCACCACGGCGCGGCCATGCTTGTCGACGGCGGCACCGCGGCAGGCTAGGAGCGACGACGGCGGGACTATAGGCTGAGTGCGAGGGTCCGTATGGGGGACGTCGGACGTCGGCGGAGCGGGCCTTATGGGGAGGATATCGTGTCACAACCACAGCACGGCCAGGATGGGGTGCCAGGCAACCAACCCGCGTGGGGCAACCAGCCACCGCCAGGCAACCAACCCGCGTGGGGCAACCAGCCACAGTGGGGCGGCCCTCCAGCGTGGGCAGTTCCGCAGGCCGGTAGCCAAGGCGTCCCGGGACAGTCTGCGCCAGGGTGGCCACCCGGAGCTCCCTACGGCCAGCCCCTCTACGTTGCGCCCCCAAAACCCGGCGTCATTCCATTGCGTCCGTTGCAGTTCGGCGAGATCCTCGACGGCTCCTTCCAGACCATCCGCCGCAACGCCGCGGCGATGTTTGGCTCGGCCCTGATCGTGCAGGCCATCGGGGCGATCCTGATCGGGGCAGTCACGGTGGGGATGGTCCAGATGACCTCATCCCTTGAAACCGTCAACTCCGAGGAGGAGTTCCTCCAAGCGATGGGCCCGGTCTTTGCCGTCATGGCAGGGGCCATGGGTATTTCGGTCTTGATCGGTTTCCTTGGCTCGGTCCTCCAGGGAGTTCTGGTGGTCCCGGTGGCGCGGTCGGTCCTTAACCGACGGACCGGCTTCAAGCAGATGTGGACGCTCGCCGGACGCAGGATCTGGCCTCTGCTTGGCGTAGCAGCCTTGCTGACGCTGGGCGGGTTGCTCGCTGTTGCTGCCGTAGCGGGGATCGCGGTATTGCTGTTTACGGCAATGGGGCCCATGGCCTTGTTTATTGTCTTCCCGGTGGGGCTGGGCTCAGTCGTCCTTATTGTGTGGATTGGCCTGAAGCTCATGCTCGCCCCGGCGGCCATCGTCGTGGAACGCACGGGCGTCTATGACGGCCTCCTTCGGTCCTGGCAGCTGACGAAGAACAACTGGTGGCGTATTTTCGGGATCACCCTCGTAGTGGCGATCATGGTGGGAATCATTGCCCAGATCGTGCAGATCCCGGCCTCTCTGGCTGCCACTGCCATCGGCGGAGTGGTCTCGCCCCATCCCGACCAGGACACAGTCGCTTCCACCATGGTGGTCAGTACGGTTATTTCCTCCGCCATCGGAGCTTTGGTGGGCTCGGTAACTTTTGCCTTCCAGGCGTCAGTTCTGGCGTTGCTCTACATGGACCTGCGCATGCGTCGTGATGGCCTTGATGTGGAGCTGATGCGGTTAATGGAAACCGGAGCGGACCCTGACGGCATCCCGGGCACCCCTTCGGCCCTACCCGGCAACGGGCAGCCACCAGCCGGTGGACAATTTCCATACATCCCGCCTGGTCAGCGTCCTCCCGCATGAGGTTTCCCGGCTGGAACGTACCGGTGGGCACGGAGCCCCCGGTGGTACCGGGTCGCGACGAAGCGCGCCAATGGGCCGCCGAAGAACTCGCAAAAGCCCAATACCCCGACGCACGTCCAGGCTGGGTTGACCAGCTGTGGCGGGATTTCCTGGACTGGCTCTCGTCCTTCGACGGGGAGCTGTCCGGTCCCGGCCCCGACCTCGCCGTGCCCATCATCCTTGCTGTGGCCGTAGCGGTCATTATTGTGGCCATCTTTGTTGTCCGGCCACGGTTGAACGCACGGCGAAAAGCAGCGGACACGGACATTTATGGTGACGAACGCATCATGGATGCGGACGGGTACCGTTCGCGTGCCGCAGCTGCGGCCGACGACGGCGACTGGCCGGCCGCCGTCGTCGACTTGTTCCGCGCCCTGGTCAGGTCCGCCGAAGAGCGGGACGTCATTGATGTCCGGGCCGGCAGGACCGCAGACGAAGCTGCAGCCCAACTGGGAAGTGTTTTTGGCGCCGCACAAAGCAGGCTCATTGCCGCTGCCCGCGTGTTCGACGCAATACGCTACGGCGAGGCGGGGGCTACGAAAGCCGATTACGGTTCCCTGCGCCAGTTGGATACCGATGTCCTTGCCATGAAGCCCGACTATGCAGGGCAGGCAGCTCCCGGCTTCGCGGTGCCACGATGACGACAACTTTGCAGGAACACTCCCAAGGTTCGGATGAGGCGGCACCCACCAGCGGCTCCTCCCGGCGCGGCTTCCCTGACTGGTTCCGAAAGAACCTGGCGTGGATCGCGATCGGTGCGTTGCTCGCCGGCTTGGTGGCCTTTCTCGCTGTTTCCACTCTCACTGGCAACAGCGACAAGCGCCCCCTGTCCGCCCGGAATCCCGCCCCGGATGGCGCCATGGCCGCGGCAGAAATCCTGGGGCAGCACGGCGTTTCCGTCACTCCGACCGACACGTTGGAGGAGACCCGGACCGCGTTGACTGAAAAGCCCCGAGCCACAGTGCTTGTCTATGATCCCCGTGGTTTCCTCAATCAGGACCAAGTACAGGATGTTGCGGCGATGGCCGACCGGTTGGTGCTGGTCAAGCCAAGGTTGCGGAGCCTCGGTGGACTGGGGCCGGACTTCCATCCCGGTGGCGTCGTTCCTGAAGCAACCACCGCGATAGAGCCGGGTTGCGAGCAGGAGGACGCCACGTCGGCCGGCAGAATTTCCGTGCAGGGACCTGTTTTCCAGGGTCCCGTAGTCTGCTACCCCATCCGGGACGGTGGACCGGGCGTCTACGCCGCATCAGCCGACGGGAGGTTGGTTGCCATCGGCAGCACCGAGGTGCTCGACAACGAACACCTCGCATCTGAGGGAAACGCCGCCCTGGCGCTGCGAACCCTTGGGAACAATGCCGAGCTTGTCTGGTACCTACCCGGCATCGAAGACGTTGCGGCATCGGATTCGACACCTACCCTGAACGAGCTGGCACCCCGATGGCTGGCATTCGCCGGCCCCTGGCTTGGCTTGGTGGCCGTCCTTGCCATTGCCTGGCGGGGCAGGCGCATGGGGCCGCTGGTCTTTGAACCGCTTCCCGTGGTTGTCAAGGCAGCAGAGACAGCAGAGGGAAGGGCCCGGCTGTACCAGGACTCCCGGGCCATAGACCGCGCAGCGGACAATCTTCGGGCAGGAACCCTCACCCGCTTGGCCCGTCATTTCAACCTCGGGGCCGACGCCACCGCCGAAGCCATCGTGGACGCCTGTTCCAACCGCTTGGGGAGGCCGGCACCGGAAGTACGGTCAGTCCTGATCGACGCCATACCCGCAACCGAAGGCCAACTGGTGCAGTGGGCCCAACAGATCGAACGAATCGAAGAGGAGGCAACCGCCCGATGAGCAGCCAGCCGAACAGCTACACGGACAGCAACAGCCAACACGCAGGCGGCGCCGCCCCACAGCAGGCACCGGAGCGGCCGGCCGGAGAAGACCCTGCACGACAGTCGCTGCTCAACGTCCGGGCGGAAGTGGGCAAGGCTGTCGTTGGCCAGGATGCCACCGTGACTGGAATGCTGATCGCCCTGCTGTGTGGCGGCCATGTGCTCCTGGAGGGTGTGCCCGGGGTGGCGAAGACACTCCTGGTACGGGCGTTGTCCACCGCTCTCAGCCTGGACACCAAGCGGGTGCAATTCACCCCCGACCTGATGCCAGGCGATGTGACGGGCTCCCTGGTGTACGACTCCCACTCGTCCGAATTCACTTTCCGCGAAGGCCCGGTCTTCACGAACATCATGCTCGCGGATGAAATCAACCGGACACCGCCGAAGACCCAGGCTTCACTGTTGGAAGCCATGGAGGAGCGCCAGGTCTCGGTCGATGGGCTGTCCCGTCCGTTGCCGGTTCCTTTTATCGTGGCGGCCACGCAGAATCCTGTGGAGTATGAAGGCACCTATCCTTTGCCTGAGGCCCAGCTCGACCGTTTCCTCCTCAAGCTGACCATGCCGTTGCCGGGAAGGGCCGAGGAAATTGAGGTCATCCGGCGCCATGCCGTCGGCTTTGATCCACGCAACCTCGCAGCCGCCGGCGTGCTGCCGGTCGCTGGCGCCGTCGAGCTGTCCGCCGCCCAGGCGGCAGTAGCGGATGTGACCGTTGCACCCGAAATTCTTGCTTACATCGTGGACGTGGTGCGGGCCACCAGGTCCGCACCTTCTTTCCAGCTCGGGGTCTCCCCCAGAGGTACCACCGCATTGCTCAATACGTCCAAAGCGTGGGCGTGGTTGTCGGGCAGGACCTTCGTGACCCCGGACGATGTCAAAGCGTTGTCCTTGCCCTGCCTGAGGCACCGGGTGGGCCTTCGGCCGGAAGCCCAGATGGATGGCATCCAGGTGGACGATGTCCTTGGCAGTATCCTGGCGTCCGTCCCGGTGCCGCGATGATTCCAGGATTTCTCAAGGACCGGGCGGACTAAGTGGCAATTACCGGGCGTTTCGTGCTCCTGGCCGTGCTGGGCTTGGTTCCCTTGGTGGTGTTCCCCGCGTGGAGCACTGTTCTCTTTGTCGGCATCGGACTCCTGCTCCTGTTGGTCCTTGACCTTGTGGTGGCGGTGTCTCCGGCCAAACTGGGTTTGGAACGACGGCAACCCGGCAACGTCACGCTTGAAGGCCAAGCGGATTCGGTGGTGATGGTATCCAATCCCACCGGCCGTAAACTGCGGGCCCGTATCCGTGATGCATGGCAGCCTTCCGCGGGAGCCATCAGCCCTGTCCAAAGCCTCACGGTCCCGGCCGGTGAGCGGCGCCGCCTGAACGTGGCCCTGGTACCCCGGCGTCGCGGGGACCTGGAAAGCCCGCACCTGACTATCCGCTCAATGGGGCCCTTGGGCCTGGCCGCCCGCCAGCGTACGCGCGTGCTCCCCGGACGGCTGCGGGTGCTGCCACCCTTCCACTCCAAGCGGCATCTGCCCTCCAAGCTAAGGAAGCTCAGGGAACTGGACGGAAAGGCGGCTGTGCAGATCCGCGGCGCCGGAACGGAGTTCGATTCCCTGCGGGACTACGTCCGCGGAGACGATGTCCGGTCCATCGATTGGCGCGCCACGGCACGCCGGACCTCCGTAGTGGTGCGGACGTGGCGCCCGGAGCGGGACCGCCGCGTCGTCATCGTCCTCGACACGTCCCGCACAGCCGCCGCGAGAATCAACGATGAACCCCGCCTCGATACAGGCATCGAAGCCGCCTTGTTGCTGGCTGTGCTCGCCGAGAGGGGTGGAGACCGGGTGGACTTCCTCGCTTACGACAGGAGGCTGCGCGCCCGGGTCGAATCGGCGTCGAAGGGCAATCTGCTCGGGCAGTTGGTCCAGGCCATGGCCCCCTTGGAAGCGGAACTAATCGAACTTGACTGGCAACAGATACCGGGCCAAGTGCGGGCCGTCTCGGCGCACCGCTCGCTGGTGGTTTTGTTGACGGCGCTCGACGGCGGCGCCCCCGAGGAAGGGTTGCTCCCCACCGTCGCGCAGTTGTCGCGTCAACACGCGGTAGTGGTTGCCTCGGTCCGCGATCCCCTGCTCACCGGGATGAAGGAACAACGGACCACGGCCAGCCAGGTGTTCCGTGCAGCCGCCGCTGAACGCGCGCTGTTGGAGCGGGCCGCTGTTACAGCCCAGCTGCGACAACTCGGAGCCGAGGTGGTGGACGCTGATCCCCTCGACGTTCCGCCTCTGCTCGCAGACACCTATATACGGCTCAAAGCCGCCGGACGGCTCTAGGAAGGACGCCCATGAACAGCCCCATTTATGAACTCGCCCTCGGTGAGGACTTCAAGAGACTGACGCCGGAACTCCAGGAGTACTTTTCGCTTTCCGCCGGTTCAGGCACCTATGGCATAGGCGAGGGGATCTTCGATGTTGTGGGTTGCCGGCAGAAGTGGCTGCGCCCCCTCCTCGCATTGACCGGAGGTGAGGAGGCCTTCTTCCCCGAGTACGGTGAAGGCATAGCGTTCCGCATAGAAAACCATGCCCATGTCGACCCCTTTGGGCGACCAGCGCTCACAGCCCGCCGCGAGATCTACTTCCCGTCCGGAACACGGCTTTTCCATGACACGACCAGTGCCATTCCGACGTCCGGCGGGCAACCGGCACCTGGGGTGGAAGCCCGGCTGGTGGACCATGTGGGCCGGTACCGCCGGTTGGTCACGGACCTGGATGTCAGCGTCACCCCAGAGGGCCGGCTGCGTGGAGTGTCGAAAGCAAGCCGGCTCCTGCTGGGGCCGTTGCGGATTCCGTTGCCTGAAGCCCTGGACGCCCGCGCCTACGCCGAACAGTGGTGGGACGGCGTCGAGGGCAAGCACCGGATCCAGGTCAAGGTCATCCAACCGCAGATCGGCCTGGTCCTGGTGTATGCCGGGCGGTTCGATTACCGCCTGGCACCCTACCTGCCGGGCACGGCACCCGGCACAACACTCCCTCGGTACGCGGAACCGGACCGCTGGGAGGAACGGATTTAGCCCTGGATGAGTTGGTCCAGACCGTCAGCGACCTTCGTCAGCTTCGAAAGGACGGCTTTGGCGGACGACGGTGTGAAGTGTTCCAAACCAGTGGACGGGGTGACCCGAACCCCGGCAAGCTGCGATGCCGGCAAGCCGAGTTGGCGCCACGGTTTCCAGATGCACTCCACCACGTCGGCAGTCCGGGGCAGCAGGGACTGGGGATCTCCCGTCGGCAGGGCACCCGCCCACAAGCGTTTGCCGTTTTCCACGGCCTCTGCAAGCTGTTCCCATTGCCGGGTCGTCAGGGCCTTGAGAGGCACGGCGACACCGTCAGCCCCGGCAGCGATCACACGGTCAATGGGTGCTTCTATTTCGGGAACCGAAACAACGGTTTCCACCACACCCGCAGCCTTGAGCGCCTTGATGACCAACTGCCAAGCGCCTGTCACTTCCTCCCCCGGGATGGACCTCAGCGTTCGGTAACCGCTCGCCGTCGGGATGGTCCCTGCCATGATCGACGTGATATCCGGTTCGTCCACCTGGACCACGATCCCGGCGCCCGGCACCGCGGCTGAGATCCTGCGGACATAGTCGCCAACGCCCGCAGCAAGGGACTCCGCAACATCCCGCCTGGCGCCATAGTCCAGGAGGGCCCGCTCCCCGTTGTGCAGGTAAAGGCTGGCAGCGAGGCTCATCGGGCCCAGCAACTGGACTTTCAGGGCCGTGGCCGAAATATCCTCGGCGCCGGCGATGTCGGCCAGGATGTTGATGTCGGTAGACAGGGCTGAACGAGCGCGTTGGGCGTCCTTGCCGGGCCTGTCCACCAGACGCCACCCATGGGGCTGGACATCGATGGCCAGGTCCACCAGCAGGGAACCCGTTCGGCCAACGGGGTCCGATCCCACACCCCTGTCCGGCAACGACGGCAGGAACGGAAGATGCGGGTCGCCCAACTCGCCGCGGATAATCCGGTTTGCTTCTGCCGGGTCGCTGCCTGGCCACGGCCCCAGCGCCGTGGCACTGGCACGCAGGTCATTCAATGAGGACATGGATCAGGCCTGCTGGCTGGAGATCTGGTGATCCTCGGCAATAGCCTCATGGTGTCGGATCACTTCGCTGATGATGAAGTTCAGGAACTTCTCCGCGAAGGCGGGATCAAGGTGCGCGTCCTCAGCGAGTCTCCGCAGCCGCGCGATCTGGGCAGCTTCACGCCCCGGGTCACCAGCAGGAAGCTTGTGCGTGGCTTTGAGCACCCCTACTTTCTGGGTGGCCTTGAAGCGTTCCGCGAGGAGGAAAACCAGGGTCGCGTCAATGTTGTCGATACTGGACCGAATGGACAGCAGCTCATCCATGACGGCGCGGTCCACCTGGCCGGCCAGGGAACTCGCAGCCGGGTTGAAGGAATCGGCGTCATCGGGAAGGGCATTGTTGTACTCGGTCATGCACCCCAGTCTAGGGTGTGGGGACGTGACGGCGCCGTTGTTACCTGCCCTCCGCAAGCAGGGCATGCACCACGCCTGGCGAGCCGGTGTGGGCAGTGTTCCTGCCGCCGGAAACGGAGCAGAATGGCACCATCACCGCAGCCTAGGCAAAGGAGCTCCCATGAAAATCGCTGTGCTGGGTACGGGAATGGTAGGGCACGCGCTCGCCGGAAAACTCGTCACCCTGGGTCATGAAGTAACCATGGGTTCCCGCGAGGCCGGTAATCCCAAAGGCATGGAATGGGCCCGAAGCGCCGGCACAGGGGCAAGCGCCGGCTCCTTCGCGGAGGCCTGTGCACGGTCCAGCCTGATCATCAACGCAACCCCCGGCACCGTGAGCCTGTCAGTCCTGGCCGAGGCAGGTGACAGCACGCTGGACGGCAAGATCCTGTTGGACGTCTCCAACCCCTTGGATTCATCGAAGGGATTCCCTCCCCCGCTCACGGTCTGCAATACGGACAGCATCGCCGAAACCATCCAAAGAGCCCATCCGGGAGTCAGGGTGGTGAAGTCGTTGAACACCGTCACCGCACCGGTCATGGTGGATCCCGGCCGGCTCCCGGGACCACATGACATCTTCATGGCCGGCAACGACGCTGACGCCAAGGCCGTAGTGTCGGGCCTGCTCCAGGAATTTGGGTGGACGCCCGCGCACATCCGGGATCTGGGCGGGCTGGACGCTGCGCGCGCAATGGAGATGTGGCTCCCCCTCTGGTTGCGGATTTTCATGCAACAGCCCCAAGGAAAGATGTTCAATATCGGCATCGTTTCCGAATAGAAACAACTACGGCAAAGGCACGCCCCCATGCAGGGGGCGTGCCTTTGCCGTAGCTCACGCGCCGGGATAAATGCCGGGCTAGCCGCCCAGCAGTGCCCGGTGCGCTTCCCGCCGTCGTGCTTGTTCGTCCGGGTCCGGCACCGGCAGCGAGGCAATAAGCCGCTTGGTGTAGTCATGCTGGGGCGAACCCATCACATGGTTGCCGATCCCCTGCTCCACCAGCTGGCCTTTGTAAAGCACGCCCACCCAATGCGACAACATGTCCACCACTGCGAGGTCGTGGCTGATGAAGAGCGCCGCGAAGCCGAACTGCTCCTGGATCTCCTTGAAGAGGTCCAGTACCTTGGCCTGCACCGACACATCCAGGGCCGACGTGGGTTCGTCGGCGATCAGAAGCCGCGGGTTCAGCGCCAGCGCCCTCGCCAGCGAGGCCCGTTGCCGCTGCCCACCCGATAGCTCGTGGGGGTAGCGCTGAGCATACGACGCCGGTAACTGGACTGATTCGAGTAGCTCACCGACCTTTTTCCTCGCTTCGGCGGCGCTCGGTTTCGTGTGGATGACCAGCGGCTCCGCCACGCACTCACCAATGGTCAGATGCGGGTTGAAGGACGCCGCCGGGTCCTGGAAGACGAACCCGATCTCTTTCCGCAGTGGACGGAACGATCGTTCCTTGAAGTCCAGCATCTCGTAGCCGAGCACCTTCAAGCTGCCCCCGGTTGTCCGGTTCAGGCCTGCGATGGCGCGACCAATCGTGGACTTTCCGGAGCCGGATTCACCCACCAGGCCAAAGACCTCGTTCTCCGACACCGTGAAGCTGACGTTGTCCACTGCCTTGAACCCGTGCCGTCCGAACCGGCCCGGGTACTCAATTGTCAGGTTCTTGGCCTCAACCAGTACCTTGCCATCCTGGTGGAGGCGGCTCCGGGCACCTTCAGAGGCCGAGTGCCGGCCAAGATGGGGAACCGCGGCGAGGAGGTTGCGGGTGTACTCCTGGCGGGGTTCGGCGAAGAGGACGCGGGACGGCGCCTCCTCCACCACGTCGCCCTGATACATGACAACCACGCGGTCAGCGAGGTCAGCCACAACGCCCATGTTGTGCGTGATGAGCACAATCGAGGTGCCGTAGTTGTCCCTGAGGTCGCGCAGCAGCTGCAGGATTTCGGCCTGGACGGTGACGTCCAACGCCGTGGTGGGTTCATCGGCCACGATCAGCCCGGGGTTCAACGCGAGCGCCGCGGCGATGACGACACGTTGTTTTTGGCCCCCGGAGAACTGGTGCGGATAGTAATCGACCCTGGTTTCAGGGTCCGGGATACCTACTTTCCGCAGCGCCTCGGTGGCCCTCTTCTTGGCTTCCTTGGCGGAAACACGCTTGCCGTCCGTTGCGTGTGCCCGGATACCTTCGGCTATTTGCCATCCGACGGTAAAGACAGGATTCAGCGCCGTGGAGGGTTCCTGGAAGACCATGGCAACATCCCTGCCACGGATTTTCCTGAGCGTGGATTTGCTGACACTGATCACGTTGTTGCCATTGATCACCACGGCACCGGAGCTGATGGCCGTTTCGGGAAGCAAGCCCAGGATCGTTTTTGCGGTGACGGTCTTTCCCGATCCCGACTCGCCCACGATGGCCACTACTTCACCGGCCTTCACCTCCAGGCTGACGTCCTTGACGGCGTGAACGTCTCCGCCATCGGTGGCGAAAGTGACTTGGAGACGGTCAATGGTGAGCACGGGCTCACCAGCAACGGACTGGTCTGAGACATTTCCAAGGTTGGTGGTCATGGCTTTCCTGCCTCTGCCGGGGTTTCCGGCGTTCCTGTTTCCGGGGTTGCGGACAGTACCGGGGTCCTGCCGGCGCGCTTGCGTCCGCGGATGCGGGGGTCGTTGAGGTCGTTGATGCTCTCGCCGACCAACGTCAAGCCCAGCACTGTCAGGACAATCGCGATGCCCGGGAAGACACCTGTCCACCAAATTCCCGACGAGGTGTCAGCCAATGCCTTGTTGAGGTCGAAACCCCACTCGGCTGCTGACGTTGGTTCGATGCCGAAGCCCAGGAAGCCCAGGCCGGCCAGGGTGAGAATGGCCTCCGATGCGTTGAGGGTAAACATCAGCGGCAGGGTCCTGGTGGCGTTCTTGAAGATGTGCCGTCCGATGATGCGCAGGCTCGAGGCGCCCAGGACCTTGGCCGATTCGACGAATGGTTCGGCTTTGAGGCGGATGGTTTCGGCGCGTATCACGCGGAAATACTGCGGGACGAACACCACGGTGATCGAGAACGCGCAGGAGAAGATCCCGCCCCAGAAACTGGACTGGCCACGGCTGATGACAATGGAGATCACGATCGCCAGAAGCAGCGTCGGGAAGGCGTAGATGGCGTCCGCGACCACCACGAGGATCCGGTCAAGCCAGCCCCCGAAGTACCCGCTGAGCAATCCCAGGGCGACGCCGAGGAACAGGGACATTGCAACGGACACGATAATGACCGTCACGGCCGTCTGCGATCCCCAGATAACCCGCGACAGGACGTCGTAGCCGCCCACGGTGGTTCCCAACAGGTGATTTCCACCGGGAGCCTGCTGCGTGGGGAAGGAACCGGAGGCATCGCTGAGCTGGGAATATCCATAGGGTGCCAGCAGCGGTGCGAAAATGCTCGTCAGGATGAACAGCCCGCTCAGGACTACCCCCACGATGAGCATGCCGCGTTGGAGCCCTACGCTCTTCTTGAGGTGGGACACTACCGGAAGCCTCGAGAACAGGGGCTGCCGGGGCGGTGTGAGCGTTGGTGTGCTCATGGTCAGTACCTCACTCGGGGGTCGATGAGCGCGGCGATGATGTCCACGATGAAGTTGGTGACGGCCACGATGATGGCCAGCAGCACCACGATGCCTTGTACTGCCACGAAGTCGCGGGCATTGAGGTACTGCACCAGTTGGTACCCAAGGCCCTTCCACTCGAACGTGGTTTCCGTCAGGATGGCACCGCCCAGCATCAACGCGATCTGCAGGCCCATGACGGTAATGACCGGAATCAGTGCCGGTTTATAGGCGTGCTTGGTCACCAGCCTGTACTCGCTGACACCCCGGGACCGGCCGGCCTCGACGTAGTCCTTGCCGAGGGTGCCGATCACGTTGGTGCGCACCAGTCGCAGGAACACCCCGGCGGTCAACAAGCCCAACGCGATGGCAGGGAGAACCGCATGGGCTGCGACATCGCCCAGTGCCGTGAAGTTGCCGCTGCGAATCGCGTCCAGCCAATAGATGCCCGACGGCGCCGCCAGTCCGCCCATGGTCAGTTCCGTCCGGGTTGAAGCACGGCCCGCGACGGGAAACCAACCCAGCCAGACGGAGAAGGTGAGCTTCAGCAGCAGTCCCGAGAAGAAGACGGGTGTCGCGTAGCAAAGGATCGCAAAGAACCGCAGCACGGCGTCGGACGTCTTGTCCCGGTGTTGCGCGGCGATAAGTCCGAGCGGAATTCCCACTGCGAGCGCAACGATCAGTGCGCTGATGGACAACTCCAGGGTTGCCGCACCAAAGGTAGTGAGCACCTCGACGACGGGACGCCGGTCCGTGATAGTGGTACCGAAGTTCCCGGTCAGGAGTTGGCCGAGGTATTCGAAGTACTGGACGAGAACGGGCCGGTCGTAGCCGGCGTCATGGATGCGCTGCGCCAGAACGTCCGGAGGAAGCCGGCCACCTTGTGCCGCGGTGATGGGGTCGCCGATGACCCGCATCAGGAAGAAGACGAGTGTCACGAGGATAAAAACTGTGGGGATGATCAGGAAGAACCTGACCACGATGTATCTGCCAAGCCCTCCTCCGGACCTGGACTTGCTCTTTGGAGCAACGATCCCTGGCTCTGCCTCGGGGACCTCAATAAGTGTTGTCATTGTTACCTGTATTTCCTGCCCGTGGATTGCGCGGGATTTGGCTCATGCGTGCTGCCCACCTTGGTGTTCAGCAAGGAGGCGGGACGTCTGGTGGACGTCCCGCCTTCCTTCCATGGAGAGGCTCGGTTACTTGGAGACAGTTCCGAGGCGGAACTTGAAGGACGGATCCAGTGTCTTGTCGACACCGTTCACGCCACTGCCGACCACTGCCACCTGGGCACCCTGGAGCAGGGGCAAGGTGGAGATGTCCTTGGCCAGTGCGTTCTGGACATCCTTGATGTCGGATTCGCGCTTGGTCTTGTCCGCTTCGGTGAGCTGCTTGGCGATGAGGTCGTTGACCGTGGCGTTGTTGTAGTGGTTCTTGAGGAAGCCGCCCTCCGGGAAGAACGGGGTGAGGTAGTTGTCAGCGTCGCTGAAGTCCGGGAACCAACCGAACTGGAACAGCGGGTACTCGTCGGCGCGGCTGGCCTTGCTGTAGGTCACCCACTCGGTGGATTGCAGGTTGACCTTGAACAGGCCGGACTTCTCCAGCTGTTCCTTCACCATGGCGTATTCGTCGCCGGAGGATCCACCGTAGTGGTCCGGGTTGTACTGCAGGTTCAGTGAGACGGGTTCAGTGATCCCGGCATCTGTCAGGACCTTCTTGGCCTTGTCCAGGCTCGGCTTGCCGGCGTCGCCATAGGCGTCCTTGAAGGACTCGTTGGCTCCCATGAATCCGTTGGGGACGTTCGAGTACAGGGGCAGGTAGGTGCCCTTGTAAACCTGGTCGGCGATGGCCTGGCGGTCAACAAGGTTGGCGATTGCCTGCCGCACGGCAAGTGCCTTGGCGGGATCAGCACCGGTGGCCTTGGTTCCGAACGGCATGGTGTCGAAGTTGAAAGTGATGTAGCGGATTTCGCCACCGGGGCCTGTGAGGACCTTGACTTTGGAATCCTTGCGGAGATCGTCGATGTCCGTCGCGCTGAGGCTGCGGAAGGCAACGTCAATGGCACCTTGCTGGATTTCCAGTTTCAGGTTGGTGGGGCTGGCGTAGTACTTGATGGTGGCGGCGTCGTTCGCCGGCTTGCCAAGGACACCCTTGTAATCGGCAAATGCCTTGAAACTGACCAGCTCGTTCTTTTTGTAGCTGTCGATTGTGTACTGGCCATAGAAGGCGTTGGCCTTGATGATTTCGTCGTCCGAGAGGATCTTGTCTGCCGGGAAGACTTCATCGTCCACGATCGGCGCGGCAGGGCTGCTGAGAATCTGGCTGAACGTTTGGTCATTGGCGTTCTTGAGCTTGAACACCACGGTGGTGGCATCCGGTGCGCTCACGCTTTGGATGTTGGTAAGCAACGAGGCCGGTCCAGCGGGGTCGTTGATGGCTACCTGGCGGTCGAACGAGAATTTGACGTCCTTGGAGTCCAAGGTGTGGCCATTGGCCCACTTGAGCCCCGACTTGAGCTTGACCGTGTACTCGGAAGGGGACGTGAACGACGCCGATTCGGCGAGGTCGGGTACGGGCTCTGCGCTGCCCGGCTTGGAATTGAGGAGGAAGGAGTAGACCTGGTTCATCACCATGAATGAACCGTTGTCGTAGGAGCCTGCCGGGTCAAGGGAGGTGACCTTGTCCGTGGTGCCGTAGGCGATGGGGCCGCCGGCAGCCGGAGCGGATGATGAACCGCCTCCGGAGGGCCCGGTGCATGCCGTCAAGGCGAATGCGGAGATGCCCGCCAGCGCGATAACGCCGTGTAGGGCCTTCTTGTTCAGTGCCATCTGGTGAACCTTCTGTTCGATGGATTGGGCGCGCCGCCGTGGAAAATTTGTGACGGCGGACACTCTTGATCCCACGATTCAACCAGACTTCCCGAGCGGAGAACCCCGGATTTTGTGATTCGAGACATAAAATTTACCTTCCAGTAGCTTTCTTCTTCGTCCGGCAGCCGTTGCCCGGCCGCGGAGGCGGGAATATGGTGGTCCCGGGTGATCAGTCAAGGGGCGACGGCTTGGACAAGCACATGGATAAGGCAGCACTCTGCGTAGGTATCAATCAGTTCGCTTCCCTGCCGCAGTCGAGCTGGCTACAGGGCTGCGTGAACGATGCCAACGACCTGGCCGCTGTCCTGGCAGACTCCTACGGCTTCGAGGCTTCGGCCATCACTGTTCTCTGCGACGCCCAGGCCACGAAGAAGTCAGTCATGGCGGAGCTGAACAAACTGGTGGACGCGGCGGTCGCCGGCAAAGCCACACATCTCGTTTTCACCTTTTCCAGCCACGGCACCCAAATCCCTGATACCAACGGGGACGAGGACGACAGCCTGGATGAGGCTTTCGCCTGCCATGACATCAACAGCAGCGGGGACGCGTGGGACCCCGACACCGTGATCTCGGATGATGAACTCTCAGCCGTTTTTGCCCGCCTGCCCGCAGGTGTCCTCATGGACGTTGTCCTGGACACCTGCCACAGCGGCACGGGGCTCAAGTCCCTGGACTTGCTACCTGGCAGGCGGCCACGTTTCCTCCCCGCACCGACGCCGGAAGCTGCCATAGCGAACGAAGACAAGGAGCTCCGAAGCCTGCGCGACCTGGTCAAAACCGCCAAGCTGTCAGCTCCAGTGCTGATGGCGGCCTGCCGATCGGACCAAACGGCCGCCGACGCGTTGATAGAGGGCCGCTATAACGGCGCCTTCACCTACAACTTCCTGAAGACACTCCGATCCGACGGGGCGTTGGGGCGGGCCGAAATCCTCAAGCTGGTCAGCAAAGGCCTGAAGGCCGGAGGCTTTGACCAAGTGGCGCAACTGGAAGCCCCCAGAGCAGCCCGCAAGGCCGCATGGGGAACGTGACAGTTCGGGCATGAATCGCCTAGTCACCGGTGCCGTGAAACCTGTTTCGCACGCCCGCTGAGGCGGCCAGCTCGGCGTCGTGCTGTTGGTCGGAACCGAACAACTTCCCTTGCCGGTCCCGGTCCATCACGGGCTTCAGCGCGGCATACACGAGCCGCCCACCGGCGTCGAACCGCAAAAGTCCTCCACCCCGAATGTCAACGTAGTCCCTTGTGGTCCTCAACCCGAGGCGGACGTTCGCTTCCCGCCGGCTCATCCGCACCGTCTGGATGAACGAAGCCCCAATTTCGGAAATGACGAACCCGTCCGGGGACACGCGCTCCGATGTCCGGACGCGCGTGGAGCTCAGTGGCGTCCGTCGTTCCAGCCGTGCCGCGTCCAGGAGCCTCGGGTTTTCCCAGACGAAGCGCTGCACTTCCTGGGGGTCCGAGCCCAGGGCCGATAGGCGGATGGGATAGCGGAGCCCCTGGTAGTTCTCAACGCCGCTGATGTTGTCCCTGGACACCCTCCGGATGCCGATTGCGGAGAATTCCGCTTGAAGCGCCTCGCGGTACCCGTGGATGTCCTCCGGGACCATGTCCAGGTCGGCTGCGATGATGCCCCGCAGGAGATCACGCCAGGACACATCAACCGGCGGCATGTAGGACAGTCCCCGGATAACCATCCGCAGGACCCGGGTTGCCACGATGGACCCGGATTCGGCTTTTTGCCGGAGGCTTTGCCCGTCTCCCAGCCTGGCATTCCTTTCGCCCCAGAGCCGCTGGACGGCACGGAGCACGGCGCCCACCACCACGGCACCGCGTGCATGAGGTTCGCACAGCTCCTGCCAGTGGTCGGGGACAACGCCCACGAACGGCTCACGCAGCGGCCCCCGGGCGAACAGGTCGCGGGCGAAATCGAACAGCGATCGCATCATGACCACGTCGTCGACCACCTGCCCGGCTCCGAAACCGGCTCGGGCTGCTTCAAGTTGACGGTAGACGACGTCCCGCGAAGAAAAGACCGAAAGGATAGCCACGAGGTCAGCCAGGGCCTCGTGCATCGCCAGCTGCTCCATGGTGGCCAGCTCATCGGCCCAGGCGGGACGGAATCCGTCCAGGATCGCGTGCGTCACCTCGTGGGCCACGATGTCCCTGTAGAGGGCCGTCGGAACCTTGTATCCCATCCGATCCACCGAGCCGAAGCGGATGATGTTGCTTCCACGCTGGTATCCGGTATCCGTGGCTGTGACCAGGTCGCGGGCTTTGAGGACCACGCGCCCCTCCGGGTTCCAAGGCATGCGCCGTCCCAGGGTGCTTTCAAAGATGTCCAAGGTGCTCATCGCCACCCCGTACACATGTTGGGCCAGGAAGCGGGTGTCATCCAGCAGCTCCCGCAGACCGTGCGGCGGCGGCTCGTCGACCAACTGCCAGGGGTCTCCCTGCCTGGTAAGCGTCACCGGGGATACGTTGGTACCGCGCCACTTCCGGATATGGATCGCGTAGCGGTGCCCGGTGGGTCCGCGCCTCAGCCGTTCCACAGGGATCCGTACCTGCGCCGTCTCCGGGGCAGTACCGTCCGCTCCGATTGGCCCCTCAGCCAGGACGGTCACCGTGACCATTTGCCCGGCTTTGACATCTCCCGGGCCCTTCTTTGGAAATGCCACAGTCATCGCCATCCCGGATGCGGACCCCACATACCGCAGCGGAAACGCTGCTTAGCCCAGTATGGAGGCCGGCCAATCCGGTGGCAATGGCCCTTTAGAGTGCCGCGCGCTGGAGGGAGCGGGCGGCATCGATGGTTGCCTGGCCCAGTACCCTGCTCCCTTGGTAGAGCACGACTGTCTGGCCCGGCGCAACCCCACGCAAGGGATCTGTCAGGGTAACCACGAGCTCAGCCCGCTCAATGCCGGAGTCGTCGGTCACTGCTTCCACGCGTGCAATTGCCGGCACGGGATCACCGTGGGCGCGGACCTGGGCGTAGCAATCGAACTCCGCACCAGTAGCAACCTCGGAGATGGGCAGGCCTGCCCACGAAACCTTGATGCCGCGAATCTCATCGATGGCCAGGAGCGCTTCGGGACCAACCACCACTTTGTTTTCCTTGGGACGGATCTCCAGGACAAACCGGGGCTTGCCATCGGCAGCGGGCGTCCCGAGCTTCAGGCCGCGACGCTGTCCCACCGTGAAGGCATTGGCGCCGGGATGCTCCCCGACTTTGGCGCCGGTTTCATCGACGATATCGCCGGTGGTCATCTCGATCTTTTCGGCCAGCCAGCCACGGGTGTCGCCGTCGGAAATGAAGCAAATATCGTGGCTGTCCGGCTTGTTTGCCACGGACAGGCCCCGGCGTTCAGCTTCGGCGCGGACCTCCGCCTTGGACGGCGTATCAGCGAGCGGGAACATGGAGTGCTTGAGCTGCTCGTGGGTCAGGACACCCAGAACGTAGCTCTGGTCCTTTGCCCAGTCAGCGGCACGATGGAGTTCGCGGTTGCCGTCGGCATCTTCGATGACCTTGGCATAGTGGCCGGTGCACACAGCATCAAAACCCAAAGCAATGGCCTTCTCCAGCAATGCGGCGAACTTGATGCGCTCGTTGCAGCGCATGCACGGATTGGGCGTGCGCCCGGCGGCGTATTCATCGATGAAGTCCTGGACCACGTCTTCCTTGAAACGCTCCGAGAAGTCCCACACGTAGTACGGGATTCCCAGGACATCGCAAGCACGCCAAGCGTCACGGGAATCCTCGATGGTGCAGCAACCGCGGCTTCCGGTGCGGAGGGTCCCCGGCATGCGCGACAACGCGAGGTGGACCCCGACGACGTCGTGCCCCGCTTCGACGGCGCGGGCGGCTGCCACGGCGGAGTCGACTCCGCCGCTCATTGCTGCAAGTACTCGCATGCTGGCTTTCTGTGTGTTTGGGGCTGCCCTGTGTCCGGCCCGGAACGGCCAGTGTGCCCGTCCATTCTAGCTCGCAGTAGCCGGAGTGTGCTAAATGCCTTGACCACTCCTGCCCGTAATTCTAAAATGAGAACAACTGATTTTAGAATCGAGCTGACATGGCTTCAGGACAAATGGTCATATCCGGCGGTGGCCTTGCCGGCGCCACTGCCGCAAGGACCCTCCGGGACGAAGGTTTCGATGGTCCCATCACACTGCTCTGCGCCGAGAACCGTATCCCCTACCTCCGCCCTCCCCTTTCAAAGGAATTCCTCCTCGGAAAGGCGGGCGAAGATTCCGTGCCGGTGGTTCCTGCCGGCTGGTACCAGGAGAACGGCGTCGAACTCCTGCTTGGCAGCGCCGCGGTGGAGCTCGATCCGTCCAACCATCGGATAGTGCTGCAGGGTGGCCACCGTCTGGAATACGCCAAACTGCTCATCGCCACCGGCGCACGCCCCAGGACCATCCCCCTTCCCGGCTCGGACCTGGCGGGCGTCATGACCTTCCGGACCTTCGAGGACAGCCTGCGGCTGCAAAGCCTCCTCAAAGCCGGCGGCAGGAAAGTGGTCATGATCGGATCCGGCTGGATCGGCATGGAATTGGCGGCGGCAGCCCGCACGTACGGCAACGACGTCACTCTTCTCGGGCTGGAGGATATTCCGCTGAGTGCCGCCATTGGACCGAAATTGGGCCGCTACTTCCAACGCCTTCACCAGGATCACGGTGTGGCCTTCAGGCTTCCGGCGAGCGCGGCGGGAATCGAGGGACGCGCCGGAACAGTGGAAGCAGTGGTCACGGACACGGGCGAAAGGCTCCCGGCCGACGTCGTCATCGTTGCCGTCGGCGTCGTCCCGGATACCGCGCTCGCCGAGACAGCCGGCCTGGCCGTCCGCAACGGGATCCTGGTGGACAGCGCCCTCCGCACCAGTGCCCCGGACGTCCTCGCCGCAGGAGATGTGGCCAACGCCCTCCATCCGTTCACCGGCGAACACCACCGCAACGAACACTGGTCCAACGCACTCAACGGCGGCAAGACCGCGGCGAGGTCGATGCTTGGCCAGGACGCCACGTTTGATGCTGTGCCCTACTTCTATACCGACCAGTTCGAGGCGAGCATGGAATACTCAGGCTTCCCTTCACTGGCATCCGGCCTTTCTCCCGTCATTCGCGGCACCGTGGCTGACGGCAGCTTCATCGCTTTCTGGGTCAACGACGGATGCGTGGTTGCAGGCATGAGCCTCAACCAACGCCGTGTCCAGAAGGCGATCAAGGCCCTCATTACGGGCAGGGTACGCGTTGGCCTGGATCGGCTGACCGATCCGGCAGTCCCCCTCGAGGAACTTCTGCCCACCCCGTAACGGGGCGGAACTGCCCACGCCTTGGCGGCGCGCAACAGCTCAGGCCTGGTGTTGCCTGGCTACCGTCGCCGCCGTTTGAATGCTGGACTCGTGACCGGCCATCCCGGCCTGACGTGCCCGTGCACAGGCCTCCGGCAGGGCCTTGAGGAGTGCGTCGACGTCGGCATCCGTAGAGCTGTGGCCCAGGGTAAACCGCTGTGCCCCGCGGGCCGTGTCCTCATCCAAACCCATGGCAAGGAGGACATGCGAAGGGCGCGGCACTCCCGCGGTGCATGCCGATCCCGTGGACGACTCCACGCCGGCCAGGTCAAGGAGGAAGAGCAGCGAATCCCCTTCACATCCCGGGAACGTGAAGTGGGCGTTGCCGGGCAGGCGGCCAGCGCCCGGCGCTCCCCGCAGTACGGCATCGGGAACCGCCGCCAGGACGCCGTCGATCAGGCGGTCGCGCAGGCCAGCCAGCCGCTCCTGCTCTTGGGCCAAATGGGCGGTGACTGCTTCGGCGGCCGCAGCGAACGCAGCGATGGCCGGCGTGTCCAGGGTTCCCGAACGTACGTCCCGCTCCTGGCCGCCACCATGCTGAACCGGAGTCAAGGTCACGGCCCTGCCCAGGAACAACGCGCCCACGCCCACTGGTCCGCCGAGCTTGTGACCTGAGACGGACATTGCAGACAGGCCCGATCCCCGGAAGTCGACGGGAACAGAACCGAATGCCTGGACGGCGTCCGAATGCACCGGGATTCCGTGGGGCTTTGCCAGCCCCACCACCTCGGCTACCGGCTGGATGGTCCCGACCTCATTGTTGGCCCACATCACGGTAATCAAGGCGATCGAATCAGGGTCACGTTCGATCTCGCGCTGGAGTACATCCAACCGGACGGCGCCTTCACTGTCCACGGGAAGCCATACGACGTCGGCCGCCTCGTGGCGCTCGAGCCACTCAACGGTGTCCATGACGGCGTGATGTTCGACGGCGGAGCAGAGGATGCGGGTCCGGCGCGGATTTTCGTCACGGCGGGCCCAGAACAGGCCTTTGACAGCCAGGTTGTCCGCTTCAGTTCCACCCGAAGTGAAGATCACTTCCGATGGATGGGCGCCGGCTGCGGCAGCCAACGTCTCGCGGGCATCCTCCACCGCGCGGCGTGCACGACGGCCCGCGCCGTGAAGCGAGGACGGATTGCCTGTTCGCGCCAGCTCACGCGTCATGACGGCGAGCGCTTCAGCCGAAAGGGGCGTGGTGGCAGCGTGATCGAGGTATACAGGCACCTTGCAATTCTACCGGGCCGCGTCGTGGCCGGAGTCGTCAATGTGGCGGGTGATCCTGGCGCAGCAATGTCCGGGCCCTGTGTCTCCCACCACCGTTGACGGGTCGGCACCGGACGTCACCGCCACACCCCGCAGGAAGGCCCCGTTCATGGGGCAAACCACCTCTGAGTGGTCCCGGGAGAGTCGATGGAAGGGGCAGTTGAGCAGCCGGTACCCGCCGGCGTCGTCGGGCGTTGGCTGGTAGCCGCAGTCGGCGAGTGCGCCAATGAAGTCACCCGATCGACCGGCCTCCCTGCCGGAGGCATCGGCCACATCGAGAAGGGCATGTGAGACCGGAACTCCCTCCGCCGCGGAGTGGGCAATCGCGGAAGCCATGAGGTGGCCGGCAAGGTCGTAGCTCCGCTGCGGAACCGAGGCGCCGACTTCATCGAGTGTGGGCCTGTAGAGCTTGGCGGGCCGCCCGGACCCGGGACCGGTTTTACCTCCCGGCCTTTTGAACTCTGCGCGAAGAAGCCCGTCATCCACCAGCCGGTCCAGATGGAAGGAGGCCGTGCTTCGCGGTAGTCCAAGGGCCGTGGCAGCCTGGTCCCGGCCAACGGCTTCACCCGATGCCAGCACGTACTGGTACAGCGCCCGGCGGTTCTCCTCCCCCAAGGAGGCTACGGCGGCGATTTTTCGGATCCAGGGGAAGTCGGTTGCGCCCATGGGAACAGCTTATCTCTAAAAGTAGATTCATTGATTTAAGAATCCGTCGGTTCTAAAATCAAGGTATCTATTTTTAGAAAGGATGAGTCATGGAAACCTCAACAACAGCAATGCCGCGGGCCACATTTCGCCGCAACCCCGACCGGCAGGCGTTCATCCTGCTACGGACCCTCTTTACGGTCGCACCCGTGGTTTTCGGCCTCGACAAGTTCACCAACCTCCTGACGGAGTGGACCCACTACCTCGCTCCCGTTGCCACGGCCGTGGTACCGGTGCCTGCGCAAGTCTTCATGTATGGGGTGGGCGTGGTGGAGGTAGTCGCCGGGTTCCTGGTCGCTGTGCGTCCGCGCGTAGGCTCTTTGGTGGTTGCCGCCTGGCTGCTCGGCATCATCGTCAACCTTTTGGTCCTTGGCGCGTTCTTCGATGTTGCGCTGAGGGATTTCGGCCTCCTCATAGGAGCATTGGCGCTGAACCGCCTCGCCACAGCCCGAGCACCGCAAGGCTAGGACCCAGCCGGGCAAGCCGCTCAGGACGGGGGAACCACTGCCAGCTTGGAAACCATCTCCGCCCGCGCGCTCGCGAGCGCTCCTGGATTCGGACAAGCGAGGGAGATGTACACCGAGGACGCCGGCGCACTGAACAGCCTTGCCAGCACCAGCGCCGCGGTCCCTCCGGAGGATGACGAGTCCAGGGCGAGGAACTCTACACTGTGCTGCGGTTTGTCAGCGTCTCCTCCCCATCGAAGTGAGGCGGGCTTCAGAGTCTCGGCGGCGATCCCGGGATCCAGGTATTGGAACAAGGCCCTGGTTGAAGCGTTGTCGTCGCCTGGGACCACCAGAGGGCCCTGGTTGACGCTAACCCGGATTGCCAACGCGCATCCATCAGTCCTTTGGTACCGGACTTCGCCCTGCAGGCCCGAATGAACCAGTGACCACCCGGGCACCTCCTCCATCCGGCTGGAGACCGTCACAGGATCCCCCGAAGCCAAGGTGCTTCCTGCAGTCATGGGAAGGTCCTTGGCAGCCACGGCCTCCGCATCGTGCCCGGGCGTAATGGTGGGGGTCGAAAGCGTGGACTCCGACGGCGAGGGCTTCGGCGCTTCCGGATCCGGGACGTTGACGCTGCAAGAGGCCAACAGGACAACTACGGCGGCGATGGCAGCCGACCCGGCCAACCGCCGTCGAACATTCCCTGACACTGTCGCTCAAGCCCCTTCCGGCTTTCCCGGCCCCGGCCCGCGGCCCTGACGCGATCGAGTCTATCCGGCTACCGCTCAGGCGAGGACGCGCAAGCCGCCAGGCACCACTTCCACATCGACAGGCAATTCGCCCAGCCTCTCGCCGTCGGCATAAGCAACGACACCAGCAGCCTCCAGCCGCACCTGCCTCACCCTGCGGATCTGTACTGCCGGGTGGTCGGTATGGTTTCCCGCAAACACCTTGGGGAAGACAGCCAGGAAGCGCAGCCTGGAAAGCGGCCGCACCACGAACAGGTCCAACCATCCATCGTCAGGGGCGGCTTGCGGGGTGATCCTCATCCCGCCACCGATCGATTGCCCGTTGGCCACGGAGATCAACAACGCCCGCTGCCTCCACTGCCGGCCGTCTGCAGTCACCCGATATTCGATCGGACCGAAGGAGACAAGCTCACGCAGCATCGCCAGGTTGTATCGGTTCTTTCCCCGCGGCCAACGCCAGGAATTGGCCCGTTCATTGACTGCTGCATCGAAACCGGCTGAGAGCACCCCTGCAAAGCAGGTGGTGCGACCCTCCACGGTGACCCGTCCGACGTCGATCTTCCGCCCATCGAACGCCAGCGCGGCCAGCGCCTGCCTGCACGCAGCGGTGGTGTCATGGAGGGGCAGGTTCAGCAAACGCGCCACGTCATTGCCAGTACCGCTGGGGACGATACCCAATGGAATGTCCTTGCCAGCAAGGGCATTGACGCCCAGGTGGACCATGCCATCGCCTCCCACCACCACCAACGCAGCCACACCCGTCCCGCCCAGCGCGCGGTCCACCATGTCAGCCAGGGCGCCATAATCTTCAGCTTCGAGCACGACGACGTCCCAGCCTGCAGCGCGGAAACACCCTGCGGCCTGGTGCCCGGCATGGCGGGTACGGCCGAAGGAAGCAGCAGGATTTATTGCCAGGACAATATGTCCCGATGCGCCGGAGGACGGGACGGGAAGGGCGGGTGACGTCACAGCCTGCATTATGCCAGCCGGGAACCACGCACCCTCCTGCACTCGTTCACCACGTAGCTGGATAAACTTGCCAGTGCCGCGCCTGTCTTGCGCGGACCGTCATAAGAGAAGGGCCCGTGCTTGGCCGAGGGCAGCAGTTCGCACTATCAGGTTCTCCGTGTCTCCGTCACCGCGACGGACAAGGAGATCAAAGTGGCCTACCGCAAGGCCGCCCGTATGGCCCACCCCGATCACGGCGGAGAAGCGGAAATGTTCCGGCGGGTGACCTTGGCCTACGAGACATTGATCGATCCACAGCGCAGGGCAGAATATGACCGCCGCTATGCCAGCGGAGCGTCGGGTGTCAGCCAGCCGCGGCCAGGCGATTACACGGGCGCGTCCGCTCCGGGTCCGACCACCAACATCAAACGACCCCAAGCCCAACGAAACACAGCCGGCGATCCCCCGGTCTACGTCCCCGGCTTTGAGGACCCCAACGAGGTTCCCCTTATCTCCGCGGCAGAGGCGGCCCGGCAAGTCCACGGCATACCCCGCAAACGCGGCATCTTTGGCGCCGAAGCGCGCATCCAGCGCGAAATGAGAACGGTCCAACTCATCAGCCGGCAAGTCCTGACCGCTATCCCCGCCGCCCGCCTGATCAACGGTCTCCGGTCGCCGTCGGACAATAACCACATCGATCACGCTGTCCTGTCGGGCTACCGGCTTGCCCTGGTGGGCTCCATGCTGCTGCCCAAAGGCGCCTATGCGTGGGACGGACAATCGCTGCGGCATGGCGGACGTTCCGTTGCTCCCCCGCAACTGGCTCACATCGTCCGCCATATGCAGGAGATCTTTCCTGAACTGAACGTCACCGGCTGGGTGGTCCTGCACAGCCCGGACGGAAACCTCCACGAACCGGTCATCGACCAGTACGGCAAGGGCCAGTCCACCCACAACCCGGTGGAAGTGGTCAATGGCGCCGGTCTGGCTCGGGGCTTGAAGCAGTTCCTCAGCTCCGGCCCCGCACCCAACACCGTTGTAGTCCCGGTGTTGGCACGCCTCCTCCGCGGGATGCACTAAGCCCAATCAGTAGCTCCTCCGGGCCCCTGACTAAGATGGGACAGTGTTCCGCATCCTTTTCCACACTCCAGAAATCCCGGGCAATACGGGCAACGCTATCCGCCTGGCGGCCATCACCGGGGCTGAGCTCCATTTGGTGGAGCCCTTGGGTTTCGACTTCTCCGACGCCAAGCTGCGCCGCGCCGGCCTCGATTACCACGACCTGGCTGTCGTGACTGTCCACAAGGACATCGACGCCGCGTGGTCGGCCCTGCAGCCGGAGCGCGTCTTCGCCTACACCGCCGACGGCGAAACGTCCTACACGGACATCAGCTACCGCGAAGGGGACGTCCTGATGTTCGGCCCCGAGTCCGTGGGCTTGCCGGAATGGCTCAAGCAGGATCCCCACGTCACAGCACGTGTACGCCTGCCCATGAAGCCTTCCCTCCGCTCACTGAACCTGGCCAACGCGGCCTCGATCGCAGTCTTCGAGGCCTGGCGGCAAAACGGATTCGCGGGCGCCAAACTCTAGCCCATCCAAGGACCCCACAGCACCGAATACCTTATGCAGGGACAACCCTGGCGCGGATATTCATTGAGGGAGCCTACGTGAGCGTGCAGCAGACCAGCGTGATGGCAGCAAGGCACCGTCCCGCCGCGCCCACAACACCAGCGGCTCATGCTGCGCGATTCAAACGGGACAACATATGCTGGACGGTGATGGACATCCCCAACAAACCCTCCGTTCCGGTGGTCGAGCCGGCCGATACTGCGACAGACCTGAACTCGCAGCTCACCGGCCTGCTCAACCTTGTGGCCGCAGGAGACCAGCAGGCCTTCGCAGAGTTCTACCGTCTCACTTCGCGGAGGGTATTCGGCATGGCCAAGCGGGTCCTGATTGACCCGGACCTCAGCGAAGACGCCACCCAGGAAGTCTTCATCCAGGTATGGGAAGGCGCAGCAAAGTTTGACCGTGCCGCAGGAACTCCGCTGGCCTGGCTCATGACCATCGCGCATCGTCGCGCCATTGATCGGGTGCGTTCCGTGCAGTCCGCAACGGACCGTGAGGCCAAATACGGCGCAGCCAGCTTGGACCCGGACAGGGACGTGGTGGCAGAGGAAGCGGACAGCAACCTCGAAGCCGAGGCCGTCAGCCGATGCCTTGGCACCTTGACTGACACCCAGCGCGAGTCGGTCCGGCTCGCCTACTACGGCGGCCTGACCTACAGGGAAGTGGCCGAGCACCTTGGCGCCGCCGTTCCCACGATCAAGTCCCGCATCCGCGACGGACTGCTGCGCCTGAAGACCTGCCTGGGGGTGGGTTCCTTTGAGTGAGAACACTGGTGGAGGCTTTATCCGCAGAATGTTTGCCAACGACATTGCTACCGACCTCGCCGAGGGCCGGGTCCTCGAATTGGCTGAGATCTATGCCCTGGACGCCGTCAGTGACGATGAACGGGCCATGATCGATGAGTACGTCAAGGACGCCCCCGAAGCTCCGGAATTCCTGGAGCGGGTCCGTGAAGCCCGCGAGACCCTTGCGGTCAGCTTTGCGCCCGAGGAAGAGCCGCCTGCCGCGCTTTTCGGAAACATCATGGACCGCATCACCAAGGACGCTGCAACGGAGCCGGCTTCCGCGCCCGCAGCGCCTGCGGTGGCCGGGCCCGCCGTCGACGATCTCGCGGCAGCCAGGGCAAAGCGCGAAGAACGCCGCAATGGTGGCGCGCGCCGATGGATCGTAGGAGCGGCAGCCGCCGCGGCGCTTGCCCTGGGTGGGATTGGTGTGGGGTCGTATGTCTCCGCCCAAAATGATCCCGTCAACCAGGTCCTCCAGGCACAGGATGTCCAGAAGCAGTCTGCAGCGGTTCCCGGCGGCGGCACAGCCACCATCTCGGCGTCCTCGGCCAAGGACTCCTTTGTGGTCCTGATGAATGGCGTAGCACCTGCACCCGAGGGCAAGGTCTACCAGCTGTGGACGCTGCCAAAGGACGGATCCGCCCCCGTACCCCAAGGCACCATGGACGCCCAAACGCTCTCAAAGCCGGCAGTTGTAAAAGGCCTCTCCTCGGCATCCTCGGTCGCCATCACCGTGGAACCGGCAGGCGGGTCAAAAGCACCCACCACGGCCCCCGTGCTCGTAGTGGCGTTGTCTGCTTGAGCGCTGACGCGCTGATTTAACGCCCGACGGCGGCCGCCCCACCAACAAGGGACGGCCGCCGTCGGCGTCTTAATGCGTTCCGGAACCTATAACACCAGCGACAGCAGCATCACGAAGCCGAATCCAACCACGGAAATCAAGGTCTCCATGACCGACCACGTCTTGAACGTTTGCCCGACCGTGAGGCCGAACAGTTCCTTGACCAACCAGAATCCGGCGTCGTTGACATGCGATAGGAACAGCGAGCCGGCGCCGATCGCCAACGCAAGCAGAGCTGCATGAGTTGGGCTCAGGCTGCTGGCAAGGGGTGCGACGATACCGGCTGCGGTCACCGTAGCAACTGTTGCCGAGCCGGTGGCCAGGCGGAGGGCCACTGCGACAATGAAGCCCAGGACCAGGACCGACATGTTGGCCCCTTCTGCCCACTTCTTGACGGCGTCTCCCACTCCGGCACCAATGAGCGTCTGCTTGAAACCGCCGCCTGCACCCACAATGAGGAGGATGGCTGCGATGGGGCCAAGGCTCTCCCCCAGTTTGGCCGTGATCCTGGTTCCGGTGAATCCCACGGCGTAGCCGAAGGTAACGATTGCCAGGAGCACAGCAAGGGTCATGGCTACCAGCGGCTGGCCGACGAAGTCGAAGAAGATCCTGATGCCGGGCGCAGTTGCGGCGTCCGGCCAAATGATGCCACCCAAGGCCTTCAGGAGCATCAGGACAACCGGGAAGATGATGGTCAGCAGAGTCACGCCAAAGGAAGGCTGGCGCTTGACGTCGCTCAAGTCCGCCGTGTGCTGGGTGTCAATGCCACCTGCAACGGCCGGAGCATCCACGGGGACCCAACGGGCTGCAAGGCGTGAGAAGAGGGGACCACAGATGATTACGGTGGGGATCGCCACCAAAATGCCCAGGCCCAGCGTTGTGCCGAGCTCCGCTTTCACTGCACTGATGGCAATGAGCGGTCCCGGGTGCGGTGGCACGAGGCCGTGAAGCACCGACAGGCCAGCCAGTGCCGGGATGGCTATGCGCATCAGCTTCATCTTGGATCGCTGGGTGACCAGCACGATGACCGGCAGCAGCAGGACGAGCCCGATCTCGAAGAACATCGGCAGGCCGATGATGACCGCGACCAGGGTGATCATCCAGACCAGCTTGTTACCGCTGGCCTTGGCCAGCAGCGTATCAACAACCCGGTTGGCCCCGCCGGAATCGGCGAGCAACTTCCCGAGCATGGCGCCAAGGGCAATCAGCAGGCCGACTTCCTTCAGGACACCGCCCACGCCGTCCTCGAAGTTGGTGATGACTTTCCCCAGCTCCACCCCTGACGCAAGCCCAACAAAGGCTGAGCCCAGAACAAGTGAAAGGAACGGGTGCATTTTGAGCTTTGCGATCAGCACCACGATCAGGGCGATTCCCAGCGCCGCAACTACCAGGAGCTGGGTGTCGTGCGCGGTCCATTGCTGCACTTCCGTCGCAGCTTCCAAGGCCTTCACGAGGCACTCGTTCCGGTATTGGCACCCATGGGGCGAAGACCAAGCCGCTCGATGACTTCGTCAGCTTCCTCGGCCGGCGAGGCGGAAACGCACAGCGAGATGTAGTTCTCGTCGTCGGTGGGTTCCTCCAGGGCGTCAAACTGCGATTCCAGAAGCGACGGCGGCATGAAATGCCCGTGCCTGGAGGCCAGTCGGTCCGAGATCTTGTCCTTGCTTCCCTGCAGGAATACGAACACCACGCCTTCGCCGCGGAGAACGTCGCGGTACTTCTTTTTCAGTGCCGAGCACGTAATGATTGCCGGGATTCCGGCGTCCGTGCGCTGACGGATCCAGTCCGAAATGATGTCCAGCCAAGGCCAACGGTCCTCATCAGTGAGGGCGAGCCCCGACTGCATCTTGGCGACGTTGGCTTCGGGGTGAAGGTCGTCGCCCTCAGCGAGATCCCATCCCAGCTTCCCGGCGAGAACACCGGCCACAGTCGATTTGCCGGAACCGGAGACTCCCATAATCACCAGTACGGGTTGTTGCGCAGTCTTCGCCATCAAAGTCTGCCTTCCTCGAATAAATATGATTTAACCGAGGTCAAGCATATGACACGGGTTACATCACGGCAATATCAGAAGCCTGCTATGGTGCTGGATCCATTGACAGACACCACATGGAAGCCCTCGGCGCTGGTCCCCTCCGGCAGTCCGGCACGCTGTCCGTTAGCGACCATGAGGCCGCGGACCACCCTCTCCATCGCTTCGACATCCGGGTGCTGGCTCGCGTGGACCCGTATGGCGTCGAGCTTGGCGGAAACGTGGGCCGAGACATCCACGAAGTGGTTCTCCCGGGCCTCCGGGCTCGAGATAAACCAGAGCCACGGCAACTTGTAGGCCTCGAGCCCGGCCTCCGCCAGTTCCGGATAAGCGAAGGGATTCTCCACCGCCGGATACACGGCCCGGGTCACCGCTTCCCCTGCCGCAAGGTGGTCGGGGTGGCTCTTCTGGAGGCGGTCCCAGTTCCGCTCCGGATGCATGGTCAAGACGATGTCCGGCCGGATCTCACGGATCAGCTTCACCACCTGCTTGATGACGCCGTGAGTCGGTTCAAGGTAGCCGTCGCGCTCGTGAAGGTAATGGATGTCAGTGACACCAACCAAAGCAGCGGCCCGCTTCTGCTCCTCGGCCCGCAACTCGATGATGCGTTCCCGGTCCACAGGATCGAATCCGCCGGCATCGCCGTCGGTCATGATGCAGTAGCTGACCTCGACACCGGCTGCCGTCCAGGCTGCGATGGTGCCCGCAGCGCCAAAATCGATGTCGTCAGGATGGGCGGTAAAACAAAGCACCCGCTCGACACGCTCCGTGGAGGCATCGAACGGGCTCTTTGCTGACGGGACGTCAGTAGGCAAAGCGATCAGCCTTTCCGCTTCTTGATTTCTGCGGTTGCCTGCGGAAGGACCTTGAAAAGGTCACCGATGATGCCATAATCCGCGATCTCGAACACCGGAGACTCGGCATCCTTGTTGATGGCAACGATGACCTTGGAGGTCTGCATTCCGGCCTTCTGCTGGATGGCCCCGGATATGCCGGCGGAGATGTACAGCTGCGGAGACACCGTGACACCGGTCTGGCCGACCTGGGCATCGTGACCGATCCAGCCGGCGTCGGTGGCGGCACGGGATGCACCCACCGCGGCACCCAAAGCATCTGCAAGCTCTTCAAGTGGACCGAAGTCCCCGTCCACGCCGCGTCCGCCGGCAACAACGATCCTGGCTTCGCTGAGGTCCGGCCGCCCACTGACCGGCTTTTCGGTGCGGGCCGCGATGCGGGCAGAGTTCGCTGCGGCATCGGCCGGTACATCCACCGTGGTGGTCGTCGGGACAGCGGTAGCACCAACCGGAGCCGGCTCAACGTTATTGGCCTTCACCGACAACACCGTGACCGGCGTCGTGGCCTTGGCAGTGGTGGTGTAGGAACCGGCCAGCACAGACTTGTGCGCAGTGCCGTCAGCTTCGACGCCCACGACATCCGTGATAACACCTGCGCTGAGTTTGATGCCGAGCCGGCCCGCAATTTCCTTGCCCTCTGGCGAGTTGTCGAGAAGCACTGCGGTGGCTCCCGAAGCGTCGACGGCTGCCGCAAGGTAAGCGGCCTTCGGCCCAACAAGGTATTCGTCAAGGTTCGCCAGCGACGGCTGGTACACCGCAGAGGCACCGTAGGCACCCAAGGTGGCCGCGACGTCGTCGGTCAGTTCACCGGTAATTGCGACGGCGGTCTCCCCCAGCGAACGGGCGATGGTCAGGAGCTCCAGGCTGCTCTTCTTGAGAGCCGCTCCCGGGTTGTCAATGAAAACAAGTGCATTTGCCATGGTTGGGATCCCCTTAGAGCAGCTTCTGTGCGGCCAGGAAGTCGACCAGCTTGATGCCGGCGTCGCCTTCGTCTGTGATGATGGTGCCTGCGGTCCGGGGTGGACGCGCATCCGCCGATTCCACCACTGTCCAGGAGCCGGCCAGGCCGACCTGGGAGGGATCCAGCCCAATATCGGACAGCGTCAGGGAAGCGATCTTCTTTTTCTTGGCCGCCAGGATTCCCTTGAAGTTGGGGTACCGGGGCTCGTTGATCTGGTCGGTGACCGAAACGACGGCCGGAAGGCCCGCTTCGACAGTCTCCGAAAAGTGGCCGGCGTCACGGCGTGCGCGGACCTGGCCGCCCGAAACCTCCAGGCTCGACGCGAAGGTCACCTGTGGGTACGACAACCGCTCAGCCAGCTGCGCCGGAACAAGCGAGGTCTCGCCATCGGTCGATGCCATGCCCGTCAGGACAAGGTCCACCGGACGGCCGTCAGCCGAAAGGTGCTCAATGGCGGCGGCAAGGGCAAGGGACGTAGCCGCCGCATCCGAGCCGGCCAGCGCGTCGTCACTCAGGTGGACGCCCGAATACGCTCCGATCTGGAGGGATTTCTTGACGGCATTAACGGCTCCCGAGGGACCCATGCTCAAGGCAATGACCTCGTTGCCGGCTTTGGGGCCGCCACGCTCTTCAGCGAGCTGCAGCGCGGCCTCGAGGGCGTACTCATCCAGTTCGGACAGGATGCTCTCGTCACGGTCGGTTGTGTTGTCTGGGCCGGTGATGTGCCGGTCGAACTGCGCGTCCGGGACGTGCTTGACCAGAACGACAATCTTCAATGTCTCTTCCACTGTCTTCGAAGCAGCCTTCCATGCTTGTGGACGGCCAAACGCAGAAGCGTGGCCGTGAATTGCCCAGCGCGTGGGCTCGTCCTAGCTAAGCATATTGCCCACGGAATTCCACTCCCAGCGTTAACCCCTGTTTCGGGCCAAACGGCCGGGTGCAACGACGAAGCGGGCAACACCCAAGGGTGCGGCCCGCCGTCGTACTTGGCTTTTCCTGCTGTTGCTGCGCGCTTACTGCTGGGCAGCCGCGTCGAGGGTAACTTCAACCTCCTGCGACTGGCCGCCGCGGAGGATGGTCACCTTCACCTTGGCGCCCGCCGGCTGCTCCCGGACCGCTGCCGTGAGCTGGTTGGGGTCGCTGACCGCGTAGTCCCCGAACTTGGTAACGACGTCGCCCACTTTCAGCCCGGCCTTCGCGGCGGCGGAGCCCGACGTCACCGAAGCAACCTCGGCACCGACCGAGAAGCTCGAGTCACTGCCCGTGGAGGACTTGGCCCGCACCGAGACGCCGAACTGGCCGTGGCTGGCCTTGCCGGTATCGATAATCTCCTGGGCCACGCGCTTGGCATGGTTGATCGGGATGCTGAAGCCCACGCCGATGTTGCCGCTGGAGGAACTGGAGGTGCCGCTGCCGGCTGAAGCGATCGCGACGTTCACGCCGATGATTTCACCCTTGCTGTTGACCAGGGCGCCGCCGGAGTTACCCGGGTTGATCGCGGCGTCAGTCTGGATCACGTTGATGGAGATGGATCCCTCATTCGCCGTGGACTGGCTCTGGCCACCGCCTGGAGGGGCGAATTGGAAGCCCTGTCCGCCGCCTTGGGAATTGTCCGTGCCCTCCTTCGGCGCGGCCGACGAAGCCACGCTGATGGTGCGGTTCAGGGTCGAAACGATGCCGTCCGTGACAGTCCCGGTCAGGCCCAGCGGCGAACCGATCGCGACGGCGGTGTCCCCCACGTTGATCTTGGAAGAGTCACCCAACGCCGCCGGAACCAGGCCCGAGGCGTCGTCCACCTTGATGACGGCCAGATCTGACAGAGGATCTGTGCCTACGACCGTGGCTTTGAGCACCTTGCCATCGCTGGTCCGTACCTCGATCGCCGCGTTGGACGTCGCTCCGTCCAAGGTGACCACGTGGGTGTTGGTCAGGATGTGGCCCTTGTCATCGAGGATGATGCCGGAGCCCGTACCGCCTTCGTTGCCACTGGTTGCCTTGATGGTCACCACGCTGGGCGAGGCCTTGGCGGCTGCTGCGGTGATGACGTTGACGTCGTCCTTGTTGTTCACGATGACCGTGCTGGACTGGCTGCCCGTCGAGGCCGCAGGTGAGGTGTTGTTGTCCCACAACGCGTTGCTTCCAGCCACCACGCCGCCGCCAATCAAGCCAGCGGCGAGCATGCTCGCGACCAGGGTCCCGACGCCGAAAGCCGGCTTGCGTTTGGTAGTGACCGCGGTCGACTGTCCAGGTGTGTGCTGCGATCCAGGTCCCTGATGGGGTCCCTGGGCGTTGCTGAAATGCGAGCCCGGGTTGTTGGCCTGTCCCCCGCCGTAGAACGGCTGCTGCGAGGGGTACGCAGGACGCTGCGTTGGGTCCTGGTGCTGCGCACCGGGCTGAGCCCCTTGGGCCGGGCCCTGTTGGGCGCCGTAGTAGTGGGGGTTCGGCGCCGTCGGCTGGTGCTGTCCGGCCGACGGCTGATATGCCGGAATGGGAGTTGTTGGTTGTGCTCCGCCCTGGGCCGGGCCGCCCTGCCCTGAAGTCCAGGCAGGCTGCTGCTGGGCAGCGTTGGCATCGTTGTGCTCGCCCGAAGTGGCCCGTGGCTCTGCCGGCTCACGGTTCTCTGGGGCGGTGCCCTGCGCTGGGTTCTCCGTCATGGGTCTTCCTTTCGTCCTCGTCTTCATCAACTATGTACCCATTCACTGGAACAAAAGCGGACGTTCGCTGGGAGCTTCCTGAAAGGGCAGGGCGAGCGGTGCAGGGGTTCCTTGGATTGCCCTAAACGTGCCAACAGCCACGCTTTCTCCTATATTTCGCTGGTGGCATATTCACCGCTGTGGACGGGCTATGGGGTGCACCATAGAATCAAGAGGAATTGCCACAGCGACCTGCGGCTTTACACCATGCGTGGGGGCGCTGAGCATTCTGTGACGATTGGTACGCCTTGTTCCAGTCGCAGACGTGCTGAAGGGTTGCACATGCGGTCAATATTTAAACGCGTACTCGCTGTCGTTGGCGTGGCTGGAGTGTTGGCCTTCCCGGCCGGCGCGGCTTTTGCTGCCGATCCCGTGACGATACCGTCGGGGCAGAACATCGTGGATGATGCGAATCTCCTGGGCAGCCGCAAGGGTGAAGTCCAGAACGCAATTCAAAAGACACTTAAGGACCACAAGTACAACCTGTACGTGGTGACGGTGGACTCGTTCACGAATCCTTCCGATCCCAAAGCCTGGACACAGGCCGTAGCTACGGCCAAGAAGATGGGCAAAGCAGACGCCGTTCTGGCCATCTCTGCAGCAGGTCAGTACAACTTCGTGGTGAACTCTGCGAGTTCGATCGCCTCCAAGCAGGCCAACATCACTCAGAACGCTGTGACGGCCAACCTGGCAGGTGGCAAGAAGGACTATGCCCAGGCCGCGATTGATACTGCAGCCGCTATCGGCGATGCAGCCGGCGGCGGCAGCGGAACTGTGCCCAGCGGCAACGCAGGTGTCGGCGTCCTGGTTGGCGTCGGCGCCGTTGCTGCTGGTGGCGCAGGAACCTACCTCTACCTCCGGAACCGCCGCAAGAAGGCCGGCACCAAGGCAGTCAGTGCAAGTTACGGTCCGCAGGGCGAACAGCTTGACCCGTTGGCTGGCCTGAGCATCCCCGAGTTGAGGCAGAAGAGCGGTTCGCTGTTGATTGAAGCCGATGATGCCATCAAGTCGAGCGAGCAGGAACTCGGCTTCGCGCAGGCACAGTATGGCGATTCCGCAATCGGCAACTTCACCAAGGCCCTGGAAGAGGCCAAGAACCACATGACCGAGTCGTTCAAGCTGCAGCAGCAGCTCGACGACCATATCCCGGACACCGAAGAGCAGCAGCGGACCTGGCTTGGAGAGATCATTCGCCGGTCCGAGGCCGCCTTGGCATCACTCCGCGACCAAAAGGCGGATTTCGACTCCCTGCGCGAGCTGGAAAAGACCGCGCCGCAGGCTCTGGCAGCCGTCAATTCCGGCGCCAAGGAGGCAGATTCCAGGATTGCCAGCGCTGAGCAGTCGCTTGAAGGCCTTCGCGCGAAGTACGCCGAGTCCGCCCTGACGCAGGTATCGGATAACATCCTCCAGGCCAAGGAGCGGCTCGCGTTTGTACAGAACGCCGCCTCCACCGCACAGGAGAAACTGGCTGCAGGTGAGAACAGCATGGCGGCAGTGGCCGTCCGCGCTGCCGAGGAGAGCCTGCACCAGACGAACATCCTGATCGAAGCAATATCCAAGACTGCGGGAAGCCTGGATGAAGCCCGCGCGTCGCTTGACGGCGCCGTGGCAGAGACCAGCCAGGACCTTGCCCAGGCACGTGCGATGATCCAGTCCGGTGCACACCCCGAGCTGGCCGGCCCGGTGGCTGGCGTGGAATCTGCCTTGGCGCAGGTCAAAGCAGAGATTCATGGCGGCAAGATCGATCCCATCGCCACGCTCAGCCGCGTTGAGTCGGCCCATCAGGTCCTGGACCAGTCGTTGACGGGTATCCGGGACCAGCAGGAACAGGCCCGGCGCGCCCAGGCCTCGCTGCAGCAAACCATCATGGCGGCACAGGCCCAAATCAGCGCTACCTCGGACTACATCACCGCTCGACGCGGCGGCGTGGGCACAGAAGCCCGTACCCGACTGGCCGAAGCACAGCGAAACCTCGACTACGCCTTGTCCATCTCCCGCAATGATCCCGTAACGGCTCTGACCTACGCCCAGCAGGCACACTCCCTCGCCGCGCAGGCAGCTCAGCTCGCACAGTCCGATGTTGACCAGTTCGGCTACGCAGACCAAGGCTACGGTCGTGGTGGAATGTTCGGCGGCGGAGGCGGCGGTGGTGGCCTCGGCGGCGCCATCCTCGGCGGAATCCTCATCAACTCCATCCTCAACGGCGGCGGAGGTGGCTGGGGTGGCGGCCACAACGACGGCGGGGGCGGAGGAGGCTTCTTCGGCGGCGACTCGGGCGGTGGCGACTTCGGTGGCGGTGGCGGCGACTTCGGTGGCGGCGATTCCGGCAGCTTCTAGACCTACAAACTAAGCGGGGTCCATGCCCCGAATAGCAGCGGTACAACAACTGATCACTGATTTCAGTGGGCATTCACTGAGCAGGACGAAAGGCAACACCATGGTTAAGCAGTCCATTTTCGGTCGGATCTCCCAGCTGGCTAAGGCCAACATCAACGCCTTGCTCGACCAGGCAGAGGACCCGCAGAAAATGCTGGACCAGATGGTCCGCGACTACACGAACAACATTGCCGAGGCCGAGTCAGCTGTGGCGCAGACCATCGGCAACCTCCGGATGCTGCAGGCGGACTACAACGAGGACATCAAGAATGCCCAGGACTGGGGCAACAAAGCACTCGCTGCATCCCGCAAGGCCGACGAATACCGTGCTTCCGGTAACGCCGCGGATGCCCAGAAGTTCGACAACCTCGCCAAGGTGGCCATCCAGCGGCAGATGACTGCCGAATCCGAGGCACGGACGGCTGAGCCCAGCATCGCGTCCCAGACCGAGGTTGTGGACAAGCTCAAAACCGGGCTTGACCAGATGAAGAACAAGCTCAACCAGCTCACCGCCAAGCGCAACGAGCTCGTGGCACGCTCGAAGACCGCCGCTGCGCAGTCCCAGGTGCACGACGCCCTCAAGAGCATCGACATCATGGACCCGACCAGCGAAGTAGGCCGCTTCGAAGAAAAGATCCGCCGCGAAGAGGCAAAGGTCCTCGGCCAGCAGGAACTCGCCAGCTCCAGCCTCGATGCCCAGTTCAACCAGTTGGAAGATCTGGGGGAACAGACCGAAATCGAGGCCCGGCTCGCGGCACTCAAGTCCGGCGGCGCCAAGCCGGCTATCGGCGCCGGCACCCCGGCCTCGAGCGGCTCGACCGTTGACGAAGCCGACTTCGACAAGCTCTAGACGGCCGCCGGTACCTTCACACCGGCAACAAACTGAACCATAAGAGTGGGTGGGACCGGACACGGATCCCACCCACCTTTTTGTCGTCTCTTTTGACCCCAGCAGTGCAACTATCCACCAGGCAGCGGCTGGTCCTGGCCCGGGCTGGCATCCGTTGCCACTTCGGCCCGGATCTCAAAACCTTTCGGATGGAAGTACGTCACTGTGCATTCCAAAACCTCGCCGTGGGGTCCGAGCGTGGTCCGTTCCAAGCGCGGGACCATGGGGAATTCGCGAACGTTCAGGGCGTCAGCGAGGTGCTCCGGGGGTGCGTGCATGGTTACCGTAATTTCGGCCCGGTGCAGGGGCTTGAGGGTCCTGTCCTGGATGACCTGGTAAATCGAGTTCCGCTCCGCATCGGCAAGGCTGATGTGGCGTCCAATGTGCGACGGAATGAAAATCTCAGCAATTGCATAAGGCCAGCCCGCGCTTGAATAGGAGCGGCGAATGACCAGAACGAGGTTGTCCTCGGAGACCAGCTTGGCCGGCACCGATTGATCCTTTTCCATCCACTTGTATTCGATGAGCCCTTTGACGGTCTTCATCCCCGCCGCAGTAAACGTCTCCATGAACGGCGCCAGTCGGTTGAGCATCTTGACCGGCCGCTGGGCCATCACGAAGGTCCCCTTGCCCTGCCTGCGAATCAGGAGACCCTTGACCACGAGCTTCTCAATGGCTTTACGAACAGTAGTACGGCTGATCCCGTACTCATCCATCAGGGACTCTTCCGTTGGTATGCGGGAGCCCGGTTCCAAGCGGCTGATCTGTTCTGTCAGGACGTCGGCCACCTGCTGGTAGACAGCGACTGGGCTGTCCCGTTGAAGGATCCGACGATCGAGGCCAAGGTGGGGGTCTTCATTGACCAATGGGGCCGTCTCCTCTGTTCCTGGCAAAGTATGGCAACTATCAAACGCAAGGAATTCCGTGCGCAGCCAATCGGCTTCGATGCTAGCATCGGCGGCCCGACCTGCCCTTAAAGCAAAAGATCCGGATCAGTAATACTGATCCGGATCTTTGTCCAGTTGCGGGGACAGGATTTGAACCTGTGACCTCTGGGTTATGAGCCCAGCGAGCTACCGAACTGCTCCACCCCGCGTCGCAAGAACAACTCTACCGCACCCGCGGTGCGGTTCTGACCAGTCGGGCCAGAAGGTGCCGGAGATCACCTCAACCCCTCCCCCAAACGGGTAGGACGTGAGAGAGCGTCACACCCAAGCGGGCGGGAGGTGAGAGAGCGTCACACCCAAAGGGGCGGGACAAGAGAGAGCGTCTCCCCCAAACGGGCGGGACGTGAGTGAGCGTTGGAGGCAGGCCTTTCAAGACAAAACAAAAGGTCCGGATCAGTGATGACTGATCCGGACCTTTTTCCAGTTGCGGGGACAGGATTTGAACCTGTGACCTCTGGGTTATGAGCCCAGCGAGCTACCGAACTGCTCCACCCCGCGTCGCAAGAACAACACTACCGTCCGGTGAACGGCAGACCAAATCCTGGCTACGTGATGTGCATCTCCCCCGCACGAGCGAGGGCCGGTACCGGCCTCCAGAAGGAGGCTGGCACCGGCCCTCGCCGAACGTGCCGCTCTTAGCTACTGGGCGAAGGCGACGGGGTCGCGCTCGGAGTAGCTCCCGGCGTCGTGGTTGGTGCTGGTGTGGCACCCAAACGGTTTTCTGCGTCCACGGCCTTCTTCAGCGCCTCGGAGAGCTTGGTTTGCTGTGCGCCGTATCCGGCGAAGTCGCCCTTGGCCAAGGCCGCCTGTCCGTCCTGGATGGCCTTGTTGGCCTCGTCCAAGGCCGCCTTCAGGTCAGCCTTGGCATCGCTGGGACCGGCCGGGGGCGTCGTGGTGCCCGGAGGGGTGGTTGGCGTTTGGCCATTGTTGGCGACGTCGCCGGCAGAAGCGCCGGAGTCTCCGCCAAACAGCTGGTTGAGTGCCGCATCCAGTGTGGGCGCGAAGCCGATCTTGTCACCGAAGGCCACCAGGACGCGCTGGAGCGTGGGATAGGACGTCTCACCAGTGGACTTCAGGTAGACCGGCTGAACGTAGAGCAGGCCACCACCAACAGGCAGTGTCAGCAGGTTGCCGTTGAGCACATCCGAGGCACCCTGGCGCAGGAGGTTCAATGCCTGGGACACGGTGGGGTCCGAGTTGAACTTGTTCTGCGCCTGGCCCGGTCCCGGTACCTGGGTGTCGGTGGGAAGTTGCAGGAGCCGTAGCTGCCCGTAGCTGTCCGCCTTCACGCCCTTGACGTTTCCGGCGTCGGAGTCGGCCGCCAGGAATCCGTAAAGAATGTTCCTGGCACTGCCATTGACCGTTTGCGGAATGAACGAGGACGTCAGCTGGAAGGCAGGTTTGTTCTGGTCCGGCATCTGCAGCGACATGTAGAACGGTGGCTGCTTGACGGCTTCCGAAACGGTGGGATCGTTCGGGACGCTCCAGGCATCGTTGTTCTGGTAGAAGCTATCCGGATCCGTGACGTGGTACCGGCCAAGCAGCTCACGCTGGACCTTGAAAAGGTCCTCCGGGTAGCGGACGTGGCTCATGAGGTCGCCCGACATTTCCGAGAAGGGCTTGATGACCGTGGGGAAGACTTTCTGCCATGCCTTCAGGATGGGATCCTTGTCATCCCAGGCATAGAGATTCACGGAGCCGTCGTAGGCGTCCACGGTTGCCTTGACCGAGTTGCGGATGTAGTTCACCGAGCTGTTTGGCAGCGCGACGGTACGCCCGGCGTTGGTCTGGGAATCAGCGGTGGCATTCTGCAGCTGTTGTGGTTGGGAGTACGGGAAGTACTGGCTGGTGGTGTAGCCGTCAACGATCCATTTGACCCTGCCATCAACGACCGCCGGGTAGGCGTTGCCATCCACGGTCAGGTAGGGGGCCAGCTTCTCGACGCGTTCACGGGGGTTGCGGTCATAGAGAATCTGGGATTCCGCGTTGACACCATCCGAGAGCAGCAGATCAGAGGACTGGAACTTGATGGAGTAGAGGATCCGGTTGAGCCAGTTGCCCACGTTCGGGCCGCCGTTGCCATTGAAGGTGTACTGCGTTTCACCCCCGCCTTCGCGGCCAACGGGCCGGTCCTGCTCGCGGTTCGGGGCACCGTCCGGGGCTCCCACGATGGAGTATTCCGGGGAGTTTTCGCCGAAGTAGATGCGCGGCTCGTACGAGGTGTCGTTGCCGAGGACGCCATTGGAAGGGATGCCCGACTGAAGGAAATCCGGTTTGCCGTCGGGGGTGAACTTATTGCCCTTCGCAGCAACGACGCCATATCCGTGCGTGTAGACAATGTGCCTGTTGACCCACGTCTGCTGGTTGGCGCTCAGGCCGTCAGGGTTCAGCTCTCGAACCGCGATCACTGTGTCCTGCACCTTGCCGTCAACCACGTAGCGGTCGACGTTGAGTGTCTGCGGGAACTGGTAATAAGGACGGAACTGTTCCAGCTGCGCAAACGCCGATGAGATGAGGTTCGGATCCAGGAGGCGGATGTTTGCAGTCGTTTGCGCGTCGGCGGCCAGCGCACCGGACGTAGCGTTGGTGGTGGCGTTGTAAGCCGACACATCAACCTTGTCCAGGCCGTACGCCGCACGGGTCATCTTGATATTGCGGTCAATGAAGTCTTTTTCCAGGGTGTTTTCCGAAGGCCGGACCTGGAACTGCTGGATGACCCACGGGTAGACGCCACCGGCCAGGATCGCTGTGATGACGAGCATCGCCGTACCGATGACCGGCAGGCGCCAGCGTCCGATGATTGCGGCGATAATGAAGAGGATCGCCACGAGTGCAGCGGCAACGGCAAGGATGGCCTTGGTGGGAACCACCGCGTTGACGTCCGTGTAAAGGGCACCGGCCCATCGGCCCGAATTGCTTTGGACGGTGGTGTACCTGTCCAGCCAGAAGTTGATACCCAGGAGCACCAGGAAAATCGCACCTGTCACGGCAATGTGGATCTGGGCAGCGCGGCTGGTGAAGATACCGCGCTCCATGAGCCGGATGCTGCCGTAAAGGTAATGCGTCAGGATGCCCGCGATACCAGCCACGACGGCGATGCTGATGAGGAATCCGGTGACAAATCCCAAGAACGGCAACGTCATCAGGTAGAAGCTGATGTCGAGGTTAAACAGGGGATCTGTCTGGCCGAACGGTTCCTGGTTGAAGAACAACAGGGCCTTTTGCCACTGGCTGGCGGCCGCACTGCCGGCGAAGAGCCCGAACAGGATAGGCAGGCCAATCATGACCACCCGGCGCACCGGCTCAAGCTGCGCCTGGTAGCGGTTCAGGTTGTCCCTGGACTCGGCATCGGGAGCGTAAACGGGCCTGGACCTGTACGCAATCCGGATGGCAAAGAACACGGCTGCGAACATCATCGCGAAACCAATGAGGAAGGTAATGATCCGGGCAAGGTTTTCGCGCAGATAAACTTCGAAGAAGCCGAGCTGCTGGTACCAAAGGACGTCAGTCCAGACATTGGCGAAGAAAATGAACCCGACGACGGCCACTGCCACGACAATAAGCGTCGGCGTCAGGGCACCTCGTCTCAGCGGTGATCTTCCGGGCGGGTTGGAGCTGGCGGGACGGGACAAACTCTGTACCTCATTGGTGTCAGTGAACAGTCGGTGTGCGAGTGATTGACATTCTCTGCCGCTGGGATATGGCGGAGGCCGTCATATATGCCACGAGTGGCAGTAAAGCTAAGTTCCACCGTCAGTCTAGTTGTTTGTGCAGGTGGGAAGGCCCGCCGTGTCTTGTCCCGACGCAAGCCGCTCCACTGCGGAGGTGGCATCGGCGAGCGTGTCGACTTTAACCACCTGCAAACCGTCCGGAACGTGGCCGACGACATCGGCGCAATTGGCGGCCGGGGCAAGGAACATAGTGGCCCCGTGGCTGCGCGCTCCGATCATCTTCTGTGCAATGCCGCCAATCGGCCCCACAGCACCGTCGGCGTTGATGGTTCCGGTGCCTGCGACATGCTTTCCACCCGTGAGGTCGCCGGGTGTGAGGTTATCCACGATCCCCAAGGCAAACATCATTCCGGCACTCGGCCCACCGACGTTATCCAAGGAAATCCGGACATCGAACGGGAACGTGAAATCGCTGGCGAGCAGCACACCCAGCACGTAGCGTCCGGCATCGTTCTTGGTCGGCGTGACGGTCTCGGACACCTGCGTGCCTTTCCGGTCAACGACGACGGCGGCAGGGGCTCCCGCCGCTGCGGCCAGTTCCGCCTGGATCACGCTCATCGACGTGATGGACTTGCCGTTGATGGAGATCAGACGGTCCCCCTCCTGGATCTTCCCTGCCGACGGCGAAGGGTCAGACAAGCCGGCCACCGTCAGCCGCTGTTCAAAGGGGATATCCAGCTCGCGCAACGCCGCCGCAACAGCATTCTCCTGGGACGTCTCCATGGCGATCTCGCCTTGCTGGACCGTCTGCTCCGCGGTGGTGCCCTTGGGGTAGATGAGTTCCTCGGGATAGATGGCTTTGGAAGGGTCGACCCACGCACGGAAGACATCGAAGATGGTGGCGGGGCTCTTCGGTCCTCCCGTCATGACCACGGTGGTCAGGTCCAGGTTGCCACTGGCGGGGAAGGTCTCATGGCCGGAGATGGTGATGACCGGCTTGTCGCCGTCTTTACCCAAGGTATTGAAGGTAGGACCTGCTGACTCAATAACGTACGGAACGGGCAGTGCCGCTGCGCCGACACCAAGACCCACGGCCACCAGGCCGGAGATGACCATGACCATGAACCGGTTGTCCCGAGCAGGTGCCGGTGGCACGGAGGAGGGATCGGCGTCGTGCACTTGACGCGGGTCCAATGAGCCCTCGGGGCTGGGCGAAGTAAGCATTGGGACCTCTCTATGCCGGTATTGCATTCCGGTGACATGGCTCGGCCGCCGGAGTCGACGGCAGCATATATACCAAACATCAACAGTACGCGTTCAGCCGTTGTGGCACTGCTTTGCCTACAGCGAACGGCGCCCCATCCGGGCAGACAGCGTTGGGCCCGCGCGGTACGGTGAAAGAGATCACCAGCCAGTTCGACGATCGGCGGCACCATGACTTCCAACCCCAACAATCCGTCCAACGACGACGAGAATCCCCAGGATCCGCTGGCAGAAATGCTCCAGAACCTGATGGGCGGGCAGGGCATGGGCAACATCGATCCCGCCGAGCTGGCCAAGGCAGCGGGGCTGCCCAACGATCCCCAGCTCCTTCAGCAGATGTTCGCGCAGGTCCAGGCCATGATGAGCTCATCCTCCGATGGCCCGGTCAACTGGCAGC
This sequence comes from Paenarthrobacter sp. UW852, assembly GCF_024608385.1. Taxonomy (NCBI): domain Bacteria; kingdom Bacillati; phylum Actinomycetota; class Actinomycetes; order Micrococcales; family Micrococcaceae; genus Paenarthrobacter; species Paenarthrobacter sp. UW852. The sequence goes on from NZ_JAMSGY010000003.1 coordinate 369,061, forward strand.
TTGCCCACGAGAATGCGCGGCGCGTTGCGGCCACTGGCAGTGACCCCTCGGTCAGCGCCCACCAAGCAAAGGAAATCGACGAAGCGCTCCGGCTCGCGGAGCTTTGGCTCGACCCCGTCACAGATCTTTCCGCCACGGGCCTCATTGGCCGTGCCTGGTCCCGTGCCGAATGGGTTGAAGCCACTCTGGGCACATGGAAGCGACTGACGGAGCCGGTAGCGAACAGCATTGCCAACGCCCTGTCCAACGCGCTCACCCAGCAGATGCCCGAGGAAATGAAGTCCATGATGGGCGGGGCCTCCTCCATGCTGCAAAACATGGGCGGGGCGATCTTCGGCATGCAGCTGGGACAGGCCATCGGTGCGCTCTCCGCCGAAGTGGTCAGCTCCACCGACATCGGAGTTCCGCTGGCGGACCTTGAAATGGCTTTGCTGCCGGCCAACGTGACGAAGTTCGGTGAAGGCCTCAGCCTCCCGGAGAACGATGTCCGGCTCTTCCTCGCGGTCCGCGAAGCAGCACACGCACGCCTGTTCGTGCAGGTTCCGTGGCTGCGCGGCCATCTCCTCGGCGCCATTGAGGCGTACGCCCGTGGCATCCACATCGATATGTCGCGTATTGAAGACCTGGCCCGCGACCTGGATCCGAGCAACCCCGAGGGAATCCAGGAAGCCCTGTCCCAGGGAGTCTTCACGCCCGAACGCACTCCTGTCCAGACGGCCGCACTGGAGAAGCTCGAAACGGCACTTGCCCTCGTCGAAGGCTGGGTGGATGAACTGACTGCAGAAGCCACCGCCAACGTTTTGCCATCCGCGACAGCACTGCGCGAAACAGTCCGTCGCCGCCGGGCAACGGGCGGCCCAGCGGAGCATGCTTTCTCGTCCCTGGTTGGCTTGGAACTGCGTCCCCGCCGGCTCCGGGAAGCTGCAACCCTCTGGGCAACGCTCAAGGAAGAACGCGGAATCGCCGGCCGCGACGCCATCTGGCACCACCCCGACCTGCTGCCGACTGGTGACGACCTGGACGACCCCAAGGGATTCTCCGAGCGGCGCCGACTTGCCGAGGCAAGCGACAGCGAAGTGGACGACGCCCTGCAGAAGCTGCTCAACGGCGGATACGACACTGACGGGCAGGAAGCACAGGACTCTCAGAGCGGAACAACGGAGGACGAGCCCGAGTCGGGCGACACCGACCCGCAGTCACCGAACAAGTAGGCAGTATCCAACAAGTGGCCGTCCCCTCCGGGGGCGGCCACTATTGCATTAAAGGCTCTTGGTGAATCAGCAGCCGTCGCTTGCCGTATCAGCGCCGTCGCTGCTGTCCGTATCGGGCGGCAGCCCCCGGGACGTAGCGAAGGCAACTCCTTCCAGGAAAGCCTTGGCCCGCTGCGTTTCGGGATAAGCGTCCACCAATCGCCAGAAGGCTGCGTTGTGTCCGGCGACGAGCAGGTGGGCGAGCTCGTGCACCAGAACGTAGTCGATAACCCACTGCGGCATGGGCTGGAGCTTGTTTGAAAGCCTGATGCTGCCATCCGCAGGTGTGGCCGAACCCCAACGTGAGTTCTGGTTTCCAACCCACCGGACCGACGTCGGAACGGCCCGCCCACCAAGATAGGTCCGCGAAAGATGCGCGGCATGACTGGCCAGTGCTTGGTCCGTCGCGGGACGTCGCCTGCCCGAACCTGCTTGGCGCTCCCCCTGCTTCTTGAGTTTGGTCAGCATGCGCCCCACCCATTCGCGTTCCTGGGATGCGGAGAAGCTCGCCGGAATTGCCACCACGGCATTGCCGTCTTCCCAGAAGGCAGCTACCGTCCTGCGCCTGCGGGCCGATCTCCTCACGACCACCGGCGCACCATCTTCAGTCACCGTAGGGGTGCCGGCGGAGGAGGCAGGGCGCGCCATCAGAGCTCAGTGCTCTCAGCGAGCACAGCCAAAACGGCCTCACCGTAGCGCTCAAGTTTGGACGGGCCAATGCCCGCCAAACCAGCCAACTCTTCCAGGGACGAAGGGCGCGCCTCGGCGATCGCCGTCAGCGTCGCATCGGTGAAAACGACGTAAGCGGGCACGTCTGCCGACTGTGCCTCTTCCTTGCGCCATTGCCGCAAGGCATCGAAAGTCTGTTCCTCATACGTGGGAGGACATTGGCTGCAACGCCCGATTTTGCGCTCAGCTCCGGTGGCCAGCATGCTCCCGCACACCCTGCACGACGCCGGGGCGGCAGCCTTGCGCCGCGCCGGACCCGACTTGCTGCGTGCATTGGCCGAAGCCACAGAATCCGGACGGAGTCCATCCAGGAAGCGCGAGGGTTTCCGGTTGGCCCGGCCACCCGGAGTACGCGCCGTGGACCACGACATCGTGAGGTGCTCACGGGCACGGGTGATGCCCACGTAAAGCAAGCGACGCTCTTCGTCCACGTCCTCCGGGGTGTCAGCGAAGGAAATAGGCATGAGGCCTTCACTCAGGCCCACCAGGAAGACGGCATCCCATTCAAGGCCCTTGGCCGCGTGGAGGGAGGCCAACGTCACGCCTTGGACGGTGGGGGCATGCTGGGCCACCGACCGTTCCTGGAGCTCGTTGACAAATTCGGCCAGGGTGAAGGACTCTCCCCGGCTCACAGCAAGTTCGTCGGCCAACGCGACCAATGCGGCCAAGGACTCCCACCGCTCACGGAGCGCTCCCCCGTTGTGTGGGGGCGCATCCGTGTAACCGAGCGAAGCCACGATATCCCGCACCACCTGGCCCAGGGCTTCCTGGGGACCCTCGGCTACGGCACGGGTAGCGGCACGCAACTGCAGGATCGCATCCCGGACTTCTTTCCGCGCAAAGAACCGCTCGCCACCACGAAGCTGGTAGCCAATGCCGGCTGAGGCCAGGGCTTGTTCGTAGGCCTCGGACTGACCGTTGGTCCTGAAGAGAATGGCTATTTCACTGGCCTTGACCCCGGTATTGAGCAATTCCTGGATTCGGCCAGCCACGACGGCTGCTTCCGCTTCGTCGTCCGGACACTCCATGAACCGCGGTTCCGGTCCTGAGGGTCGCTGCGCGATGAGCTGCAGCGGCGGAGCCCAGGCTGCGTCAGCCGCGGGTCCCCCGCTGCGCCGGGAGCCAAGAAGCTCATTAGCCAACTTCACTACCTGCGGAGTGGACCTGTAATCCCGGACGAGCTTAACGACGGTAGCGCCCGGGAACTTCGCCTTGAATCCGAGCAAGTGCTTCGGAGAAGCGCCGGTGAAGGAGTAGATGGTCTGGCTGGCGTCGCCCACCACGCAGAGTTCATCCCGTCCCCCGAGCCACAGGTCCAGGAGCCTTTGCTGGAGGGGAGAAACGTCCTGGTACTCATCCACGACGAAATGGCGGTATTGCTCGCGGACAGTGGCGGCCACCTTCGGGTCTTCCTGAAGGATCCCGACGGTAATGAGAAGAACGTCTTCGAAGTCAATGACGTTGCGGTCCGTCTTGATATCCTCGTACGCCTGGAACACCCTCGAGACTGCCGTCAGGTCGAAGCCCCCCGGGGTTCCCCTGCCTTGGGCGTTCTCCAGGTAATTGGCGGGCGTCAACATGGACACTTTGGCCCATTCGATTTCCGCAGCCAGATCCCTGATGGAGGCACGGTCTGTGCTGAGGCGGAGCCTGCGGGAAGCCTCGGCGATCATGTTGGCTTTGTGGTCCAACAGGCTTGGCAACGTACCACCGATGGCCTGGGGCCAAAAGAACTGCAACTGCCTAAGGGCTGCGGCATGGAAGGTGCGAGCCTGGACGTTGGCCACACCGAGATCCCGAAGGCGGCTTCGCATTTCCGCGGCGGCCCTGGCAGTGAACGTCACAGCCAACAGCCGCTGGGGGCTGTATACCCCCGAGTGCACTCCGTAGGCTATGCGGTGCGTGATGGCCCGCGTCTTGCCGGTGCCCGCCCCGGCAAGGACACAGAGTGGACCCGTCAAGGTACTGGCTACTTCGCGCTGCTCTTCATCCAAGCCGCCGAGGATGCGTTCCTCAAGCGATGTGCTGGCGTCGAAAAGTTCCGCTGTCACGGCTGGAGGTCTTCGATGACGCCGCCGTACCAGTGCTCGATCAGGGAACGTGCGATGGAAAGGCGCGTTGAGATGGTGATTTCACCACTGAGCACCGCTTCCTGCAGCTCCTCACGGCTGAACCACCGTGCGCGGGTAACCTCGACGCCGTCGGGCCGGGCCACGGCGTCGTCCGTTGTTGCCGTGAAGCCCAACATGAGCGAGGCGGGAAAAGGCCAGGACTGCGATCCGAGGTACTGGCAGGCGGTTACACGGACGCCCACTTCTTCCCCGATCTCACGCACAACGGCCTGTTCCAAGGACTCGCCCGGCTCCACGAATCCGGCAAGGGTGGAGTAGTTCCTGGCATCCGCAGGTCCACCTCCGCCCAGGAGCAGGCGACCGTCGGGTCCTACGACAGTGACGATGATGGCGGGATCAGTGCGGGGATAGTGCTCCGAGTTGTCCTTCGGGCACCGCCGGACCCACCCGCCGGCTTCGATGTCAGTGGGATTGCCGCACTTGGGGCAGTGGGTGTGGTTTGCGTGCCAGTTGGAGATGGCGCTGGCCTCGATGAACAAGGCGGTATCGACGGCATCCAGCCGTGCTGCGACCTCGCGGAAACCCGCCCACTGGACATCCGAAGGCACCGTCAAGCTGCCGGGCGCTGGCGGTTGATTGACTGTGAACAGCAGAACGGGAGTGCCTTCTGCCACAGACGACGGTGTGAGGGTTGTGCCGAGGTAGATGGCCGTGACGGCACCGGCGTCGGAGTCTTTGAGGGCATTCCACAGCGTCGTGGCGTCAGCAAACCACAGGCCGTCCGCGGTGACCAGCGCCTTGCGCTCCGAAATCACCATGGCCCGGGCACTACCGGAGGAGATGAGTTCCTCGACCATGCCAGGCTTCATACGCGCCGCCGAGCCCCGGTCCACCATCGCCGGGCGCACCGGCAAGACTGTGTCCATCAGGTGGTTGGCCAGTGCCGGGGACTCCGTATAACTCATGTATCTACCGTACTGACTCGTACCGACAAAAAACATTTGAAGAGGCCCCGCCTTGTGGACACCAGGACACTATGCCGTTAGAACGACGTATTCTTCCTTGTTTTACTGCGGATCTGAAGACTCGCCGCGCTGCATCATGGCCTGAGGCCGCACTCAATCTACCGTGGAACACGTGAGAAGAACACCGCTAGAACTGGCCGCTATAGCAACCGCGGCAGTGCCTGGATTGGCACCGACGGCTACAGCCTATTCCCCCGACGACGACGCCGATTTTGACTCGGCGATGTTGCTCGATGCGGAAGGCAAGCGCTGGCGTGTCCGTTCGCCGCGCCATCCGGAAGCCAGCACCCGGTTGGAGACGGAGTTCATGGTGCTCCGCGCTTTCGCGCCCGCTATCCGGGCGGAGCTTCCGTTCCATGTCCCCACCATCGCGGGCACAGTACGCCAGGGGGCGCTCACCACCTTCGTTTACGCCCACCTTCAGGGCGCGATGCTGTCCATAGAGGAAATCTCAGCCGGAACTCCGGCGTTGGCCCGTGAAGTCGGTGCCGCCTTGGCAGCCATCCACGACCTGCCTCTGACGCTGGTCACCAACGCAGACCTCCCGAGCTACTCGGCCAACGAATTCCGGCAGCGCAAGCTCAACGAACTCGACCAGGCCGCCACCACCGGCAAGATCCCGGCAACGCTGCTTCGCCGCTGGGAACACGCACTCGAAGATGTTGCCCTCTGGCGGTTCAACACCTCAGTAGTGCACGGCGATCTTCACGAAGACAACCTCATGGTCCAGGATGACGCCGTGACCGCGGTGACAGGCTGGACGGACCTTCGCATTGGCGATCCGGCCGACGATTTTGCCTGGCTGGTGGCCTCCAACGAATCCTCATTCGTCCAAGCGGTCCTGAGCCACTACACACAGGCGCGCCGCGAGACTCCCGACAACCACCTCCTTCGCCGTGCTGCCCTGCTGGCCGAGTTTGCCCTGGCCCAATACTTGGTGAAGGCCATGGCCGCCGGACACCAAAGCATGACAGCCGAGGCGGAGTCCATGCTCCAAACCCTTGCCAACGACATCGAAGAGCAAGCCCGGCGCGACGAAGCGGCCCAAGCCGCCGAAAACGAGGCTGCAGCGCACGACCTCGCAGTCGCGGCCGCCTCGCAGCCGGCTGTCAGCGTCGTAGCGATTCCCGACGTCGGACCAGCCGTTTCGGTGGCCGCCATCCCCCCAGCCGCCGAACCGGCCGGCACAACACAGGTGGGGTCTTCGAATGAAGAAGGCGAACCGGGCGGCACCGACGACGGGAACGAATCCGGCTCAGGCACCCCGGCCGACCACGATGAAACCTCAACGGCCGCCATCAACGTGGTCAACGTGACACCACTGCATTCGGTGGACCGCTCTTAGGCCTCAGGCACTGTTCTTCAAAGCACGTTCAATAATCTCCTCCAGTTCTTCGGCCGTGCCCAGATCATGTGGCCTCACCACGGAGTCGTCCACCACGTAGTAGAAAGCGGCACTGACGTCGTCCAGGGGAACTCCCTGCAATCGTGCCCAGGCGAGCCGGTACACGGCGAGCTGAACTGCGCGCGACGCCAACTGTTGGCCTGATGGACGGCGGCCGGTCTTCCAGTCAATGAGCTGCCAACGCCCATCAGAGTCACGGAAGACAGCGTCGATGCGACCACGGACCACGACGTCGCCGATGCGGGTTTCCACCGGAACTTCCACGAATGCGGGGGCACGATGGGCCCACTCTGACTGTTTGAACGCCGACACCATCTCGTCCAGGCCGTAGGCCTCGTCGATGTGGGCGTCCGAACCCGGTGCCTCGTCAAGGTCCAACATGCCGGTTGAGCCGAAGTACTCCTCCACCCAAGCATGGAAGGCCGTACCCTTGCGGGCTGAGATTCCAGGTTCCCGGGGCACGGGCCTGCGGAGTTGGGACAGGACAGCTGTCGGATCGGATCCGAGGTCCACGAACAGCGATGCAGAGATGTGGCTGGGCAGGTGGACGTCCTGGACTGATGAACGCATCCGCTGGCGGTCCAGCAGGAGTTCGGCCTCCTGGGACCATCGTGCGGCCATGCCACTCAGATCATCGGAGGCCTCGCTGGAGCTGTGTCCTTCCATAAAGCCGCGAACCAACGCCGCTGCTTGGTCCATGGCAGCCCGACGCCCGGGAACCAGCCTGAGACGCGCGCCGGTCCGGGGATCGGACGGTCCCTCCAGAGGATCGTAGGGGAACTGTGCCACTTCCAAAGTTGCGGTCAACGGGCTTTCCTCCGGTAACGCTTCCTCGGCCACGGATTCCGCATGGATGACTGCTTGTGCCGTCCTGCGGGCGATAGCCGGTTCCCGGCCTTCCCCGTCCACTCCTTCCAATCCGGTGAGCGGGGCCAGTTCTGACAGGAAATCCGACATGGAGGCCATCCCCGAACGGGAGCCGTTCCAAGCTGCGCTTGAGGCCCACAAGACAAATTTGGCCCGGGTGTAGGCCACGTACGCCAGCCTGCGTTCCTCTGCCTCACCGTGATGCTGGACCTCGGACTTGAAATCCTTCTCTGCGTCCAGCCACCCTTTCTGGTCCGGCTGGTCAAGGTCCCACTGCGGGAGGTCTGCGCGGTCCCCCCGCAATGGCCACGGCAATGCAGCAGCTCCGCTGCTCCATCGGGAATCCCGGTTGCTGGGGAACGAACCGGCATTGAGCCCGGGAACAAAGACAACGTCCCATTCCAGTCCTTTGGAGGCATGGACTGTCAGCAACTGCACGGCTTCCCTGTTGGTCTCCACCGGAGCGACGTCCAAACCGCCCTCTTCTGATGCGGCCGCTTCCAGCCAGGACAGGAACGCCAGAAGGTCGATGCGCTGCGACGTCTGCAGGAACCCGGCGGCGGCGTCCTGGAACGCATCCAGGTTGCGGCGGGCCTGGTGAATGCTGATTCCCGGTTTGGCTGCCACTTCGATGTCCAGGAGCATCGCCCGTTCCACTTCGCCCAGGAGCGTGGTGAGGTCGTCGCCAATGTAGCTCCTAAGGAAGCGAAGTTCAGAGGCAAGCCTGGCGAGGCGTTCCAAACCGGCCTCGCTCAAGCTCCTTCCGTGCCCCGAAGTCCAGCCGGGCTTGGGCAGGAAGTCCAGGGCCTCCACCAGGCTTGCGGCATCGGTGATATCGCTCTCAACCACCACCGCTGCCGGCTCCTCATTGGCATCGATGGGATCCGGGTGGGAGTCCGGGGCAGACCGGCGACGGGCCAGCGAACGCGACCAATCGCTGAAAGCCATCAAGTCCGCCGGACCAATGCGCCAACGTGCTCCGGCCAGCAACCTCATCAGGGCATCAGAACGCCCAGGGTCTGCCAGCACCCGCAGGGTGGCGACCAAATCCACTATCTCCGGCGTGTCCAGCAGGCCTCCGAGGCCCACGATTTCATACGGGATCCCTTGCAGCTCGAACTCGCGGCGAAGGCACTCCATCTGGGCGCGTCGCCGGCACAGCACCGCCATCGTCGGCCTGACCGGCGTACCGTCCCCCTCCTCTTCGAAGACCGTCCGCTGGTAGCGCCGGACATCGCGGGCAATGACAGCGGCTTCATCCTCATCGGTGCTGAAACGCCCAATCACCACGCTCCCGTCAACGGCCGCCGGGCTGGGAACCAAAGGCGGGACCGAGACACCGGAGGCTGAGTCCCTCTCCCCTGCCGGCCCATCCATGACCGCTGCCTTGTTCAAGGGCGCTGCGATGGTATTAGCCGCTTCCAAAATGTTCCGACCGTTGCGCCAGGCCGTAGTCAGGTACGACGTGGGAGCCACGGAGTACGTTTCAGTCCCGCCAGCCGTGTCGATATGCCTGACGGGAAACTCCTGCACAAAATGGAAGAGCTGTCCTGCCGAAGCACCGCGGAAACCATAGATCGACTGGTTCGGGTCGCCCACTGCGGTGACAGCGTGGCCCTGTCCAAACAGTCGCGAGAACAGGACGAGCTGCGCATGCGAGGTGTCTTGGAATTCGTCCAGGAGCACCACCTTGTAACGGGCACGTTCGGTGGTGGCGGCAAGGGGGATGTCGCTGGCGATCCTCGCGGCGAGAGCCACAAGGTCGCCGAAATCGAGGACACCCCGCTGCCGCTTTGCCTCCTGGTATCGGACCACCATGTCAGCGACACTGGCACGGGTCCTGAGCATCGACGCCAGCTCGCCGGCGGCCTGGGTGGGGTTCTTCTTTGCACCGGCTACGTAAGGAAGCTCTTCGAAGGTGTGGACACGTTCAAGAACCCATTCCCGGACCGCGGCCGGGTCCTGAAGGTGCTCGGCACACTCCCCCGCCAGCTGGATGACGGCGTTGACCAGGGTTGACTTGGCCGCGGTGAAGTGTTCGTAGTCGCCGTCGTAGGCCTCGACGACTTCACTGGCGAGCTGCCAGGACTGGGCGCCGCCCAACAGGACAACGTCGCGTTCAATACCCAACCTCAGGCCGTAGTCGGAGACGATGCCGCTTGCGTAGGAGTGGTAAGTGGAGACCTTGGGTTCGAGGTCATCTGTGCCCATCAACCCTTCCGGGAAACCAAGGCTGCCGTCGTCTTCGGTTGCAATGCGCTGCAGCGTGGCCAGTTTGCTCCGGATGCGGCTGGCCAGCTCCCCTGCGGCCTTCCGGGTGAAAGTCACGCCAAGGACTTCCTCAGGGCGCACCCAGCCGTTGGCCACGAGCCACACAACGCGGTCCGCCATGGTGGCAGTCTTTCCGGAACCGGCTCCAGCGATGACCAGGCGTGGAGTGAGGGACGATGCAATGATGGCGGCTTGTTCGTCCGTGGGGTGGTTCTTTTCACCCAAAATCCCGGCCAGTTGCGAGGGTGTGAACCGGGGCTCAGGAACGTCCTCCGCGCCCGGACTGCTGGCGGCAGAACCAGCCAGGAGCTCGATTGTCATTCGGTGACCTGCTTTCCTCTGGCACACAACGGGCAGATATCGGGGAGACGGCACCCATGGCCGCCGTGGCCGCTTTTGCTGGGGTCGTGCCGGGCTTCGAAAGTCGCCGCAGCCATGAGCCCAGCCGCCTCATTGACCAGGCCCTCGGCCCAGTTATCGGCAGGGTCAAGCGGCTCCTGCTGCTGCACGACGGGGCTCTTGGCCTTGGTGCCGAGCTGGGCCAGCACCGCTCCGCCCGGGACTGCGGCGTCCGCCGGTCCGGCGTCGGGCGTTTCCGTACCGGTTACGGCGCCCCGGAAGGCACCTTGAAGGACGGCAGCCTGGTAAGCACCGAGCTGGGGGTGCCTGGCAACTTCGGCTTTACCGGGCTGGCGTTTTCCGGTCTTGAGGTCCACGACGACAAGCCGGCCCCCGGAATCGATCTCCAGACGGTCCACCTGACCTCGGAGGACTGCGTGCCGCGTGTTCCCGGCCCCGGGCTCGTCCACGCCAAGGTCATCCACGTGGACATCGGGAAGCTGGACTTCAAAATCATGCTCGACGGCCAGCAGGCTCCTTCCCTCGCTGCGCATGAGGAGCACATACTGGGCCAGCTTACGGACCATGAGTTCGGCCCTCTGGAAGTCCAGTTTGCCCTCCCAGTTGTCTTTCATGCCAAGGGTGGGCCAGCGCCTGACCAGCTCTGCGACGTAGTCGGAGCCGGAGGCATCGGGCAGCTCCTGGGCGATGCTGTGCACCAGCGTTCCGAGGCTTCGCGCGAAATCCGTAGCTGCTTCTCCTCCAGCGGCCTGGACAAACCAATCCAGGGGTGACTTGTGGACAGCTTCGACTTTCGAGGGCGAGACGGACACTGTGCCCCCGGGCGGCACCACGGCAGCTTCAGAGCTCAGTGGTGCCAGCCCCCACCAGGTGTCCGGGTGGGCGCCCGCGACAGACGGTTCCGTGCTGGCGAGGCGGGCAAGTACCCGTGCAGCCTCCCGTGCGGTTTCCCGCCCCCCGGGACCGGACTCGCCTGCCTGTGCATGCTGCCGCAACTCCGCGACGAGTGCACGCAGGGTCATGGGACGGTCCACGGGCGTGTACTCGCGCCGATATTCGCCGCCGGCCAGCGGTGCCACGTAGTCCAGGAACGCCGAGGGCTGTTCGTCCTCGGAAGACACGGCAGTGCAAATAAGGACTTCGCGGGCACGCGAGACTGCCGTCGAAAAGCTCCTCAGCTCGTCGTAGCGGATGTCGCGGAGCCGGCTCAAGGGTCCACGTGCCAGGGCATAGTCCACCCCATGCTCCACGGCGTCGGCGTACACGGTGCTGCCGAGCAGTTCACCACGCAAACGGGTGTTGGGCCATACACCTTCCTGAAGGCCTGCAACGATCACCACCGGCCATTCCTTGCCTGCAGCGCTGGCCGGGGTCATGATCTCAACGCAGGCCTCCAGCTGTGCACGGGCCGCGAGGGTGTCCATGGGAAGTTCCTGGTTCATTAAATAGTCAAGGAACTGTTCGGGACCGGAGCCCGGCAACTGGTCCACGAACCGTTCCGCCGTGTGGAACAGCGCCATCATGGCATCCAGGTCCCGGTCAGCGCGCGCCCCGGCGGTGCCGCCCTCAAGCGCTGCTTCCGCCCACCGGGATGACAACCCCGTGGCCTGCCATAGGGCCCACAGCACGGATTCGGCGTTCGCGCCAGGCTGTTCTGCGGCCGCGGCCCCCGCCGAAAACATCCGTGCCAGCCGACGTGCCGAACTGCCTTCAATTCCCAGTGAAGCCAGGGCCCCTGGCTGAAGCAACGCCTCGACGAGCAAAGCGTCACTTGACCGCCCTCCGCCGCCGAGCAGTTCCTCGCGGCGCAGCGACTGCCGCAGTCTGCGCAGTTCGATAGCGGTGGCGCCGCCGATCCGGGAGGTGAGAAGGGAAACTGCTGTCTCGGGGGTGAGCTTGGCAGGGTCCAGGACAATCGCGAAGGCCTCCAAGAGAGGACGGACTGCCACTTCGTCGCGGACGGCCGAGTCCGCCACAGGAACCCGCACCGGGATCCCCTGGCCGCCCAGGTAGCGCTGCAATTGCGAGATCTGCCCGCCGTTGCGAACAATCACCGCGATATCGCTGAACTCCCGCCCCTCACGGAGCTGCGCTTCAAGGATGCGTTGGGCTACGTATCGCATTTCGTGGACGGCGGAGGGAAGGACATGCCCTTCCACGCGGCCCTCCCCTGCCCCGTTATCCTGCCCGGAAACAGAGTTGGCCGGTTGTTTCATACGCCGTGCGAGCTGACCGCCGGACCGCTGTGAAATGCGGGCGGCGACCCGCGTCCAGGCTTCGGCTACCGCCGGCGTATGCCGGTGGGTGACGCCCAGGGGAAGTTCCACGATGTCCTGATTGGCACCGCCCAGCAGGGATGGCAGCTCAGCTACGAGGTCCGGCCGCGCACCCCGGAAACCCTGCACGACGGTATCCGGGGAATACGTCACCACAACATCCTTGCCCTCCGCCACATCGGCGAGGAGCTCGAACACGGCAGGGTTGGATTCCTGGGCGTCGTCCACGAGGATGAGCTGGAGCCGCTCCCTTTCGGCGGCCAGGAACGACGGTGAGTCCTGGAAAATCTGCCGTGCCGTGGTGATGATTCCAGCGGGGTCGAAGGCCTCGGGCATTCGCAGGTCCAGGACATCCCTGTACTCGCTGTACAGCTCTGCCGCCGCCATCCAGTCCGGCCGGCCACATTCATAGGCCAGGCCAACCAGGTCTTCGGCAGTTCGGCCCGATTCGATGATGCGGTCGAACAACTGCCGGATCTCGTGGCGGAAGCCGCGGGTGGGCAGCGCAGCCGTAAGATCCTCGGGCCAGGGCAGATGGAAACCGGGACGCGCATGGCCTTCCAGCAGCTCTTTGATGATGAGGTCCTGTTCGGGGCCGGACAGGAGCTTGGGCGGCCGGGCCAGCGGAAGGATGCCTTCTGCTTTGGCGCGCCGGATGACATCGAAGGCGTACGAAGCCCACGTCCGTGCCGGCGTCGTGCTGAGGCTACGGTCCAATCGACCCGTGAAGGTGTCCCGCAGGCCAGCGGCCGCGTGCCGTGCCGGGGCAAGGATGAGGATGCTGCCCGGATCCAGGCCATCCTCGCGGACCCGGCGGACAGCCGATTCAATGAGGACTGTGGACTTGCCCGTTCCCGGACCGCCTGGGACGAGTACGGGGCCACTTCCCTGTGGAAGCGAAACCACGGCCTGCTGGTCCGGGGATAGAACAGGTGCCGCGTAGTGGGTCTCGCGCGGCGGCAGCAGGCGGAGCGTTGCCGAAGCTTGGCGGGTTTTGGTGGGTGTCGCGGTCACACAGTCATTTCATCATCGGGCACCGACAAAATATGGAGTTGACGCTCCAACTGGTCCGAGATCACATCAAGTTGATCAAATTCCGCATCCGTTGGTGCCCAACGCGCGGCGGCCAAGTCCACGCGCCACCGGCCCTCACCCGTGAGCAGGAAAGCCTGGTAAGCACCATGAAGAGGGGTGGATTCGGCCAGGTAGTGCCGCAGGGCATCGGCTTCGTGCCCGGCAGGCGCCTCGCCACTGGCCCGCAGCACCCTCCACCACGCCACGGGACTGCCGTAATGGCTCATGACGGAGCCGACCTGCCGTGGACCACCGGCGCCCAGAAGCTCGGCGACATCACCATAGGACACTGCCGAGCCGGACGGAACGAGGTCCACAACGGCCAGCACCGCCGTCACATACTCCATCCGCATGTGTTCAGCGTAACGGCAGGAGTGTCGTGCCCAAATAGTGTCGGAGCCAGCCGGTAGCTTGAAGACATGAGCTCCTGGAACACCCTCTCCCGCGCCGCCTTCGACCTCGAGACCACCGGGAAAAACTCCCGGTCAGCGCGGATCGTCACCGCATCCATCACGGTGGTGGATGAACGCGGAGAGCTCATCGCCGAGCATGAATGGCTGGCGGATCCGGGTGTGGAGATTCCTGCCGAGGCCAGCGAGGTCCACGGCGTGACCACCGAAAGGGCTCGGGCCGAGGGGCGCCCCGCCGCAGAGGTCACCCGCGAGGTAGCCGCAGTTCTTCAGGGACTTTTCGACGACGGCACTCCGGTCATCGCTTTCAACGCCAGTTACGATTTCACGGTCCTCGCGGCGGAATCCGCCCGCTACGGCGTCCCTCAACTGACGCGCTTCCCCGTACTGGATCCCTACATCATGAACAAGCAGGTTGACCGTTACCGGAAGGGCAAGCGGACCCTGACCGCCCTGTGCGAGGAATACGGGGTTGACCTAAACAACGCCCACACGTCGGCTGCGGATGCGCTGGCCACGTTGAGGGTGCTGGACGCCATGGCCGGCAAGTTTCCCAAGCTGCAGATGCCGGCATCCACGCTCCACCAGTTGCAGGTGGACTGGGCGGCCTCGCAGGCGGCTGATTTCCAGCAGTATCTCCGCCGCAGCAAGCCGACGGCCGTCATCGAGGGCGAATGGCCCGTCCTTCCGCCCGAGGACGCCAGCAGAGGCGGCTTCTAGCGGTGCACCGCGCACGCGGAACTGTCCCCTGCGGATTACGTTCTGCGACGCAAGTCACACCTGAATTCAGGAACCCCCATCAGGCCTGTATTAGTGCGCGGATTCAACGACTTCGCCCAACCGTTGAATAGTCCAAGGAGCAACGCACTCCTGGTAGGAACTATATTCGGCTAAACCGAGCGTAGGCACCCACTTATTCGATTCACTGACGCCTGGGGCCCTGGTGACATAATTAAGTTTTGGCGGGTTGAAGTCTGCTAGGGCAGCCAACTTTCGTTTCGCTGCCGTTTTCCCCGCCCACCGCGATACGTCTCCGTGACTCGATGAAAGTGATTTCTTCATGAAATTCAAAGCCCCTAAGTGGCTGTCTGTCGCCCCTGTGGCCGCAGCCCTGGTGATTTCCCTGGCAGCATGCGGCGGTGGATCCTCCACCCCGAGCGGCACCCCCACCGACGCCCTCGCCGGCAGCGACCAGAAGAGCCTGGACTCCTTCACCACCGCTGACGTCACCCCCTTGGACAAGATCGACAAGTCCAAGCTCGGCCTCATCACTGACGGCACCCTTCGCGTGGGCACCCTCTCCGACGCCCCGCCCAACATCTTCATTGATCCTTCCGGCAAGTTCACCGGCTACGACAATGAACTGCTGCGCGCCATCGGCGACAAGCTGGGCCTCAAGGTCGAATTCGCATCGACTGACTTCTCAGCACTGCTCTCCCAGGTGGGCAACAAGCAGTTCGACGTCGGATCCTCCTCGATCTCCACCACGGACGCCCGCCGCAAGACGGTCGGTTTCACCAACGGTTACGACTTTGGCTACATGGCCGTCGTCACCAAGAAGGATTCCAAGGTCACCGGCTTCGGCGATATCAAGGAAGGCCTGCGCGTCGGCGTTGTCCAGGGCACCGTCCAGGATGACTACATGACCAACACGCTCAAGATCGAGCCTGTCCGTTTCCCTGACTACAACACGGTCTACGGCAACGTAAAGAACGGCCAGATCGACGCTTGGGTGGCCCCGTCACAGCAGGCAGAAGGCCAGGTCAAGGAAGGCGACAACACCAAGATCGCCGAAAAGGTTGTCAACACCCAGAACTTCACCGCGTACGCAGTGAACAAGGACAACAAGCCCCTGATCGATGCCCTGAACTCCGGCTTGGACGCTGTGATCGCCGATGGCACGTGGACCAAGCTCACGGCCGAGTGGTACAAGGATCGTCCGACTGCTGCTGAGCAGACCCCCCAGGGCTGGAAGCCGGGCAGCAAGGCCGTCCAGATCCCCGCCAAGTAACCCGGACGTTCCATGGATATCCTCAACCAACTGGCCCAAAGCTTCTTTGACTGGAAGGCGATAGGCGAAGTCCTTCCCAAGATGTTCGCCGTCGGCTTGCCCAACACCATCGTGCTGGCTGTCGTCTCCGGCGTCATCGGGACAGCGATCGGGATGCTGCTCGCCCTGATGGGGATTTCCCGGAACGCAGCGGCACGGTGGATAGCCCGCATCTACACGGACATTCTCCGCGGGCTTCCACCGGTGCTGACCATCCTGGTGATCGGATTCGGGTTCGGCCCGATTGTTCGTGAACTCACAGGCTCAACCAGCCCGTACCCCATGGCCATTGCCGCGCTGTCCCTGATGTCTGGTGCCTACATCGGTGAGATCTTCCGGTCCGGCATCCAGAGCGTGGACAAGGGCCAGCTGGAGGCTACCCGCGCCCTCGGATTCAGCTACGGTTCCTCCATGCGCCTGGTAGTGGTCCCCCAGGGTATCCGCCGCGTGCTTCCGGCCCTGGTCAACCAGTTCATCGCGTTGATCAAGGAGTCGTCGCTGGTCTTCATGTTGGGCCTCCTGGCAACTGAGCGTGAGATCTTCCAGATCGGCAAGGACGCGGCGGCCAACACAGGCAACCTGTCCCCCTATGTAGCTGCCGCCATCTTCTACCTGGCACTGACCATTCCGCTCACCCACTTCGTGAACTGGATTGATGCCCGGATGCGGACCGGCCGTCCGGAGAAGAAAGAACCGGACGAAGCAGCAGCCGTCGTTGGAAAAGGAGCCCAAGCATGAGTGAATTCGTTTCAGGCACATTGACGGCCAAGAACATCCACTTGTCCTTCGGCAGCAACCACGTCCTGCGTGGCATCGACCTGCACGTTGAGAAGGGCACCACCGCCTCGGTGATCGGTCCTTCGGGTTCGGGCAAGTCGACGCTGCTTCGCGTCATGAACCGGCTGATCGAGCCGGACCAGGGCGACATCCTGCTTGACGGGCGTTCGGTTCTCAAGGACAACCCTGATGAGCTGCGCCGCCGGATCGGCATGGTCTTCCAGCAGTTCAACCTGTTCCCGCACAAAACGGTGGCAGAGAACATCTCGCTGGCCCTGCGCAAACTCCGTGGCATGTCCAAGGAGCAGGCCCGGGACGAGGCCCTGAACCAGCTGGACCTGGTGGGTTTGAAGCACAAAGCGGACTCCCGGCCGGCCAACCTCTCAGGTGGCCAGCAGCAGCGTGTGGCTATTGCCCGCGCGCTGGCCATGAAGCCGGAAGTGATGTTCTTCGACGAGGCAACATCTGCGTTGGACCCGGAGCTGGTCAAGGGCGTCCTGGCCCTCATGACGGACCTGGCCAAGGGTGGCATGACCATGGTGGTGGTGACCCACGAGATGGGCTTCTCCCGCAACGTTTCCGACGTTGTGACCTTCATGGATGCCGGTGTGGTCGTGGAGTCGGGCCCGCCGGAACAGCTGTTCACGGATCCGCGCACCGAGCGTCTCCAGGGCTTCCTTTCGGACGTCCTTTAGTAGCCAAGCCACAGGAAACCCCGCTTTGCGTGCCCCCTCGGGGCTGCGCGAAACGGGGTTTTCCGCGTTCGGAACCAGATGCTACTGGCCGGCCTTGACCCGCAGGATGGTCAGCACTGCGGCGTCCACCTTGGCACGGAACGCCGGATCGGATTGGGCCTTCTGCACCACGGCCTGGTGCATGGTGGGGACGCGGGCAGGATCGGCGCACACCAGCATGGTTCCCCCGGCGGCAAAGAAGTTCAGCGCCCTGTCGGCATCAGACCATGCTTCCAATTGAGCCGCGCTGCAGAGGTCGTCTGACAGGACGATTCCCGTGAACCCGGCATCCTTCCGCAGCATGGTGTCCATGATGGTCGGCGAAAAGGGTGCAATGTTGGCGGGGTCGATCTTGTCGTAATAGGCATTTGAGACCATGACCCACCGGGCGCCACCTTTAATGGCTGCCTGGAATGGTTCCAGGGCGGGATCATTACTGGTGGTGGAAGTGTCCCGGACCTCGCTGCTGACGTCCGTATTGGGAACCACTCGGCCCAGGCCCGGGAAGTGTTTCACGACTGGAGCGACGCCGGCATCCTTCATGCCATCCGCGAAGGCATTGCCCAGCACCGAGACATCGTGGGGTGTGAAGCCGTACTCCCGCTGGAAGTGGCCTATCGGGGCGTTGGACGGGGCAAATTCGGGACTCGTGACGGTATCCAGGACTGGGGCAAGGTTCACGTTGACGCCAACGCTGCGTAGCTCCTTGCCCCAGACGGCCGCGTCGGCACGGAGCTTGGTGGGCCCTGCCCCAGCCTGTACCAGCGCTGCGGGTATTTGCGAGAAGCCCGGACCGGACAGGACCTGTACGAATCCGCCTTCCTGGTCTGTGGCGACCGACAACGGCAACCCACCGGTTGTGGCAGCGGAAACCGTGCCGGTCAATGCTGACACCACCGACGCTGTGGTCGCCGTTCCGGCTTTGCTGCGCCCGCTCAAGTAGACGTTGCCCACGTGATATTTGTTCAGCGCGGCCATGGTTGCAGGTTCGGCGCCGGTAGCCTTGGCAGCGACCATGAACAGCTGTCCAACGCGTTGTTCCACGTCCAGGGTGGCGAGCTGCTGTTCAGCCGCAGATGGGGTGCCGGTGCTCGGCTGTGGGGCCGGAGCAGGGGCCGCTGGAGCAGAAGGCCGTGCGGAGGGCGTTGCCGCCGCGGTGCTGGGAACCGGGGCGGCTGATGACGGGGAAGCGGAGGCCGACGGCGTCCCTTGAGTTGGGTTCTGGGCGGAACTTCCGTTGCCTGCCGAGCAGCCGGACGCCATGGCGAGCAGAGCTCCAGCCGCCGCGATGCTCATTCCGAGGGTTGCAATTGTCTGGGTCTTGCGCATGGTAAACCGTTGATTCGTTGGGGTTGGGTTTCCACTTACGAGCCTACCCCGTGCGGGTACAACAATGCCCCGGGCAGCTGCGCGGTGCAGCTCCCCGGGGCAGGCTGGCCACGTCAGGCTGAGGCGGCGGCCGCAGCTTTCGCAGCTGCCGGGAGTGCGTCGAAGATCCGGCTCATTGCTGCGTCGTCGTGGGCTGCAGACAGGAACCAGGCTTCGAAGACAGACGGCGGAAGATAAACACCGGAGTCCAGCATGGAGTGGAAGAAGGGCGCGTAGCGGAAAGATTCCTGGCCCTGGGCGTCGTCGTAGTTGTGCACGCCGTGGGCGGAGGTGCCGAACGCGACAGAGAACAGGTTGCCTGCCCTCTGGATGGAGTGGTCTACGCCGGCCGCTTCCAGGGCGGACGACAGGGCCGCAGACAGCTCCAGCGAACGGGCATCGACGTGGGCGTAGACCTCAGGCGTCGCGTTCGTCAGCGTTGCCACGCCAGCAGCCATGGCCACAGGATTGCCGGACAAGGTGCCGGCCTGGTAAACCGGACCAACGGGAGCGAGGTAGTCCATGACGTCGGCGCGTCCGCCGAGTGCCGCCGTCGGCATTCCGCCGCCGATGACCTTGCCGAAAGTGAGAAGGTCCGGCGCCCAGCCCTCCTGACGGCCAGTCAGGCCCCAGTAGCCGGCATGTCCAGTGCGGAATCCGGTGAGCACTTCGTCGAGGATGAGCAGCGCACCGTATTCCTTGGTGATTCGGGAAAGACCGGCGTTGAAGCCCTCTCCCGGGGTCACGACACCCATATTGGCCGGCGCAGCTTCAGTGATGATGGCAGCGATGTTGTTGCCGTGGGCGGCGAAGGCAGCTTCGACGGCGGCGAGGTCGTTGTAAGGCAGCACCAGGGTCTCAGCTGCCGTGGCTTCGGTGACACCTGCCGACCCGGGCAAGGCCAAAGTGGCGACGCCCGAACCGGCCGCGGCGAGCAGTCCATCGAGGTGGCCGTGGTAGCAGCCGGCGAACTTGATGATCAGGTTGCGGCCGGTGTAGCCGCGGGCCAGGCGTACAGCAGTCATGGTTGCTTCAGTACCGGTGGACACCATCCGCAGGCGCTCGACGGCGGAGACACGTTCCTTGACGATGGCGGCCAGGTTGGCTTCATCCGGGGTGGAAGCACCGAAGGAAAGGCCACGGTCCACGGCCGCGTGGACGGCGTCAAGGACGGCCGGGTGGGCATGGCCCAGCAAGGCGGGCCCCCAGGAGCACACGAGGTCAACGTATTCCTTGCCGTCTGCATCCGTGAGGTAGGCACCCTTGGCCGAAACCATGAACTTCGGGTTGCCACCCACGGATCCGAAGGCGCGGACCGGGGAGTTCACGCCTCCGGGCATAAGGGACCGGGCGCGGTCGAAGAGCTGGTCGGACACGGGGGTGTTTGAAGTCATGGTTCCTATTCTTTCAGTGATTCATCAGCGGCAGGGCCGTCGCCTACGAGGCCGCGGCAAGCAGCTCGGCGACCCGTGGGGCCACCTGTGTGCCGTAAAGCTCGATGCAGCGCATCATGGATTGGTGCGGCAGGGTCCCATTGCTGTATTTGAGGTCGAAGCGGTCAACCCCGAGGTTCCGCTTCAGGAGCGCGATCTTCTGCGCCACGGTTTCCGGAGAGCCCACATAGAGTGCGCCTTCGGGACCGCACATCGCATCGAATTCGCCCCGGTTGCCGGGTCCCCAGCCACGCTCGGCGCCGATCCTGTTGCGCTGTTCAAGCCAGTGCGGGAAGAGTTCTTCGCGGGCGGCCTCGTCGGTATCGGCGATGAAACCCGGTGAGTGTGTCGCTATCTGGCGCATCGGGTGGCCGTATTTGCCCATGGCCTCGCGGTACAGATTCACCAAGGGCGCAAAGCGGCGGGGTTCTCCGCCGATGATGGCGAAGATGATCGGGTATCCGTATTCGGCACAGCGCAGTACAGACTCAGGTGTTCCGCCTACTCCGATCCAGGCGGGCAACAGATGGTGCTGCAGCTTCGGGTAGACCTGGAGCCCGCTGACGTTGGGTCGGGTACGGCCTTCCCAATGGACCGGCTTCTGCGCGCGCACTTTGTCGAAGAGCTCAAGCTTTTCCTCGAAGAGGACCTCATAATCGGCCAGGTCAAGGCCGAACAGCGGGAAGGACTCCACGAACGAACCCCGTCCGAGCATCACCTCGGCCCTACCGTTCGATATCGCGTCAACGGTGGAGAAGCGTTGGAACACCCTGATGGGATCGTCCGAGCTCAGCACCGTGACAGCCGAGCCGAGGCGGATCCGGGTCGTCACAGCCGCTGCCGCGGCGAGGAAAACCTCCGGCGCGGACACGGCAAAGTCCCGACGATGGTGCTCACCGACGCCGAAGGCATGGAGGCCGACGGAGTCTGCGAGTTTCGCTTCTTCCAACAGCTCCCGCAGGACTTGGGCATGCTCCTTGGGATTTCCGTCGGCGTCGAGTCCCGCGTCGCCGAAGGTGTTTAGCCCGAGCAGGATCTCGTCAGAAGCTACCGGAGCTGTGGGGTCGGAAGAAACAGAGGTCATCAGGACTCCTTAAGCCAGCCTGCCAGTTCGGAGGCCCAGTAGGTCAGTACGGTATCGGCGCCGGCCCGCTTGATCCCCAACACGGACTCGGTGATGGCACCACGCCGGTCGATCCAGCCGTTGGCCGCAGCCGCTTCGATCATGGCGTACTCACCTGAGATTTGGTAGGCCGAAACGGGCACCGGGCTCATGGCGGCGACGTCGGCGAGGATGTCCAGGTAGCTCATGGCCGGCTTGACCATGACCATGTCCGCCCCTTCCTCCAAGTCCAACTCAACTTCGAGGATGGCTTCGCGTCGGTTGGCCGCGTCCATTTGGTAGGTCCGGCGGTCACCCTTCAGCTGGGAATCAACGGCCTCACGGAACGGGCCGTAGAAAGCGGAAGCATATTTTGCGGCGTACGCCAGGACCGCGGTGTTCTTGTGGCCGGATTCCTCCAGGGCCTGCCTGATGACGGCGATCTGGCCGTCCATCATTCCCGAAGGGCCCAGGACGTGCGCGCCGGCATCTGCTTGGGCCACTGCCATCTTGCCGTAGATTTCCAACGTGGCGTCATTGTCCACGTAGCCCTCGGCGTCCAGTACACCGCAGTGGCCGTGGTCTGTGAATTCGTCCAAACACACGTCGCCCATGATCACCAGGTCGTCACCGACTTCGGCTTTGACGTCGCGGATTGCCTTGTTCAGGACACCGTCAGGGTCAAGGGATGCAGTGCCCTGCGCGTCCCGGACCGCGGGTACGCCGAACAGCATGATGCCGCCCACTCCCAGCTGCACGGCCTCGGCGGCAGCACGCTTCAGGGAGTCGGTGGTGTGCTGGACGACGCCCGGCATGGAGCTGATGGGGCTCGGTTCGGTGAGGCCCTCCCGGATGAATGCCGGGAGGATCAGGTCTGCGGGGGCCAGCCGGTTCTCTGCGGTCAGCCTGCGCATGGCGGGAGTTGTGCGCAAGCGGCGGGGACGATGGTTTGGAAAGCTCATTGCGGGTTCCCTTCGTTGGCGAAAACAGATACCAGAGCGGCCACGATGCCGTCCGGTGTTGGTTCTTTGGCCGTGGCAGCCACGGCGAGTCCGAGCTGGGAGGCGGCAGCCGCCGTCGGACGTCCAATCGCGATGACCTGGCAGCGGCCCAGTCCCGGAAAGTCCCTGGCGATGCGCCGTGCGCCACTGGGCGAGGCGAGCACCACGGCGTCCATGGTCCCGGCGTCCAGGGCGTCCCGCACTTCCGCAGGACTCATGATCCGCGGTGCCCGGTCTTCAACCACGACGGCGGATGGCAGCTGCGTCGTCAGGCGGAAACCGGCGCGGCCCGGGAAATCAACGGTGTGGTAGGCGGTCACGGCAGTGACGTCGGCGCCCTTCGCTGCCAGGCCTTCACGGAGGCCCGGCGCGGCAATATCTGCTTGGGGCAGGAAGACCTGGCCGGGTGCCGCTGTCCAGAGCTCAAGAAGGCCATCCGCCGACTGTGCCTCGACGGGCGCCAGCGCAACTGTAAGTCCAACGGACTCCAGGGCGCGCCTGGTCGACTCGCCAACGGTGGCCACCTTGGTCCCGGCGGGGACCAGATGAGCAAGGGTGACACCGCGTTCGGCAGCCTTTTCCAGCAGGACCCGTACCGTGGTGATGCTGCTGACGACCAGCCAGTCGAATCCTCCCGCTGACAGCCGGTCGATGCCCTCATCCAACGGGGACTGGTCTTGGGCCCGTTCGAAGTCGATCAATGGAAGCACCAGTGGCTCCGCACCGGCTCCGGTGAG
The DNA here is from genome assembly GCF_024608385.1 of Paenarthrobacter sp. UW852. Taxonomy (NCBI): domain Bacteria; kingdom Bacillati; phylum Actinomycetota; class Actinomycetes; order Micrococcales; family Micrococcaceae; genus Paenarthrobacter; species Paenarthrobacter sp. UW852. The sequence goes on from NZ_JAMSGY010000003.1 coordinate 392,002, forward strand.
GAGTGAAGCCAAAGCCTGGGCGCGGTCGGCGGTCCTGGTAACCAGGACACGCCGGCCGGCCAAGGTTTGTGCTTCCAAGGGCTTAGGATGCGGCAAGATCCGCAATCTCCGCCGCGCCGGCGGCGAGCAACAGCTCAGCAACCTCGATGCCCAGCAGGGTGGCTCCCACCTCAGTCAGGCCGTCGGTGGCCTTTTTCTCGCGCACGGTCTTGGTCCCGTCCACCGAGCAAACGGCAGCTTCCAGGTGAAGCATGCTCCCCTTGCGGAAGGCGAAGGCGCCTACGGGAGCCGCGCAGCCGGCCTCGAGCCTGGCAAGGACCGCACGCTCAGCTGTCACCGCAAGGCGGGTGTCGTCGTCGTCCAGCGCGGCAAGGGCCTGCGCCAACACACCGTTGGAGCCCTCCGTCGTGCCTGCCTGGTTGGGAGCATCCTCCGTGCGGCATTCGATGGCCAACGCCCCTTGCCCAGGTGCCGGCAACATGACGCTGGTTTCGAAGAACTCGCTGACGGTGTCCAGCCGGCCCATCCGCTCCAGGCCGGCAGCGGCGAGCACCACGGCGTCCAGGTCGCATGTCTTACCGGGAACAACCTCGGACGTGGTGTTTCCCGGAAGCCCCGGGACCCTGCCAAGGCGGGTGTCTACGTTGCCCCGGATATCGAGGACCTCGATGTCCGGCCGCGCGGCCCGAAGCTGGGCTGCACGTCGGGGCGAGCCGGTGCCCACCTTCGCACCACCCGGCAGTTCCGCGAGCGTCATGCCGTCGCGCGCGCAGAGGACATCCCGGACGTCGACGCGCTTTGGCGTCGCAGCGATACTCAGGCCAAGGGCCGCCCCTGTGGGCAGGTCCTTCAAGGAATGCACGGCGACATCGCAGGTGTCGGCCAGCAGCGCATCACGGAGCGCCGCGACGAACACGCCTGTGCCGCCCATCTGGGAGAGGGAACCGGTCTTGACGTCGCCCTCGGTCCGGATGTGCACGAGGTCTACCGGGAAACCGCCGACAGCAGCCAGCTTGTCGGCAGTCTGCTGCGTCTGGGTCAGGGCCAGCTTGCTGGCCCTGGTGCCGATGCGGACGGTCACTTGGCAGCCTCCGACGCGGCGTACGCGTCGTGGCCGATGCCTACGCGGGTACCGACTTCGGCGATGACAGGCTTGGCACCGCGGAAGTTTTCACAGCAGTTGGGACGGCACACGTCATACCACGGTCCGAGGTCGGTGACATGCGGACGATCGGCGATGTTGTTATCAACGGTACGTTCGCAGATCAGGTCCACCAGGCCGGAAACAAAGGCTGCATGAGTGCCCGGCGTGGGGACGCGAGTGGCCTCAATGTTGAGGTTCTGGCACGTTTCCAGCGCCTCAGTGTCGAGGTCCCAGGCAACTTCCATGTGATCGCTGACGAAACCGAGGGGAACAATGACAACGCCCTTGACACCTTCAGGAGCGATTTCCTCGAGGTGGTCGTTGATGTCCGGCTCCAGCCAGGGAATGTGCGGTGCACCCGAGCGCGACTGGTACACCAGATCCCATGCGACGCCGGGTGCCACGGTATCCATGATGGCCTTGGCGTTGGCAAGGTGCTGGGCTGCGTAAGCGGATCCTTCAGCGAACTCGCGCGGCTCGTCGTCTGAACGGCCGGCGGCCTCGGCATCGCGGGTGGGAATGGAGTGGGTGGCGAACAGGACACGGATCTTCGAGTCCGGGTCGGTTTCGCCGGCAGCAGCCAGCTTGCCCCGGATCTCTTCCAGACCGGCGGCTGTCCCTTCAAGGAAGGGCTGGACTACCCCGGGGTGATCGAAGTACTGGCGGATCTTGTCGACCTCGAGCTTGCCGTCCAGGCCGGTTTCGGTCAGGGCAACGCCGATGTCTTCGCGGTACTGGCGGCAGCTGGAGTAACAGGAGTAGATGCTGGTGGTGAGCATCAGGATCCGGCGGTGGCCGGCGTCGTAAGCGTCCTGCAGGACGGGGGCGATGTACGGGTCCCAGTTCCGGTTGCCCCAAAGGACGGGCAACTCGATCCCGCGCTGTGCCAGCTCCGCTTCGATCGCTGCCTTCAGTTCGCGGTTCTGCTGGTTGATGGGGCTGATGCCACCGAATGCGCGGTAGTGGTGCGACACCTCTTCCAACCGCTCGTCGGGGATGCCACGGCCACGGGTGACGTTGCGCAGGAAGGGTATGACGTCCTCCTGGCCTTCGGGTCCACCAAAGGAAGCCAGCAGGACGGCGTCGTAGTTCTTGGGTTCCTGGCGGCCGCGCTCGGTGACGCTGTTCAGTTCGGTGGAAAGGGGGAGCTCGCTCATGCCAGGACCTCAGCAATCTCGGCGGCGCTGATGCGGCGGCCGGTGTAGAACGGGATTTCTTCACGGACGTGGTTGCGGGCTTCGCTGTCCCGCAGGTGGCGCATCAGGTCAACCAGGTCCACCAGTTCCGGTGCCTCAAGACCAAGGATCCACTCCCAGTCCCCCAGGGCGAAGGAGGAGACGGTGTTGGAGATGACCTGCGGGAATTCCCGGCCCAGCAATCCGTGTTCGCGGAGCATGGCGCCGCGCTCTTCGGCCGGCAGGATGTACCACTCGTAGGAGCGGACGAACGGGTAGACACAGAGCCAGGTGCTGGGCTCGACGCCCCGCGCGTAGGCAGGCACGTGGCTCTTGGCGAACTCGGCCTCGCGGTGCACGCCCATGGCGGACCAGACAATTTCCGTTCCTGCGAACAGTTTGCTGCGGCGGATGGAGCGGACGGCGGACTGCAGGTCCTCGGGCTTGGCGCCGTGGAGCCACACCATGATGTCGGCGTCCGAGCGCATCGCCGACACGTCATAGCTACCGCGGAGGACCACGCCGCCTTCGGCGAGCGTTTCGATCAGGGCTTCGAATTCCTGGGCAGCATCGCCGCTGCGCAAGACGTCGGCCGAGCGCTTGAAGACGGTCCAAAGCGTGAAGAACTGCTCGTCGGTTCCAGCAGTTTTAGTGACAGATTCGGCAGAAGTGTGGCTCATGGTTCAAGTTTGCCCCGTGCATGGCGCTAAGTCGAAACGGATCAGTTCTACAAGGCGTAGAAGTGATGCAAATCACACAATGGCGGGCCCGCGCCTGATTGCCTCGCTGAGTTGCTTCCGGGTATCCGACACGACCGCGGCCAAGCCGTTGCCTGCCAACCACCCTCCGACAACCGTCAGCCCCTCCGCAGCGGCGCACACCTCACGGACGTGCGCCACACGCTGTTTATGACCGACGGCGGCGAACGGCAGGGCACCTGCCCAGCGCACCACATCCCAATCCACGACATCCGCCCGGGATACCGGCACCGTCAACAACTGCGAGGCATCGGCCAAGGCCGCGGAAAGGAGGGATTCGTCATCCAGGACCACATCCGGGGATCCACCCGCATCCTCGCGGCGACCATAGGACAGCCGCAGCACGTGGGTTCCAGGCCCGGCTTCCCCAGCAAGCCAATCCCATTTAGCCGTGGCGTGCGTCAGCGCCTTCGCCGTGATTCCCGGGGTCTGGGGCGCCACGAGGATGCCGGTTCCGCGGGGTCGGCGATCAAGTTCCGGCACGTCAACCACCATCGTCACCAGGCTCACCAAGGGCCCTGGCGCCGGACGCAGGTCAGACAATGCCGGCAGCGACTTCTCCAACAGGCCCACAGCCGCCGGGCCGTCCAGCGCAACCACCAGGCGGCCGGCGTCGTACGTGGAATCGCCGGCGGTGACACGCCAACCGGCCGCAGTCTTTACGACGTCCGTTGCCGCAGTTCCAGCGAGCAGGTCCACGCCCCGCCCGCGGAGGTCGGCCACCAGGGCCGTCACCAGGGTGTTCATCCCGCCTGCTAAACCGGCGACGGCGGAACCCGCCTTGGCAAGCCCGGAGCCTGTTTTCCGGGCTGACGCATTGTCGCCGGCCGGGACGGCAGCAACTTTTCGCTGGGCTGCGACGGCCGCCGACAAGGAACCGTGTGTTCGGATTCCAGCCCGGAGCCCGGGCGCAACCATGTCCACGTCCAGGAGGGCGGGGTCGGCGGAATGGACACCGCCCACCACGGGGGAAACAAGGCGATCCAGGACTTTCCTGCCCATCCGGGTCCGCACAAGGGAGGCAACACTTGTCACGTCCGAGGACGTACCCACCGACGCCGGCAACCACCGGTCCCAGGAGGCGCGCACGGCACCGAGGAAGCCCAGTGAACGCCGGACCTCCGGGTCCCAGGGGTTGGCTGGAATGCCGAGGACTCCGGTCTTGGGCAACTCCTGCGGGCCGTCCGGCAGCTGCACCCAGGCACCACCGGGGTGCGGCGCCACGATCCTGTCGCCGAGTCCGAGCTCCCTGGCGAGGTCGGCTACGGCCGAAGACCTTGTGGCATATGACTCTGCGCCGCTGTCCAGTTGGAGCCCTGCGACTACATGGCTGCCCACGCAACCACCCCAGGCGCCGGTGGCCTCGAGGACCGTGACCGGCATGCCGGCCATGGCAAGTTCCCGCGCAGCAAGGAGCCCTGAAATGCCACCGCCCACCACCACGGCACGTGGTCCTGCGGGACGGGCTGTGGGCCTTGGATGTCCGCCGCGCATGAGCCCTACTCTGCCGGAATCGAGTGGATGAGTTCCACGACGCGGGTCAGGACGGTCGGATCCGTTTCCGGAGGGACGCCGTGGCCGAGGTTCAGGACGTGGCCCGGGGCGTGGGCGCCGGCTGCGATAACCTCGCGGACATGCGCTTCCAGGATGTCCCAAGGCGCGGACAGCAGTGCGGGATCGATGTTGCCCTGCAACGGAACGGCCCCGCCAAGGCGACGGTTCGCTTCATCAAGGGGAAGCCGGTAGTCCACGCCCACCACGTCCACCCCGACGTCGCGCATGGCAACCAGGAGTTCGGACGTGCCGGTGCCGAAGTGGATCAACGGAGCACCGAGGTCCCGGACATGGTCCAGTGCGCGGGCGGAGGCCGGTGCTACGTACTTTGTGTAGTCGGCAAGGCCCAGGGAACCGGCCCAGGAGTCAAAGAGCTGCGCGGCCGAGGCTCCGGCTTCCAGCTGCGCCTGGAGGAACATTCCCGACGTATCGGCGGCCCAGTTGGCCAGCGCATTCCAGGTCTCAGGGTCGGCATGCATCATGGTCCGCGGGCCGAGGTGGTCCCGGGAAGGCTTGCCCTCAACCATGTAGGCGGCCAGCGTGAACGGGGCACCTGCGAAGCCGATCAACGGAGTCTTTCCAAGCTCAGCCACTGTCAGGCGAACGGCCTCACGGATGGGCTCCAGCGCCTCCCAGGTCAGGGTGGGCAGAGCGGCGACATCGGCAGCCGTGCGGACGGGCTTGTCCAGGACCGGCCCCACGCCGGGCACGATATCCACGCCAACGCCCGCCAGCTTCAGGGGAATGACGATGTCCGAGAAGAAGATGGCGGCATCGACATCGTGGCGCCGGACGGGCTGCAGGGTGATCTCGGCGGCGAGTTCAGGACGCAGGCACGAGTCCAGCATGGCAACGCCTTCGCGGACCTTGAGGTACTCAGGAAGGGAACGGCCGGCCTGGCGCATGAACCACACCGGCCGCCGCGACGGCTTGCCGCCACGGTATGCCGTGATCAGCGGTGAGTCCGAGGTACGTCCGTCCTTCAGCGGGTGGTTGGGGCCGAGGGCTCCCGCCGGGGCGTTGGAGGCCGTACTCTGGGATGCTGCCGAGCTAGAAGTCATGCCTTTGATTGTGCCGAAAATCCGGGGCAAAAGATAACGACAAGCTGTCACGTCTAGCCCAAAACAAGCAGCTGTGGCGGGGATCACGCGTCCGCGTGTGGATCACCACGGCGCCATATTGTTCTACCGGGCTACGAAAAAGCTATGATGGGGTTGCTGTGGTTCTTTTCTCATTGGTGGCTACACACGCCGACATCGACCTTGAAACTGTCGCTCAGTTGAGCAACGGTTCCTCCGAGCTTGCCTCCGCGGCCCTCACGGATTCGCCCGTGGTTTCCGGTGCGGTGGTGCTTGCCACCTGCAACCGCTACGAGATTTACGGCGAAACAGGCAACGGCGCTGACATCGAAGCGGCCCGCTCTGCCCTGGTTTCCCAGATCAGTGAATTGAGCGGCCTGAACGAGCAACTCGTCTCCCGCTCCTTTGCGACCCACACCGGCCCGGACGTCACCAGGCACCTCTTCGCCGTGAGCGCCGGACTGGACTCTGCAGTGGTGGGTGAGCGCGAAATCGCGGGCCAGGTCCGCCGCGCCCTGATCACTGCCCAGCAGGAAGGCACGGCGAGCTCCGGCTTGGTCCGGCTTTTCCAGGCAGCTTCCAAAACCGCCAAGGACGTCGGTGCGCAGACAGCGTTGGGCTCCCGCGGCCTGTCGATTGTCTCCGTTGCTTTGGACCTCGCCACCGACCTCGCCGAGAACGATGACTGGTCCACCAAGAACGTCGTAGTCTTCGGCACCGGCGCCTATGCGGGTGCCACCATGTCACTCCTGCGCGAACGCGGCTGCACCGCAATCTCCGTCTATTCTTCCTCCGGCCGTGCCGAGGCTTTCGTAGCCACCCGCGGGGGTACAGCGCTCGACGCCGAAACGCTCCCCGCTGCTGTCGCCGCAGCTGACGTCATGATCGGTTGCAGCGGTTCGGACAACCGCGTGGAAGCAGCGGACCTTGCGCGCGTCCGGGCACAGTCCAATAAGCCCTTGATTGCGATCGACCTCGCCCTGACCCATGATTTCGATCCGGCAGTCGGCGAACTCGACGGCGTGGAACTCCTCACGCTTGAATCCGTCCGGCTCGCTGCACCCCAGGAACAGGCAGAATCGTTGTCCCAGGCCAGTGCCATCGTCACAGGCGCGGCGTCTTCCTTTGAGTCCGAGCGCGAGGCACGCTCCGTGGATTCGGCCATTGTGGCGCTGCGCCGGCACACCATGAACGTGTTGGACGCTGAGATGGAGAAGGTCCGTGCCCGCCACGGTTGCACGGCTGCCGCGGAGGAAGTCGAATTCGCCCTGCGCCGGATGGTCAAGCAGCTCCTCCACATCCCTACCGTCAGGGCCCGTGAACTGGCCGCCAACGGCCAGCAGGAGGAGTACGTAGCAGCACTTGAGGCGCTGTACGGCATCCAGGTTGAGCAACCTGCAGCCGCCCCGGCCGCGGAGTGCCCTGTGGATCACGGGCAACTCCGCTCCGAAAGCGCCTGACACCGCCTGCTAGGCGAAAGCGTTGACTCCTGTCAGCTTCGCTGACAATTCCCAAAGCCTGGCGGCGTCCGCCTTGTCGATGGCGTGCGCGTCCACCCCCTGGTACCTCGCCAACAGCGATTCCTTGTCCGTTGGATTGGCAACGTCGCAGTCTTCACAGTAGACACCTCCCATACCTGACAGGGCAGGGGAAGTCGCAGCCCACACCGAGGTAGCAGCGCCTTGCTCCGGCGTCTTGAATCCTTCGCGGACGTTTCCCTCCGCATCCATCCATCCCGCTGCGACCATCTCATCCTTGGGCAAATGCCGTTGAAGTTCGGTCATGATGCCACCAGGATGAACGGCGAAGGCCCGGACTCCGGAGTCCTGGCCCAGGCGGTCCAATTCCACAGCGAAGAGCGCGTTTGCCGTTTTTGCCTGGCCGTAGGCGCGCCACTTGTCGTAGCCGCCGTCAAAGTTGACGTCGTCGAACCTGATCGGCGATAACTTGTGGCCGGTGGATGAGAGGGAGATGACGCGGGCATCCCCCGAGGCGGCAAGGGCCGGCCACAAAGCATTAACCAGGGTGTAGTGCCCCAAGTGGTTGGTTGCGAACTGCGCCTCCCAGCCAGGACCTACCCGTTGTTCCGGGCTGGCCATGATGGCGGCGTTGTTGATCAGGATGTCCAAGGAACTGTGCCCGGCCAAATACCGCTGGGCGAATGCTTTGACGCTGTCCTGGTCAGCCAGGTCCATTTCTTCCACTGTGACGGCGTCGCCCAGGCCGGCCGCGGCAAGCACTTCCTTGGCATGTTCCACGCGTCGTGCGGGGACGGTCACGGACGCGCCTGCGGAGGCCAGTGCCCGCACGGTCTCCAGGCCAAGGCCCGAATATCCGCCTGTGACAATCGCCGATTTTCCGGAGAGGTCGATCCCGTCGATAACCTCCCGGGCCGTGGAACCGTGTCCAAAACCGGAACCAATAGGGTGTTGCTGGGTCTCTGCCCGTTCTTCGCTCATGGTTGAGCTTTACAGATAACGGCCGGAACGGGCAACGCTCAGTAAACGGGCTTTTGGGGTTCCACGTCACGCACCCAGGCGAGGATACCGCCGTCGAGGTGGCTGACGCGCGTATAGCCCGCCTTCTGCGCGGCCTCCAGGACCGCCGCCGAGCGCGTTCCGGCCTTGCAGTGGAACACAATGTCCTTGTCCTGTGGCAGGTGGGACCACGCCTCTCCGGCCAGGATCCGGCCTTGTGGGATCAGCACGGAACCATCAATGCTCACAATGCTGTGCTCGCCTGATTCACGGACATCCACCAGTTCGAAGTCCCGCTCCCCTGACGCCCGCTCGGCGAGCATCGCTGCCAGCTCGGTGGCCGTGACGGTGTGGTCCTGGTCAGTGGCCGTGACGGGAGTGACGCCGCAGAAGGCCTCGTAGTCGGTCAATTCGGTGATGGGTTCGGCTTCCGGATCCTTGGACACCTTGATTTCCCGCCAACTGCCGCCCAAGGCGTCAAAGAGTGCCACGCGTCCCAGCAAGGAACGCCCGACGCCGGTGATCAGCTTCACGGCTTCGGTCACCATGAGCGATCCAACAGCCGCGCACAACATGCCGAACACTCCGCCCTCGCCACACGACGGCACGGAGCCGGCCGGAGGCGCCTCGGGGTAGAGGTCCCTGTAGGTGGGTCCGTGTTCGGCCCAGAAAACGCTGACTTGCCCGTCGAACCGGAAGATGGATCCCCACACGTAGGGTTTGCCGAGGATGGCCGCGGCGTCGTTCACGAGGTACCGCGTGGCAAAGTTGTCAGCACCGTCGAGGATGAGATCATAATCGGCAAACAAATCCAGGGCGTTGGAAGAATCCAGGCGGAGATTGTGCAGGACCACGTTCACCAAGGGGTTGAGCTCGGCGATCGCGTCGCGTGCGGACTCGATCTTGGGCGTACCCACGTCCTTCACCCCGTGGATGACCTGGCGCTGAAGGTTGCTGAGGTCCACAGTGTCGTCGTCCACGATGCCCAAAGTTCCCACCCCGGCTGCAGCCAAGTACAGCAGGGCCGGGGAACCGAGCCCGCCGGCGCCTATGACGAGGACTCTGGCATTCTTAAGCCTGCGTTGGCCCACGGCGCCGATTTCCGGAATGATGAGGTGCCGGGAGTACCGCTCCACCTCGGCCGGAGTAAGTTCAGCGGCCGGTTCCACAAGGGGCGGAAGGACGGCGGGCGCAGCGGTGCGGACAGCAGCAATTGAGGCCATACCCCAATGTATGCCCGCAGATACCGCCCGGTCATATTACCCACCGGTAGAGTGGTCATAACTGCAAAGGAAAGGCGGCAGACTGTGGCTGACGGCACACGGGCAAACGATGGAGCACCCGCGAAGCAGGAACGGAGCGGTTCGCCTCGATCGCCAAGGCTGCCAAGGGACGAGCGCCGCGCACAGTTGCTCAACGCAGCGTTGGAAGTCTTCGTTGCCAACGGGTTCCACGGCGCAGCCATGGACGAAATCGCAGAGACCGCACATGTGAGCAAGCCGGTCCTGTACCAACACTTCCCGTCGAAGCGCGAGCTCTATATGGCCCTGCTGGACAGCCATCTCGCGACGCTGACGGACCTGATGCTGAGCGCCCTGAACTCCACAACGGACAACAAAGAGCGCGTCAAGGCAGTCATGCGGGCCTACTACAGGTTCATTGCCGACGACGACCAAGCGCACCGGCTGGTGTTTGAGTCGGACCTCATCAACGACCCCGATGTCAGTTCCCGGCTGGAAACGTTCAACAAGACGTTTGCGGACGCCGTGGCCCATGTCATCGCCGAGGACACCAAGCTGCCGCCCCTGGAAGCGCAGCTCCTTGGCCGCGGCCTGGCCGGAATGGCGCAGGTCAGCGCGCGGTATTGGCTTGAGACAGACGGAAACCTGGACCTCGATGTGGCCAGCGATCTGATCTATCGTTTAGCTTGGCGCGGAATCAGTCGATTCCCCAAAGAGTCCTAAGCTACAAATAGAGGACTGATTCAAAACTTGATTGGCTTGGAGGCCTTGCTGTGGAAGTAAAGATCGGCATTCAGAACGTTGGCCGCGAAATTGTGCTCGAATCCGCTTTGGATGCAGACGCCGTAGCCAAGATCGTGGCGGAGGCCGTGTCCAAGGGCTCGGAATTGCGCCTCACGGATGAGAAGGGCCGCCAGGTCATCGTTCCTGGCAACGTTTTGGGCTATGTGGAGATCGGCGCCGAGGAAGTCCGTCGCGTGGGCTTCGGCGCCCTCTAGCATTCCCCCACCACCCGTCGTCCGCTAAGGAGTCTTCATGCTTTCACTCGTCGTGGTTGTTCTTGCAGCCATTGCCACGGGCTTCATTGTCTGGGCCAACGACAAGCGGCACGGCAGGTACGGCGTCGCCCTTCCGGTAGGCGTTTCAACCGCTGTTGCGGCGCTGAGCTGGATTGCCTTCATCAGCGCGGGCTTGGGTTACCAACCGGGGGTCACCTGGATTCCGTGGGTTCTCCCCATCGTCATCGGAACCGCGGCAGCCGCGGCGGTTGTGGTGTACTTCGGCCGGACCCGGACCAAGCACGATACCGAGGCTCTCACCAGGGCCCTCCGGCTCTAAGCGCCACTTACAGCGATGGCCATCACCCGCGGGTGATGGCCATCGCTGGTTAACGCCCTAAAGGAACTCGGCGCGTCCCTCCATCGCGGAGGACGCCAAGGCGTGTTCGCGCCGGGGAATCCGGCCTGCCTGCCTGGCCAAACGGCCGGCAATGACAGCGTGCCTGAAGGCCTCCCCCATCTGCACCGGGTTCTGTGCACGCGTCACCGCGGTAGCCAGCAGGACGGCATCGCAACCCAGTTCCATGGCCAGCGCGGCATCGGAAGCGGTTCCGATCCCGGCGTCGAGCACCACGGGCACCGATGCCCGTGACACGATCAGCTCAATGTTGTGCGGGTTCAGGATGCCCAGGCCGGTCCCGATCGGTGAGCCCAGCGGCATCACCGCGGTGGCGCCAAGGTTTTCCAGCCGCAGGGCAAGGACCGGATCATCATTGGTGTAAGCGAAGACCTTGAACCCGCGGTTGACCAGCTGCTCCGTGGCATCGACGAGTTCCACGGCATCGGGCAGGAGTGTGTGCTCGTCCGCGATGACTTCCAGCTTCACCCAATCGGTCTCCAGCGCCTCGCGGGCAAGTTCGGCGGTCATCACCGCGTCCTTCGCCGTGAAACAGCCGGCCGTGTTGGGCAACACCCGGATGTTGTGGTCCACCAGGAGCTGGAAGAGAGACCCGGTTTCTGCCGGCGAATAGCGCCGCATGGCCACGGTGGTCAGCTCCGTACCCGAGGCCAGGAGCGCAGCGCCCAAACCGTCCAGGCTCGGGGCACCCCCTGTTCCCATGATCAGCCGCGAACCAAAGTCGACGCCGTCGATCACCAAGGCGTCGGTGCTGGGGGCAGTGCTTGTTGTGGACATTGTTCAGCCTCCCTGGACTGCGGTAACGAGTTCGAGTTCATCGCCGTCGGCGAGTGCTGTTGCCGCCCACTGGCTGCGCGGCACCACCTCTGAATTGCGCGCGACGGCGACACCCAGCTTGCCGCCGTCGGCCGCCTGTCCCCTGTGGTCCAGTTCGCGGCCGGTGATGGCGGTGACGAGGGTGCTGACAGAGGCGTCATCGGCCACTGCATGGTCGGATCCATTGAGTTTGATGTTCATGCGCTTTCCTTGCTGCGGGCGTGTGCTGGGACGAAGTTCCGTGGACCGGTTGCGCTGGCCGTAAAGCGGTCGGGGCGGAAAGGGGCCCACTGTGCATCGGTCGATCCGTTGATCAGTTCGCCGACAATCCTTGCGGCTACCGGTGTCAGCAGGACTCCGTGACGGAAGAACCCGGTGGCAACCACCAAACCCTCAATGTCGCCATTGGTTCCGGCGACGCGGCCAAGCAACGGTGCGTTGTCCGGCGTCCCTGGCCTGGCGCGGGCTGTTGCCTCCAGGAGTTCGAGTTCGGCGACCGCGGGGACCAGGACCTGGGCGTCGCGCAGGAGTTGATAGACGCCGCCCGCCGAGACGGCGTTGGAGGCCGTGGACAGTCCGTCCTCACGCTGGGTCGCTCCGATCACCACGGTGCCGTCGTCGCGGGGGACGATGTAGACGGGAACGCCCCGCACTATCCCCCGGACGGTGGAGGTAACGAGAGGTTGCAGGTTGTCCGGAACCCGAAGCCTGAGGATGTCACCATAGACCGGCCGCAGTGGAAGCGTGAGCCCTTCGGGCAGGCCGTCCAAGCCGGCGGCGCCCAGACCGTTTGCGACCACCGTCTCGGTGGCAAAGACCTTGGTGCCTGACTCGAGTTCGACTCCAGAGACCCTGCCTTCATCCCACAGGAGACGATGTGCCAGCGCTTTCACAGCGAATCCGTTGTCCGCCCCCGTAACCCAGCTCAGATCATCGCTAGAGTGATCCGAAAGTTCGGCCAAAAGGCAGGCGGCGAGCTTGCGGGGATCCACCTGGTGGTCGGTGGGGATGTCGAAGGCACAGGAAATTTGGGGACTCAGCAAGGGCTCACGCTCCCTCGCTTCCCGGAGGGCCAATGGCTCCACTCCCAGGCCCGCAGCCTTCTGTACCACCCGGAGGTCTGCGAGCGCGCGGCGGTCGGCGGCGTCGGCACCCACGGCGAGGGTCGGCGTCGTGCGGTATCCGGCGGCGTGCGCCCCTCCGGCCAGCGCGCCAACAAAAGCGGGCCACAGCCGGGAGGATTCGACCATGAGTTCCAGGAGTTCTTCTTCCTGGTAGTGCAGTTCACTGACGGGTGCCAGCATCCCGGCCGCTGCGAAAGTTGCGCCGTTTGCGGGCCAAGGGTCGATGAGGGCCACTGAGCGGCCCAGCCTGCGCAGTTGGTGGGCGATGCCCAACCCGATGATGCCGCCGCCGATAATGGCTACATCTGCATGAATGGCGTCTGCCATGTATTCCCTTCCCTACGCCGGTATTAGCCGGATCAGGTCAAGCGGTCGGCGCTGAAGCCCTCTCAGCCGGACGGTCACATAGTCGAACGTCGCGGCTCCCGCAGTACGTGCCCAGTGTAGAGGAACTACTCTGGTTCCCATGACCCAGCCTGAATCCCTCGCCTCAGCCCGACTCTATTTGTGCACCGATGCCCGGAAGCGACAGGGCGATTTCGAAGACTTCGTCGATGCCGCCTTCGAGGGTGGGGTGGACATCATCCAGCTCCGGGACAAGTCGATCGAGGCAGCCGAAGAACTGGAATTGCTGGCCATCCTGCGGAGTGTGGCCGAGCGGCACGGCCGACTGTGGGCTGTCAACGATCGGGCCGATATTGCCAGTGTTTCCGGGGCTCCTGTGTTCCACGTGGGCCAGAAGGACCTGCCCCTTCCGGTGGCCCGGACCTTCCTCCCGGCCCCTGCCGCGATTGGACTTTCCACCCACACTCCGGAGCAGGTCAATGCGGCCATTGCCGCTTCTACCGGCGACGGCGGCCTGGACTATTTCTGTGTCGGACCGGTTTGGGCGACACCCACCAAACCGGGGCGCCAAGCCGTTGGGCCGGACCTGGTCACATATGCCGCAGAAGCGATGAGGCGTGCCACGGAAACGACCGACGGCGCCGTGCAGCTCCCGTGGTTCGCTATTGGCGGCATCGACCTGGGCAACGTGGAACAGGTCCTTTCGGCGGGGGCCAGCAGGATCGTGGTTGTCCGTGCCATCACCGAAGCCGCAGACCCGACGGCGGCTGCCAAGTCGCTGCTGGAAGCCCTGGACTCAATTTAGCGAAAGTCGCTCACCGTGCGGCCTTGACATGGTGTGATCCCCGGAATCCGGGCTACCCTGATTTTCGTGTCACATCATCGGATTGCACCCAACGTCGACGACTCGTCGGACCAGCTCGCAGCGGCCCTCGCCGCACTCCGGACGGAGCTGGAACTCCCAGGCGACTACCCCACGGGGGCAGTGGAAGAAGCCCGAGAAGCCGTGGCGGACCTGAAGCTGCCTGAACGCGACCTTCGGGACATTCCGTTTGTCACCATCGACCCCGCCACGTCGACGGACCTGGACCAGGCGCTGTTCATAGAGCGCGCCGGTGACGGTTACAAGGTCCTCTATGCGATCGCCGACGTTCCGTCCTTCGTGGCTCCCGGTGGTGCCCTCGACACGGAGACACGCCGGCGCGGCCAGACCTTCTATGCTCCGGATGGACGCATTCCCTTGCACCCGGAAATCATCAGCGAACATGCCGGCAGCCTGCTGGCAGAGCAGGACTGTGGCGCCTTCGTCTGGGATTTCGTCCTCGACGCGCAGGCCGAAGCAGTGACGGTGACAGTAGGCCGCGCCACCGTGCGCAGCCGGGCCAAGCTAAGTTACAAGGGCGTCCAGGAGCAAATCGACGACGGAACGGCACCGCCCGTACTGCAGCTCCTCAAGGAAGTGGGGTTGAAACGGGTTGAACTCGAACGCCTCCGCGGCGGTGCGAGCCTGAACATGCCCGAACAGGAGATCGTCCAAGCGGCCGACGGCGGCGGGTACAGGATCGTTGCTGCCCCGTCGTTGCCGGTGGAGGACTGGAACGCGCAGATTTCACTCATGACCGGGATGGCGGCAGCTCAGCTGATGCTGGACGGCAAGGTTGGCATACTGCGCACCATGCCCGCACCGGACGAACGCTCCCTGCGGCACTTCAAAAGGCAGACCACGGCCCTTGGTAAACCCTGGGACGGACGGATCAGCTACGGCGAATACCTGCGGACCCTGGACGCATCAGACCCGAAGCAACTCGCCATCCTGCACTCAGCCGGGACGTTGTTCAGGGGTGCCAACTACACACCTTTCGACGGCGAGGTCCCGACGGAAGTCATCCAGGCAGCCATCGGCGCTCCGTACGCGCACACCACAGCACCGTTGCGCCGCCTCATCGACCGTTTCGTCCTGGTGATCTGCGAGGCACTGAGCAACAAGCGGGACATCCCTGCCTGGGCCCGGGAAGCCTTGCCGTCCTTGCCCGAGATCATGGCCTCGTCCGATCAACTCGCTGGCCGCCTCGAGCGTGCCGCCTTGGACACGGTTGAGGCGGCACTGGTTGCCAACCATGTTGGCCAGGAATTTGATGCGGTGGTCATTTCCGGCTCCAAGCCAAACGGGAACGGGAACGGAAAGGGCAACGGGAACGGCAACGGCGGTCCATACGGAATCGTCCAAATAGCGGAGCCCGCCGTGACCGCCCGTTGCGACGGCGAACTGGAGTCCGGGACCAAGGTCCGCGTCCGGCTGGTCAAGGCTGACATTGCCAGCCGGGAGATCCTGTTTGAACTGCTGCCATAGCGCCGTTCAATCCCCAATCCGGGCTTTCGGGCTCCCAGAGGATAGACTGGGCGTGTAGTAATGGATGCCCGGTCGTTGATTCAGTTAATTTTTGAACTCAACAAGCCCGCCCCTACGCGATCTTGAGATGTACCAACTGGTCACCAGTGCCAGTACTTAGATAGCCCGCGATCGGCTTCCACTGGACTTGCTTGCGCGCCCGTTGGTGCTCCGGTACGGCTATGCCGCCCCCGTTGAGCATGCGGCGCCAATGCCCAAATGAATAAGGAAACTCCCTGTGAGTGAATTGCATACCCATGAAGTCCTGACGGACCCCACCGGAACAGAAACCCTCGAGCCCGAGGAAACCATCGTCTCGGACGAGAAGCCCCACGAGATCGAAGAGAAGTCGTTTGCAGACTTCAACGTGCGCGCAGACATCGTGGAGTCCTTGGCAGATGCCGGGATCACCCACCCGTTCCCCATCCAGGCCATGACCCTGCCCGTCGCACTGGGCGGCCACGACATCATCGGCCAGGCCAAGACTGGTACAGGCAAAACCCTCGGCTTCGGCGTACCTGCCCTGCAGCGCGTTGTAGGCCGCGACGACGCCGGCTATGACAAGCTCGCCGTTCCCGGCGCACCGCAGGCACTGGTCATCGTCCCCACCCGCGAACTTGCCGTGCAGGTCGCCAACGATCTCCAGACGGCCTCGCGCAAGCGCAACGCGCGCATCGCCACCATCTACGGCGGCCGGGCCTACGAACCCCAGATCGATGCGCTGCAGAAGGGCGTCGAGATCGTCGTAGGTACCCCTGGCCGACTGATCGACCTCTACAAGCAGAAGCACCTGAGCTTGAAGAACGTCAAGATGGTGATTCTTGACGAGGCCGACGAAATGCTGGACCTTGGCTTCCTTCCCGACGTAGAGACCCTGATCGCCGGCACCCCCGCCGTGCGCCAGACGCTGCTCTTCTCCGCAACCATGCCCGGCCCCGTGATCGCGATGGCACGTCGTTACATGACGCAGCCCACCCACATCCGCGCAGCTGACCCGAACGATGAGGGCCTGACCAAGCGGGACATCCGCCAGCTCATCTACCGTGCCCACAGCATGGACAAGACCGAAGTCGTGGCACGCATCCTCCAGGCCCGCGGACGTGGCCGGACCATCATCTTCACCAAGACCAAACGCACCGCCGCAAAGGTCGCCGAGGAACTCGTGGACCGCGGGTTCGCGGCTGCAGCCATTCACGGCGACCTGGGCCAGGGCGCCCGCGAACAGGCCCTGCGTGCCTTCCGCAACAACAAGGTGGACGTCCTGGTTGCCACCGATGTCGCTGCCCGTGGTATCGACGTCGATGACGTCACGCACGTGATCAACTACCAGTGCGTGGAAGACGAAAAGATCTACCTGCACCGTGTTGGCCGTACCGGCCGCGCAGGCAACAAGGGCACCGCCGTCACGTTCGTTGACTGGGACGACATGCCCCGCTGGGGACTCATCAACAAGGCCCTGGGACTCAGCGTTCCGGAGCCGGTTGAAACGTACTCCTCCTCGCCGCACCTCTACGCCGACCTCGATATCCCCGAGGGCACCAAGGGACGCCTGCCCCGGAACAAGCGCACGCTGGCCGGTGTGGACGCCGAGGTCCTGGAGGACCTGGGTGAGACCGGCAAGAAGAACTCCCGCTCCGGTGGTTCGGACCGCAATGGCTCCCGTGACGGCGGACGTGGCCGCGATGGCGGCCGCGGCCGTTCAGGCAAGGCTGACTCCGGCGAATCCAAGGGTGAGGGCGGACGCAACCGTACGCGCCGCCGTCGTACCTCCGAAGGCGAAGCAGCCCCGGCTGCCGCAGTCTCGGAAACGGGCTCGGACCATTCCGAGAAGCCTGCACGTACACGTCGCACCCGGACCCGCCGCCGCAACGGCGAAGTGGTCTCCGGTGAGGCCGCAGCTGCCCAGTCCGGCAGCACCGAGGCTTAATTTTCTCAATGACTGAAACTGTTTGGGCGCCGGACGGCGGCAACCTGGTGGTACACGCGGACAACGCGGAGTTCCTTCCAACGCTGCCGGACGGCGCCTTCACACTCATTTACGTGGACCCTCCCTTCAACACCGGGCGGGTCCAGCGACGCCAGGAAACCCGGATGGTCCGCAACTCGGACGGCGACGGCGACCGCGTGGGCTTCAAGGGCCGCTCCTACGACACCATCAAGGGCGCCCTGCACAGCTATGACGACGCCTTCAGCGACTACTGGTCTTTCCTGGAGCCCAAGCTCGTGGAAGCCTGGCGCCTGCTGGCAGACGACGGCACCCTGTACCTGCACCTGGACTACCGCGAGGTGCACTACGCCAAGGTGATGCTCGACGCCATCTTTGGCCGGGAATGCTTCCTGAACGAAATCATCTGGGCCTACGATTACGGCGCCCGGGCCAAGAACCGCTGGCCCACCAAGCACGACAACATCCTGGTGTACGTGAAGAACCCCACCAAGTACCACTTCGACAACGCCGAAGTGGACCGGGAGCCCTACATGGCTCCGGGCTTGGTGACCCCCGCCAAACGTGAGCTGGGAAAGTTGCCCACGGACGTCTGGTGGCACACCATCGTTTCGCCGACAGGGCGCGAAAAAACCGGCTACCCCACGCAGAAACCCGAAGGCCTGGTCCGCCGGATTGTTTCGGCATCCAGCCGCGAGGGCGACTGGTGCCTGGACTTCTTTGCCGGTTCCGGGACCCTCGGGGCAGTGGCGGCCAAACTGGGCCGGAACTTCGTGTGCGTGGACCAGAACGAGCAGGCCATTGAAGTCATGCGGAAACGCCTGGGCAGCAAGGCCGTGTTCCACCAGGCCCAAACCACTGCGTCCTAGCCAGGAGCTGTCAGGCGACACCCTTCACGAAGGCAGTCACCGAGTCGGCGATCATCTGTACGGCGATGGCAGAGAGCAAAAGGCCGGCAATCCGGGTCACCAGCTCCACTCCGTTCTCCCCAAGGACCCGCTGAACCACTCCTGCGAACCGCATGGCCAGGTATAGCGAGGCGAGCACCACCGCGATGCCCAGGCCAACGGCCAGGTAACCTGACAGGTCCTTTGACTGCTGGACAAACACCATGACCGCCACGATCGCACCAGGCCCGGCCATCAGCGGCGTACCCAAGGGAACAAAGGCCACGTTCTTGTACTTCGCGGCGTTTTCCTCGCCACTGGTGGACCCCGTCAAGAGCTGCAGGGCAATGAGCACCAGCAGCAGGCCGCCGGCACCCTGCAGGGCCGCCAAGGAGATGTGCATGTAGTTCAGGATCGATTGGCCGAAAATCGCGAAAACCACGATCACGCCCGTGGCCACCAAAAGAGCCTGAAAAGCCGAGCGGTTCCTGTCCTTCGGTGACATCTGGGCCGTCAACGACATGAAGATCGGCACTGTACCCGGCGGGTCCATGATGACGAACAGCGTGACGATCACCGAGGCCAGCAACTGCAGGTCCATCAACGGACTACCTTGCTGCCCGTCGCCAGGTCCTCAATACGGGCCAGGACGTCGGCCGGCGTCGTGTTTTCGCCGAGGAGGTTCGGTTTGCCTGCGCCGTGATAATCGGAGGATCCCGTCATCAGCAGCCCATGCCGGGCAGCCATCTCGCGCAGGAACCGCCTGCCGTCCTCTGGGTTGTCCCGGTGGTCCACCTCAACCCCCAGCAGGCCGGCGTCGACCATTTCACGGTAGGTGCGCTCCCCCACGATTCGTCCCCGGGACGAAGCCACCGGATGGGCGAACACGGGAACGCCGCCTGCCGCGCGCACCAGCTCGACGGCGACCGCCGGGTTGGGCGCGTAGTGCTGCACGAAATACCGCGAATGGGAGGTAAGGATGGAGGTGAACGCTTCCGTGCGGTCCGCGACGACTCCGGCGGCCACCAGGGCGTCGGCGATGTGCGGGCGGCCCACCGTTGCTCCGGGCGCCACATGGTGGATCACGTCGTCCCAGGTCAGCGGATAGTCCTCGGACAGCAACGTCACCATATGCTCTGCGCGGGTGAGGCGTGCGTCCTTGGATTTGGTGATTTCCTCGAGGAGGCCGGGGTGGGACGGGTCGTGGAGGTAGCTGAGCAGGTGGACGCTGATGCCCTGCTCCGTCCGGCAGGAGATCTCCATGCCCGGGACAAACGCAATCCCGTGTTCCACTGCGGTTGCCGCAGCCTGGTCCCAACCATCGGTGGAGTCGTGGTCCGTCAACGCCACGGCGTCCAGGCCCGCCGATACGGCAGAAACGATCACCCCGGCGGGTGTCTCGGTTCCGTCGGAAACATTGGAGTGCGCATGCAGGTCTATCCTCACTTTCCCAGCCTATGGGATGCAGGGCTCCTTGGAGCGTTGCGCCGTTGGCCTCCTCACCGAACTGGTGGGACGATGTAACGGTGAACGATGCCGAAAACACCCAAAACATGGACTCCGCAAATTCCCAGCCGCTGCAGGAGCGCGTTAACAACCGCTCACAGAGGCCAACATCGGATGCTTTCAAAGCATTCATGGCCAGCAATTGGGCTGCCGCCCCGCAGGTGACCCCTGCGCGCGACGCCGTTGCAGACCACGCTGCCCGCCGCCGTCGTGCGATTTCCGAACTGTTCAAAGGCGAACGGCTTGTCATCCCCGCCGGTCCGCTGAAGGTCCGCTCAAACGACTGCGATTACCGTTTCCGCCCCCACTCCGGCTTTGCGCACCTCACGGGCCTGGGCCTGGACCACGAGCCCGACGCCGTCCTCATCCTTGAGCCGGTAGCTGAAGGCAAGGGCGACGACGGCGGTCACCACACCGCGACGCTCTACTTCCGTCCCTTGGCCGGCCGCGATACCGAACAGTTCTACGCCGACTCACGCTCCGGTGAGTTCTGGATCGGTGCCCGTCCGACGCTGGCGGAATTCGAGGCCCGCCTGGGACTGTCCTGCGCCCATATCGCCGAACTCGAAATGGCAATCACCAAGAACGTGGGTGCCCCGGAAATCGGTGGTATCTCCATCCGCCTGGTCCGCAAGGTGGACGAGAACATTGACGCCTTGGTGGACACCGCCCGCTACAACACCGCCAAAGACCCGGAAACCCTTGACCTCGGCGAACTCGATGCCTTGGACGAGAAGCTCAGCGAAGCACTCTCCGAGCTGCGCCTCCTCAAGGACGAGTGGGAAATCGAGCAGATGAAAATCGCCGTGGCTGCCACTGTGGAGGGCTTCGCCGACGTCGTTCGCGCCCTTCCGCGGGCGCTGACCCACGCACGCGGCGAGCGCGTCGTTGAGGGTGCATTCTTCGCCCGCGCCCGCGAGGAAGGCAACGAGCTCGGCTATGACACCATCGCTGCCTCGGGAAACAACGCCACTGTCCTTCACTGGACCCGGAACACGGGCAAGGTCAACGCGGGCGAACTCCTCCTCCTTGATGCCGGCGTGGAAGCTGATTCCCTCTACACGGCCGATGTCACCCGCACCCTGCCCGCCACGGGCACCTTCACCGATGTCCAGCGCAAGGTCTACGAAGCCGTCCTGGACGCAGCTGATGCTGGTTTCGCAGCCGCGCAACCGGGCGTGAAGTTCCGCGACATCCACACGGCCGCAACCACCGTCCTGGCCGAACGCCTCGCCGAGTGGGGCCTGCTTCCCGTCTCCGTGGAGGAAGCCATCAGCCCCGAAGGCCAGCAGCACCGTCGCTGGATGCCGCACGGGACCAGCCACCACCTGGGGCTGGATGTCCACGACTGTGCACAGGCCAAGCGCGAGCTTTACCTGGACGGGATCCTCACCGAGGGCATGGTCTTTACCATCGAACCCGGTTTGTACTTCAAGAATGAGGACCTTGCGATCCCTGCCGAGTACCGCGGAATCGGTGTTCGCATCGAGGACGACATCCTGATGACAGCCGATGGCCCGGTCAACCTCAGCGCCGCCCTGCCCCGCAAGGCAGACGACGTTGAATCATGGATGGCTGGTATCTACCAGGAGGCGCAGGGCTAGCCCGCGCAGTCCGAGGGAACTGCCAACACAAAGGGTAGGCCACCGGAGATCCGGTGGCCTTCCCTTTGCCTTTTGAATTTGTCCTTTGCCGGGGACTACTGCTGTTTCGGTGTGTCCTCGGAGCCGGCTTGCTGTCCGTCTTCACGCGGGGCATTGTGGCCTTCGGTCACGCGGACACCGTACTGCGGCCTGCCGTCGGGCAGGTCGGGGTAGCGGACAGCCGACGGCGGCTGGTGGTTCGACGGCGCAACGCCGGCGTGCGGATCCCCGTTTTCCTGCGTGCCGGTTTCACCGGTGCCGCGCTGGCCGTAAGGGTCATTCCATGTGGATGGCCTTTCCGGCGCCTGGCCCGGCTGCTGCAGCGGAGCGCTGTGCTGGTTGTAGTTCGTTGCCTGCGGCGCTGCCGCCTGCGAGGGGTTCATCGGCAGCTGGTGGAGCAGGCGACGGGCCTCGTGGGCTGCTTCGATGGCGACGATCACGTCATAGTTGGTGGCCACCACCTGGCTTGTGGAGGTGAAGTCACGCTTCCCGCGCTGGGTGGCATAGGTGACGATGCCGAAGAGCATGAAGAAGGCCGCGCCCATCAGGACCGAGGTGATGATGGAGAACGGTCCGCCGCCCGGCGTAAAGAAGGACAGCATCACACCGACGAACAGGCCAAACCACATGCCGCTCAAAGCACCGGACAGGGCCACCCTCGGGTAGCTCAGGCGACCGGTCACCCGCTCAACCATTTTGAGGTCGTTGCCCACGATCGATACCAACTGAACCGGGAACTGCTGGTCTGCCAGATAATCCACCGCCTTTTGGGCATCCAAATACGAGGTGTATGAGCCGACGGTGTCTCCTTGTGGGACGCTCCGGGACTCCTCGACGGCTTTGGGACCACCAAAAATGTTAGACATAGCCCCATTGTGTCCCATTGACATGTGAAGCGGCTGGAATTCAGCTAAAAGAGAGCAGACTCGGTAGCCTGTAAACATGAGCACACATCCCTCACGCGTCTTTGTCGCGCGCCTGCTCGGCCTGGACGTCTTCGACCCCCTGGGTGACCGTCTTGGCCGATTGCGCGATGTCGTGGTGCTCTCCAGGGGCACCCGTGGAGCCCCCCACGTGGTGGGCATCGTGGTGGAAGTTCCCGGCAAGAAGCGCGTCTTCGTGCCCATGACGCGCATTACGTCCATCGACCAAACACAGATTATTTGCACCGGGCTGGTCAACCTGCGACGCTTCGAGCAGCGGGGAGCCGAGACCCTGGTGGTGGCCGAGATGTTTGATCGCCGCGTCACCCTTGCCGACGGCAGCGGGGATGCCACCATCGAGGACATCGCCATGGACCAGCACAGGTCCAAGGACTGGTTCGTCAGCAAACTTTTCGTCCGCCGCGGCCACTCCCTGTCGCCGTTGAGCCGGCTGCGTCGCAACGAGACCCTGATCATCGACTGGGCCGATGCCCAGACGGGCGCCCACAACGAGCCGCAGGCGGCCACCCAGTTCGTGGCCACCCACGAGGACCTCAAGCCTGCCGACTTTGCCGAAGCCCTGCAGGAAATGAGCGACAAGCGCCGGTTCGAAGTGGCCAGCGAGCTCCAGGACGAGCGCCTCGCGGACGTGCTGCAGGAACTGCCCGAGGACGACCAAGTGGAAATCCTCTCGGCCTTGGACGTGGAGCGCGCCGCAGACGTCCTTGAAGAGATGGATCCTGACGACGCCGCAGACCTCCTCGCTGAGCTGCCCTCAGCGCAGGCCGAGGAACTGCTGCAGCTTATGGAGCCTCAGGAAGCCGAGGACGTGCGCCGGCTCCTGGAGTACGACGAAGACACGGCAGGCGGCCTCATGACCCCTGTCCCGGTCATCCTCCCGCCGGAAGCCACGGTCGCGGAGGCCCTGGCCCACGTCCGGCGCGAGGAGCTCTCCCCTGCCTTGGCCTCATCAATCTTCATTGCCCGCCCTCCGCTGGAGACGCCTACGGGCCGATTCCTCGGCGTGGTGCATATCCAGCAGCTCCTGCGTTTCCCGCCGCCGGAACCTCTGGGCAACCTTGTGGACAAGAACCTTGAGCCGCTCTCGGACCAAGCCCACATCAGCGAGGTCGCCAGGACCTTGGCAACCTACAACCTGAATTCACTTCCAGTTGTCGACGACGACGGCCGCCTTGTGGGGGCGGTGACTGTTGATGACGTGCTGGATCACCTGTTGCCGGATGACTGGCGCGCCCACGAGGACGACGCCCCTATAAGGAGACTTGGAGGCCGCATTGGCTGATAACAACGCCACCCGATCCCCCAAGGCCACTGGGCGTACCGTCAGCAGCCTGGACACGCCCCTGAGCGGGCGCCAACGCATCCTGCCCAAGTTCTCCCCCAACCCGGACGCCTTCGGCAACGCCACTGAGGGTTTCGCCCGTTTCATGGGAACCCCGCAGTTCCTGGTCTACATGACCATCTTTTGTGTGTTCTGGCTGGCGTGGAACACCTTCGCGCCGACTGAGTGGCAGTTTGACCGGATGGAGCTTGGCTTCACCCTCCTGACCCTGATGTTGTCGCTCCAGGCCTCCTACGCAGCACCGCTGCTCCTGCTGGCCCAAAACCGGCAGGACGACCGCGACCGTGTCTCCCTCCAGCAGGACCGCCAACGCGCTGAGCGCAACCTTTCCGACACCGAGTACCTGACCCGGGAATTGGCTTCGCTGCGTATTGCCCTGCGTGAAGTGGCCACCCGTGACTACGTCCGGGCCGAACTCCGGAGCCTCCTGGAAGACATCATCGACGCCCAGGAAGAGCTCCGCGAGCACGATCCCGCCACCGATGGCAGCGAATCCTCCGGAGAAAAGGTCAAGGAGAAGCTGAAGGAAAAGCGGGACAAGTCCCGCGGACCCCGCACCCAGCAGATCCCCAAGGTCCGGCCGCCGCGGAGCGCCGGCCCCCAGCATTCCACTGCCAAGCGAACACCCGAGAACCCCGAAAGCCGAGCCTGACCTTATGAGCACCGTATCTGCCGAGGCGCTCCGTGCTGCCCTGGCAACCGTCATTGATCCGGAGCTCCGCCGCCCCATCACCGAACTCGGGATGGTGGAATCGGTCTCTGCCGATGAGGCCGGCGCAGCCCACGTCGCTGTCCTGCTGACCATTGCCGGGTGCCCCTTGCGCGAAACCATCACGGAGGACGCCACTGCAGCCCTGTCCAAGGTCCCGGGGGTGACCGGGGTGGACGTGGAACTCAAGGTCATGACGCCCGCCCAGCGCGAAGCCCTCAAAGAGCAGCTCCGTGGCCCCGGCGGGCAGCGCGGAATACCGTTCACCAAGCCGGGTTCGTTGACCAAGGTGTACGCGGTGGCCAGCGGCAAGGGGGGCGTGGGCAAGTCGTCCGTCACCGTGAACCTCGCCTGTTCCCTGGCGGCCCAGGGACTGCGCGTTGGAATAGTGGATGCGGACGTCCATGGTTTCTCCGTACCGGCCCTGATGGGAATCACGCAGAAGCCCACACAGGTTGACGACATGATCCTCCCGCCAGTGGCTTATGGCGTAAAAGTCATTTCCATCGGCATGTTCGTCGCAGGCAACACGCCCGTAGCCTGGCGCGGCCCCATGTTGCACCGCGCCCTGGAACAGTTCCTCAGCGACGTGTACTTCGGCGACCTCGACGCCCTTTTCCTGGACCTGCCTCCCGGCACCGGAGACATCGCCATCTCTGTCGCCCAATTGCTTCCCAACGCCGAGATCCTGGTGGTCACCACACCGCAGGCAGCGGCCGCGGACGTCGCCGAACGCGCGGGGACGATCGCCACCCAGACCGGACAGACGGTGGCCGGGGTGATCGAGAACATGTCCTTCCTGGAAATGCCCGACGGCGGCCGCATGGAGTTGTTCGGAAGCGGGGGCGGTGCCACCCTGGCTGCGAGGTTGAGCGCTGCGGTGGACACCGATGTTCCACTGTTGGGGCAGATTCCCTTGGACATCCGTTTGCGGGAAGGTGGGGACGCCGGGAAGCCCGTGGTCCTGTCTGCGCCTGAAACCGCTGCCGCGAAGGCCCTGGAGGATATTGCATCGGCCCTGGCCACCCGGCCGCGTGGGCTATCCGGGATGCCTTTGGGAATCCAACCCCGCTGACCGCGGCTTTCGGGCGAGCTGAACGCCGTCTTCCGGGTCAGGTAGCTTCAGTGTCAAAGGGGGCGGCTTCACCATCTGCAAGCCGCTCGATGATCCTCGCCGGGGCTTTGGGCTTGGTGTCCGCGGCCGAGGCAGTTGCCGCGGCGACGGGCGCACCGGGACTCACTGGCTTGGTATCGTCTTCCAGGAGTGCATCCTTGATGATGCGCCGGGGATCATACTGACGCGGATCGTACTTCTTCCAGTCGACCTCATCGATGTCGATGCCGACTTCTTCCTTGATCTGCTCGCGCGCGCCCGACGCCATCCGCCGGACTTCCTTGACCAGGTTGGCGAGCTTTTGAGTGTATTCGGGCAAACGGCTGGGACCGATCACGAGTACGCCGATAAGAAGGAGGATTATGAACTCCGGGCCGTTGATTCCAAACACGCTACGAAGATTACCTTGTCTGTGGTGCCGCTCATAAACCGGCGGGACGGAGGAGGGTCTGCAGTCCGCGCAGCAGTCGCCCATACCAGGACCCGGAGCCGTCCCCGTGCCCTTGATGCGACATGGAGTCTCCTGCCCGGACTATTTCCGGCACCGCGTCATCAGCGCTTTCGGGGGGCAGGTCGGAGGTGTAGCTGATCACGGCAGCAGGCATGGCGTAGACAGCCTTCCACGGCGTTCCCTGGGTGACGGAGAGCTGCGCCGCGCCCCTCTGGCCAGCGAATTGCGCGTCGGCCGGAAGGTGTTCTTCGGTGATGGTGGCGTAATGGCCGTTGCTTTCGAGCCGGATTTCCACCGCCGGGTGCCCATTGAGCATCGAGGCCTGGGCGGAGACGACGTGGAAGCCCATCTCCAGGAGTTCAGGACAGGCCCACCCTTGGTCGCGGAGGGCGTCCAGTTGCGACGCACTAAGACTCATGGTGCTTCCAGCCTTGAACGAGGGGTCCATGACATCCACCGGCCCAGCGCTCCATGCCCCCACCAGCGCTCCGGCATTGCCGGCGCCGGCTAATACCCGCGGCTGGTCGTCCCCGGCCACAACGTAAGCTGCGACGCCCAGAGCTCCGGCGCTCACCACGAGGGTACCCGCTGCGACGGCAGCGAAGCGGAGACCCCTGGACAGCCCACCCTGCTGTGGCTGGTTCCACGGATCCTGTGCAGGTTCACTGGCAAGCCGCTCTGTGTGCTGGATCAGGCGCGCAGCCAGGTCCTGGCTCGCTTCCGGCACGCCCGCACCCCGGAGCCGCTCAAGGTACTGCCGTTCCCGGCCTGCCGCGGCACGGCAGTCCGCACATACCTGCAGGTGTTCCGGTAGCCGCGAATGGCGCCGGGCAGCAAAAGCGCGCCGGGACAGGGCTCCCGGACGGAAGGGACGTCGAGGCATCGACAACCTAGTGGATGCTGGCGATGCGGGGCATCTTCAAGCGCGGCTTGCGGGCCTCGGCGGGTCGGGGATCGCGGTGGGCCAGCTTCTCGCGCAGCATGGTCCTTCCGCGGTGGATACGGGACCTGACGGTCCCCAGCTTCACCCCAAGCGCCTCGGCGACTTCGTCATAGGAGAGGCCTTCAAGATCGCAAAGAACGACGGCGGCACGGAAGTCGGGTGGGAGCTCTTCCAGTGCCCGCTGGACGTCCAGGTCAAGGTTGTTGTGCTCAAAGCTCTGCTCGGGTCCGGGCTCGCGGCCAGGAAGGCGGGACTCGGCGTCCTCGGCCAGCGCATCAAACCGTATGCGGCTCTTTCGACGGGCCTGGTCGAGGAACAGGTTGGTGGTGATGCGGTGCAACCAGCCGTCCAATGTTCCCGGCTTGAAGTTCTCAAGCGAGCGGAACACGCGGACGAAGACCTCCTGGGTGAGGTCTTCGGCGTCGAACTTGTTGCCGGTCAGGCGGTAGGCGAGGCGATATACCTTGGCGGAGTGGTTCGCAACCACGTCCTCCCAGCTGGGCATGACCCATTCGGCTACGGCCTCGTGGCCTTCTGATGTTTGGACTGGCGCAGCATGCGATGCCGGCATCGTCCACTCCCCTCAAACTGTGGTTCACCGAAGAATCCGGTGCCGTCCACCTCATGGATGACCGGAGCAATATCATCCCAAGGTTGTCTGGGAATTTCCTGACCGGCCGCAGATTTCCCCGCAGGGCAGAAAACATCGGCGGACACAGCCGGATGCCGCTCTCCCAACAGCGGGTTTACGCCGGACCACGCAGTAGTCTGGTACAAACACCCCTACCCGCGGAAAGCGAATCCTTCATGAGTGCCGACAAGTCAACCAGCTGGTCCTATGCAGAAGATCTGCCGGCTGAGGACGACGTCTTGTTGCGTGCCCGTGAGCGGTCCTTCGAGTTGGGTGTCACCCCGATCAGTCCGGGTGTTGGTGCGGTGCTGACAGTCCTTGCTGCTGCGTCCAAGGCACAGACAGTAGTAGAGGTCGGATCCGGTGCCGGAGTATCCGGGGTCTGCCTGCTGCGGGGCCTCAGCCCGCAGGCGGTCCTGACAACCATCGACGTCGATGTTGAGCACCTGAAAGCCGCACGGGAAGCGTTCCTGGAATCCGGCAGCCCGGCAAACCGTACGAGGACCATTTCCGGCAGGGCGGCTGACGTATTGCCTCGCCTAACGGACTCTGCCTACGATCTCGTCTTCATCGATGCGGACAAGCCGAACTTCCCCAAATACGTTGAACAGGCGGTCCGTCTGCTTAAAACCGGCGGCACCTTGGTGATCAATGACGCCCTGGACAAGGACCGGGTGTCCAACCCTGCTGCACGGGACGCGACTACCGTGGTCCTGCGCCAGATCGGCAAAGCCATCCGCGACGACGAGCGACTGGCTTCGGCCATGCTGCCCACGGGTGACGGACTCCTGGTGGCAGTCAAGAAGTAGCGGGGAGCGGCGTCGAAGGACGCCGCCCTTAAACTCAAAGCAGGGCTCCAGCTTCCGCCGGGCCCTGCTTGGTAAATCTATTCGGTCACACCTACGAGGCATTCCTTGAGGTTCTCCGCTTCGGAAGCGTTGAGCTCGACCACAAGCCGTCCCCCACCTTCGAGCGGCACACGCATGATCAGGCTGCGCCCCTCCTTGGTAACTTCCATAGGGCCGTCGCCAGTACGTGGTTTCATAGCCGCCATTAGGAAAATCCCCTCCATTTGTCCCAAGTCCGCCCAACCCGGCCGGGCTGGATCCGCCTAGCAATCGCAGCCGGCGGCACCTCTTGGGAGGCCGCCTTGGCCGGGCACTTTAGGTGCTTTGTCCTTGCTAATAGTCCATTATCCCGTACTTACCCGCCCGTAACGAAATCAACAGTCTGTTAGTCAGGGCTTTGTACATATTGCCGTTCCCGAACAAAGCTCCACGTCAGGGCGGATAATCGCCACCTCCGGGCAAAGGGGCCCACGCCCAGAGCCAAACGACCCAGACCATCTGGAGGAGGATGAACATGATGACGACGGTTCCACGGTACGCCTTGGACTTGGACAACATCGCTGTTGCCAGGGCAAGGGGAAACAGTGGAAGGAGCATCCGGAACGTGCTGGTTTGCGGGTGCAGGAATACCAGCAGGTAACCCATGTAGCAGGCACACCATAGCCGGAGCTCCGTCCCCAGCGCCCGGACTGGCCGGGAGATCATGACCAGTACGAACAACGCCGTGAAGACAAAGGGGGCGAGCACGCCAAGGACTGGACCAAAAAGCATCCGGCCGGTGTCGAACCAGGGCTTGAAGGGCACCAGGTCATCCCCGCGCCATGCAGTTTCAGTGCGGGTATAGGCTGCAGGGTCGCCGGTGGCCGCCCAGGCAATCGCCGGCCATGCAAGGGCTGCGACACAGGCGGCTGCCACCAAGGCACCCAGCGACAACAGGTTCCGCGTGGACAAGGGCCGGGTATCGGAAACGAACCCTTGCCTGTTCCTGGCCGGCCCGAAACGCTGCCATAGATGCCAGAGGAAAAGGAGGCCCACCATGGCCGCGAACGGGACGCCCGAGGGCCGGGACAGCGACATCAGAAGGACCACCGGTATGGCCGCCAGGTAGTGCCGCCGTACAACCAACAGCAGGGACGCTGCCAGAAGCAGGAGGTTCAAGGACTCCGCGTAGGGGACCTGGAGGATCGGCGCGATGGGAAAGGTCGAGACGAAAATGACGCCCCACATGGCTGCGCGCCTGCCCGCGAACTGCCTGAAGAGCTGATGAATGACCAGGACGGCTGCAAGACCTGCCACCATAGCGATGGCAGTGAGCGCTGGAAGCGTGCCCAGCCCTGTGATGGCCGAAAGCCCACGGGCGAGCAAGGGAAACAACGGGTAGAAGGCCCACGCGTTTTCCTTCACCACGCCGTTCTGGTCTAGCGGCAGGACAGCCGGGTAGCCGTCGTCAACGGCCTGCTGGTACCAGCGTGCATCCCAGATGGTGATGAAGTTCCAGTAGTCCGGTGCCGGCGCAAACCAAGGGTTGGTCCCTTGGTGCACTGCGGCGGCCATGAAGATGCACGCACTGACCAGCCGCGCAACGATGAAGACCGCAGCAACCTGGAGCCACCACGGCCACCGTGCCATCCGCGCGCCGGCATCCGACACGGCACGCGAAAGGAGTGCCGTGGGTCCCACTCCCCCGGGCATCTGAGCCCCGGAACTCACTGTTTGGTCCGGGTATCATCATCGACGCCGGGCCGCTGCGGCGTGAGGCCACTGAGCCGCTCGATCTCGCGGTCCTTGGCCTTCAACTGGTCCCGGAGTTCATCGAGTACCTGGTCCACCTGGTCCATGCGGTAGCCCCGCAGGCCCAGGGCGAAGCGGACTGTATCGATGTCGGATGGCTTGGCCTCCGCCGGCAGTAACACCGGAGGGAGGTTTGGCGTCGGGTCATCCAGGCCGGCCCCCATGGAGCGGCCGCGGACGATTCCGGCGCCCACAAAGAGGGCAGCGCCAACCAGGACAATCGCGACGAACACCAGAAAAAAGCTCACAGTGTCCATGGTGCCAGAAACCCGTTGCTACTCCGGGCGCTGCTCTCCGGTGGGGCTGGGCAGCGGGGCACCATGGAGCACGCGATGGACGGCGTCTGCCGGGTCATCGACCAGCTGGATCAGGTCGAGGTCCTTTTCGGACACCATGCCCTCTGCCACCAGAGTTTCCCTGATCCATTCGATCATGGGTCCCCAGAAGCCCACGCCCAGCAGCACAATCGGGAACGAGGTCACCTTGCGTGTCTGGACGAGGACCATAGCCTCGAAGAGTTCATCCAGGGTGCCCAGTCCGCCCGGCAGGACCACAAAGCCCTGCGCGTACTTGACGAACATGGTTTTGCGGGCAAAAAAATACCTGAAGTTGATGCCCAGGTCCACCCACTGGTTGAGCCCCTGTTCGAAGGGAAGCTCGATGCCCAGGCCGACGGAGACCCCGTTGCCCTCCACAGCACCTTTGTTGGCTGCCTCCATGGAACCGGGGCCGCCGCCTGTGATGACCGCAACTCCGGCTTCGGCAAGCTTCCGGCCGACGTCGACAGCCATCTCGTAGTACTCGGTGCCCGGTTTGGTCCGTGCCGAACCGAAGACACTGACAGCAGGCCCCAGGTCTGCCAGGGCACCGAAGCCCTCCACGAATTCGCTCTGGATCCGCAGGACCCGCCAAGGATCCGTATGAATGAACTGGCCGGCACCACTCGTGTCCAGCAAGTGCTGGTCGGACATCCCCGTATCGGCTTGTTTCCGTCGCAGCTCCAAGGAGCCCTTGTGCTTGGCAGGCGCTATCTCGGACGGCAAGGGCACATGGCTGGACTTGGCGCGTCCGTTGGCATCCGGATGGGGAACTGGGTGCTGGCTGATGCTCATTGCCCAAGGCTAGTCCCTATGGACCCCTGCTTCGTCCATGCGACCCGCCCGTTGCATTGCAGTCTGGCATATCGCTGAAGGACAGGTTTCTGTTCAATCACGATCTTGGCGAACTTGGCGTGACCGTAGTCATATTTGGGTCTTTGTTCGCTAGATTCTTCGTATGACTACTCAAGCGTCCGGCGATGCCCTCGTCTCACTGAACGGCGTCAATAAGCATTACGGTCAACTGCACGTCCTGAAAGACATCAACCTGCAGGTTCGGAAGGGCGAAGTCGTGGTGGTCATCGGACCGTCCGGCTCCGGCAAGTCCACCTTGTGCCGCGCGATCAACCGTTTGGAAACGATCGACGACGGTGCGATTGCCATCGACGGGAAGAAGCTCCCGGAAGAAGGCAAGGACCTCGCCCACCTGCGGGCCGACGTCGGAATGGTCTTCCAGTCCTTCAACCTGTTCGCCCACAAGACGATTCTTGAGAACGTCACGCTGGGGCCGATCAAGGTCAAGAAGGTGGCCAAGGGGACAGCTGACAAGGAAGCCATGGCACTGCTCGAGCGTGTCGGTGTGGGTCACCAGGCTCCGAAGCTGCCCGCCCAGCTGTCCGGCGGTCAGCAGCAGCGCGTAGCCATCGCCCGTGCACTGGCCATGAAGCCGAAGGTCATGCTCTTTGATGAGCCCACCTCCGCACTTGACCCCGAAATGATCAATGAAGTCCTGGACGTCATGATCCAGCTGGCCAAAGAAGGCATGACCATGATCGTGGTCACCCATGAGATGGGCTTTGCGCGCAAGGCCGCTGACCGTGTGGTGTTCATGGCGGACGGCCAGATCGTGGAAGACGCAACTCCGGAGGAGTTCTTCACCAACCCGAAGAGCGACCGCGCCAAGGACTTCCTGTCCAAGCTTTTGACCCACTAGCTCCCCACCGCCCGCATCCCGGCTGTAGAGAACGCACCCTGGCCGTACGACGGCCAACCAATGAAAGGAATGTCATGAAGGCTTTTATTACCCGGAGGAAGTCGCTCCTGGTGGCCGCTTCGGCCGTGCTCGCCCTCTCCCTGAGCGCCTGTGGAGGTGGCGGAAGCTCCACCACTCCCCCCGTTGCCTCGGCCAGCTTCGATGCCGGCACGACGATGGAAAAGCTGAACAAGGCGCAGAAGATCACCATCGGCACCAAGTTCGACCAGCCGCTCTTCGGCCAGAAGGGCCTTGATGGCAAGCCTGTCGGTTTCGACGTTGAAATGGGCAAGGCAATCGCCGCCAAGCTGGGCATCCCCGCCGACAAGATCGAATGGGTTGAGACCGTCTCCCAGAACCGCGAATCGTTCATCGAGCAGGGCCGCGTAGACCTCGTCATCGCCACCTACACCATCAACGATGCCCGCAAGGAAAAGGTCGCTTTCGCCGGACCGTACTACGAAGCCGGCCAGGCATTGCTGGTGAACAAGGACGACAACTCCATCACCAAGCCTGAAGACGTCAAGGGCAAGAAGGTCTGCTCCGTCACCGGTTCCACCCCTGCCAAGACCATCGCTGAGAAGTACGGCGCAGAGGTTGTCCCCGCCGCAACCTACACCGCTTGCCTTGAGCCGCTGCGTAACAAGCAGGTTGTGGCTGTCACCACCGACAACGTCATCCTCGCCGGCTACGTCGACAAGGAACCGGACGCCTTCAAGCTCGCTTCGGACCAGACCTTCACCAAGGAGCCCTACGGCATCGGCCTGAAGAAGGACGACACCGTCTTCCGCAACTGGATCAATGACCAGCTTGAGGGCTTCGAAAAGGACGGCACCTACAAGAAGGCCTGGGAAGCCACTGCAGGAAAGGTCATCAAGACCGCTCCTTCACTTCCTGCGATCAACCGCTACTAGTCGGGACCAGTCAGCTGCCGCCGCCCGATGGACGGCGGCAGCTGACGAATCCAGGACCCTGTTCCCTGATTAGCTGCAGCCAAAGGAACCCATGGACGCCGTCATAGCAAGCCTCCCCCAATACTGGGACGGATTTCTCCGAACCCTTTACCTTTCCGTCATTTCAGGAATCATTGCCCTCATCGTCGGGACGATCCTGGCGGCCATGAGGGTCTCCCCCGTGGCTGCCCTCCGCGGATTCAGCACGTTCTACGTTGAAGTCGCCCGAAACACACCCCTCACCATCATCTTCTTCTTCGCCGCAATCGTTCTCCCGCGGTTGGGCGTCAAGTTCGAACAATTCGAAGTGGCTGCCATCATCGCTTTGAGCAGCTACACGGCCGCCTTCATCGCCGAAGCCGTCCGTTCCGGCGTCAACAGCGTGCCCGTAGGACAAGCCGAGGCCGCCCGAAGCATCGGGATGACCTTCATCCAGGTGCTGGGCTTCATCGTCCTCCCACAGGCTGTCCGCACTGTGATCCCGCCCTTGATCAATATCCTGATCGCCCTGGTGAAGAACTCATCGGTAGCCGGCGCCTTCTTCGTCCTTGAGCTTTTCGGCTATGGCCGCAAGCTCTCCAACGACTACGGCGACCAGGTTCTTTGGATCCTCCTTGGGGTGGCGTTCTTCTACCTCCTGATCACAGTGCCGCTGGGCCTCCTGGCTCACTTTGTTGAACGTAAGGTGGCGATTGCCCGATGACCTCGGTTCTGTACGACGTCCCCGGGCCCAAGGCCCGCCTCTACTCGCTCATCGGCTCCGCCGTGGGCATCCTGATCATCTTGGGCGTACTCGCCATTGCGGTGACCACCCTGGCACAACAGGGAATCTTCGACGCCGACCGTTGGGAAATCTTCTACGGTCCCATGGCGCCGGATGTCTGGAGCTTGATCGGCCAGGGCATCCTGTCCACGCTGGCAGCGGCAGCGGTAGCAGCGGTCATCGCTTTCCCGCTCGGCATCGCACTGTGCCTGTTGCGGATTTCCCTGATCGCCTGGATCCGTATCCCCACCCAGGTGGTACTGGAATTCCTGCGTGGCATGCCCGTGGTCCTCATGATGTTGTTCATCCTGCTGGTCTTTGCAACCGGTCAGTTCCAGGCCGTCGTCGTGGGCCTGACGCTGTACAACGCCGCCATCTTTGCCGAAATCCTCCGTGCAGGCATCCAGTCGCTGCCCAAAGGACAACGCGAAGCGGGCCTGGCCATTGGCCTGCGGAGCTTCCAGTCCCGGATGTCCATCGAGTTCCCGCAGGCCGTGCGCCGCATGCTTCCGTCATTGGTGGCACAGCTGGTGGTCCTGTTGAAGGACACCTCGCTGGGCTACATCGTCGGGTACGAGGAATTGCTGCGGAAGATCCAGATCATGGCAGACTTCCTCGGGCCGAACTTCCTGTTCCCTGCGTTCTTTGTGGGCGCTGCGATCTACATCCTGATCAACCTGACGGTGTCCCGGATTGCGATCCTGATTGAGCGCCGCGGCTCCAAGAAGGCCGCGGGTGGCATGGCTCCGATGACAATTCGCACCGGCCTCGAAGGGACCGGCAACGACCCCGTTGCGCAGAACGTGGTTCCTGGCGCGGCGAACCCGGAAAAGAAGTAGTCTCCGCACCACGCAAAGAAGGTCCGCAGCCACCAGGCTGCGGACCTTCTTTTGATTCGTCGGGCTAAGCCAGCCACGTCCGCAGTGCCCGCAGGCACTCACGGATCGCATCGGCGTCGACGTGTTCGTTGTCTTTGTGCGCCAGCAGGGGGTCGCCGGGGCCGAAGTTCACCGCCGGGATTCCCAGCTCACTGAAACGCGCGACGTCGGTCCATCCGTATTTGGGCTTTGGCTCGGCACCCACGGCGGCAACGAAGGACGCGGCGGCGGGGTGGTTGAGTCCCGGCCGCGCGCCCGCAGCGGCGTCGGTCCGGACGACGTCGAACCCTTCCAGCAGTTCGCGGACGTGGGCTTCGGCCTGGTCCGGGGTCTTGTCCGGGGCAAAGCGGTAGTTGATCTCCACCACGCACCGGTCCGGGATGACGTTGCCTGCCGTGCCACCCTTGATCTTCACGGCGTTGAGGCTTTCACGGTAGTCCAGGCCGTCCACGTTGATGGTGCGGGGTTGGTAGGCGGCCAGCCGTTCCAGAATGGGAGCGGCAGCATGAATGGCGTTCACTCCCATCCATGCGCGGGCGGAGTGCGCGGTTTCACCCAGGGTGGTGGCTTCGAACCGGCTGGTTCCGTTGCAACCACCCTCCACCGTGCCGTGGGTTGGTTCCAGCAGGATCGCGAAATCGCCGTGGAGCTGCTCACCGTGGTTCCGGACCAGACGCCCCAGCCCGCTCTTGACCGCTTCCACTTCCTCATGGTCGTAGAAGACGAAAGTCACGTCCTTGTCCGGCTGCCTGCCGTCGTCGAACAGTGTGGCGGCCAAGGCGAGCTGCACCGCCACGCCGCCCTTCATGTCGGTGGTGCCGCGGCCATACAGCACACCCTCCCCCGGCGTGCCGGACTCCCAAGTGGCCGGAACGGTACCCAAGGAACCTTCAACGGTGGGCAGCGGGACCGTGTCCAGGTGTCCTGCCAGGATGACGCGCTCAGCCCGGCCAAGTTCGGTGCGCGCGATAATCGCATCGCCGTCCCTGATCACCGTGTAGGCGGGAATGGCGCGGAGGGCTGCCTCCACGGCGTCCGCGAGCTCAGTCTCGTTTCCGGACACGCTGTTGTAGTCGATGATCGCCGCTGTCAGCAAGGCGACGTCCTGGCGCAGGTCAAGGAGGGCAGGGTTCTGGGTCACTGCTCCAGCTTAACAACCCCCATTGCGACCTGCTGTCCGTGAGACGGGTTTTAACCGACCTCTGCCTGCTGGATACACTTGGCGCATGACTGAAACTGCTTCTTCCACCGTGCCCGCAAGCACAGCCACCGACACCCGCTCAGCCTACGGATTCGGCCTCGCCACCATTGCCACCTCGGCATCCGGGGAAGCAACCGTGCTGGACGTCTGGTACCCGGCACCTTCCTTGGGTGTCGCCGCTGACTCTCTCCGGGACGTGGAGAACGCTGATCCTGCCCTGACGGCACTCGCCGACCAGAGCAAGGACGCAGACCGCGGCACCGAGCAGAAGGTCGTCTTCGCCCAGATCGACCTCGACGCCGCCCCGGCAGACACTGCCGACGCCTACCTGCGTTTGCACCTTCTTTCCCACCGCTTGGTGAAGCCGAACAGCATCAACCTGGACGGCGTCTTCGGCAAGCTCCCCAACGTGGTATGGACCAACTTCGGCCCGGCCGCGGTTGATGGCTTCGAGCTGACCCGGGCGCGGCTGCGCAAGCGCGGCAACGTTGTGGTTTACGGCGTGGACAAGTTCCCGCGCATGGTTGACTACGTCGTTCCCTCCGGCGTGCGCATCGCCGACGCCGACCGTGTCCGCCTCGGCGCCCACCTGGCCGAAGGCACCACCGTGATGCACGAGGGCTTCGTGAACTTCAACGCCGGCACTCTGGGCACCTCCATGGTCGAGGGCCGCATCTCCGCTGGCGTGGTCGCCGGCGACGGCACCGACGTTGGCGGCGGAGCCTCCATCATGGGCACCCTCTCCGGTGGCGGCAAGGAAAAGATCGCACTGGGTGAGCGCGTCCTGCTGGGCGCCAACTCCGGCGTAGGCATCAGCATCGGCGATGACTCCGTGGTTGAAGCCGGCCTGTACGTCACCGCCGGCACCCGGGTTCGCGTGCCGGGGCCCAAGGACGAGAACGGCGAGGACACCAGCACCATCATCAAGGCCGTGGAACTCTCCGGCGTTCCCAACCTGCTGTTCCGTCGCAACTCCACCACCGGCGGCGTGGAAGTCCTTCCCCGCAAGGGCCAGACGGTGGAACTGAACGAGGCACTTCACGCCAACTAGCAGGAGGAAATCCGTGCGCCGGTTCCGCCGCGCCATCGTTGCGGTGCTGGCCTTGGCCCTCATAGCAGGGGCAATCTACGCGATCGTGGCTGTACTGCAGCGCTCCGAGACCCTGGTCACGGAGCGCTGCGTCGCCGTCGTAGGTTCTGACAGCCACGAGCTCGCCACGGACCAGGCAGCCAACGCTTCGCTTATTTCCGCGATCTCCGTCAGGCGCGGACTTCCCCCGCGTGCCGCGAGCATCGCCCTCGCCACGGCCATGCAGGAATCCAGGCTTCGCAACATCAACTACGGTGACGACGCCGGTCCCGACTCCCGCGGCCTGTTCCAGCAGCGGCCCTCGCAGGGATGGGGCACGGAAGCCCAAGTGATGGACCCCGTGTATGCAACCAACGCGTTCTATGACGGGCTGGTCAAAGTGCCCGGCTTCGAAACCATGGAGATCACCCAAGCCGCGCAAGCGGTCCAGCGTTCGGCATTCCCACGCGCCTACGCTCAGCATGAACCGATGGGCCGCGCCTTCGCGTCGGCGCTGACCGGGCACTCGGAGTCATCATTGAGCTGCGAATTGCGCATGCCCGAAGCGGCAGGCGACCCTGCCGCCGTCGTCGATGAACTTTCGACGGCGTTCGGCACCCAGCCGGCCACCGTTCAGGGCCGGACGGTGCAGCTGAATATCAGCGGAACCCAGGCCTGGGCCGTGGCTCACTGGGCTGTAGCGAATGCCAAGACGCTGTCCATCACGCAAGTCGATGTTGCCGGCCAGACCTGGAACCGGGAGAAACGCAACGGCTGGCAAGCGTCGGCGGCTCCAGCCGGACCGGTCACCATCACGGTGTCTGCCCCCACCACCTGAGTTTCTGTAGGTCAGACCAGGAGCTCCACCACCGGCTGGACGTAACTGCGGAACACGTCCGGCTCCGACAAAAGCCGGTGGCTCATGATCATGGTGTTGGGCTCCAGATACCAGGCCCGGGGTTCGCTGAGTGGCAGTTCGATGATGGTGAGCTCGAAGTCCCGGGAGCTCCTGCCGACCTCCAGGAGCCTGTCCTCCACCATCTCGTTCAGCACGTGGGTGACGCCATTTGCCTCGCGCGCTGCTTCCAGGTCTGCGTACTCGTCGATCCTGTCCGTTGCCCAACCAAGGGCAGAGCCGAAATGGGCCTGGAGGACGCGCTGGAGGGCAGGCGAATTCCCGAACGCCTTGAAGCTTGGCGGTGCCAGCTCAGATGCGGGTTTGGGATAGGACTTCACCAGGCTTTCCCACCAGGCCTCCCACTCGGTCTTGAGGGCCTGGATGCCCCCAACATCCGAGGTCAGGTGGCTGTGGTCGGCGTGCCGGACCTTGGGCGCTGCATGGGACAGCAGCGGCGTGCCGGCACCGTCAAGACCGGCAATGTCACGCAAGTACAAGGCAATGAGCATCGGCCCCGAAGTATCCATGGTGATGCGCCATCCCGGGCCGCCTGACTCATGCATCCGACTTCCTCCCTTTGGCAGGTCCCCGACAAGTCCCAGTCTATTCCCGTTAACCCCCGGCGGTAGAGGTCCGGACCCACTGCTTCGCGGGGGCGGAACCGGCTACCGGGATACCGGTGACGCTTCCAAGGAACGCAGGTGGGCGGCGAGGACGTCGCTGCACATTTCAGCGGTCATCCACTCCGGCTGGAGCAATGAATGCATGCACAGACCGTCGAGGGTGGCCAGGAGCCTCTCAGCCTCGGTGACGAGGCCTTCTTGGGCGCTTTCTCCGGGATTCAGCGCCATGATCAAACGCCCGACGACGGCGGCTACGGTACGGTGGCTGCGCTCGGCTTCTGCGGCCAGCACCGGTTTGATGCGTGCAGCATGGCGGAAGGCCATCCAGACGCAGGCATCCACGGCCAGTTCTTCGTCCAGGGGAAGGAATTGGCCGAGCAGGTTCAGGACGGCCACGTGTTGTTCCTGGCTTCCGGGTGGCTCGGCTTCGACTGCACTGAGTGCGGCCTCGAGCCTGCCGGCTATACGGTCGATCACTGCGCCGAAAGAGAACGCCAGCAGCTCGTCGCTGCTGGCGAAGTAGTGGCGCACCGAGCCCACTGCCAGCCCCGCCTCATCGGCTACTTCCCGCAGGGACGCCCGTTCCAGGCCATCACTGGCAATGATCCGAAAAACAGCGTGGACGACTTCCTGGCGCCGGGCTTCGGCATCAACAATTTTGGGCACTAATTGTTTTTAGCACGAACGCGCTTCCACACCCCTCAACACTGAGCGGCGTGGCTTGGATTTCCGATAGCGTAGGGACCATGAAAATTCTTGTCACGGGTGGCACCGGCTACATCGGTTCGCACACCGTTTTGTCCCTTCAGGAAGCCGGGCACGACGTCGTCGTGCTGGATAACCTGGTGAATTCCAGCGAGGAATCCCTCCGCCGGGTCTCGGAGCTGACCGGCAAGAGTGCCGCCTTCCACAAGGTTGACCTGGTGGACGAGCCGGCCGTGGAGGCCGTTTTCGACCAGCACCAGATCGACGCCGTGATCCACTTCGCCGGGCTGAAGGCAGTGGGCGAATCGGTCCAGGAGCCACTGGCCTATTACTACAACAACATTGTGGGCACGCTGAACCTGCTCCGGGCCATGGACAAGCACGACGTCCGCTCGATCGTTTTCAGCTCCTCCGCCACCGTTTACGGCGAGCACAACCCCATCCCTTACATCGAGAAGATGGAAATCGGAGCCAACAACCCTTACGGCCGCACCAAGGAACAGATCGAGGACATCCTCTCGGACCTGGGCAACGCGGACGACCGCTGGCATATCGCACTGCTGCGCTATTTCAACCCTGTGGGCGCCCACCCGTCGGGCCGGATCGGCGAGGACCCCCAAGGCATTCCCAACAACCTCGTGCCATTCATTGCGCAGGTAGCTGTGGGACGCCGCGAGAAGCTCATGGTGTTCGGCGGAGACTACGACACCCCTGACGGCACGGCACAGCGCGATTACATCCACGTGGTGGACCTCGCGGACGGCCATGTGGCAGCCCTGAACTACATTGCCGAACGGGCAGGCGTTCGCCGCTGGAACCTCGGCTCCGGGCGGGGTTCCTCCGTCCTTGAGGTGCTTCGTTCCTTCGAGAAGGCCGTTGGCCAGCCGATCCCCTACGAAATCACGGGCCGCCGCGCAGGCGACCTCCCTGCCTTCTGGGCCGATGCTTCGTCCGCCCTGGCCGACCTCGGCTGGTCCACCACCAAGACGGTGGACCAGATGTGCGAGGACCACTGGCGCTGGCAGAAGAACAAC